>CAZDKH010000009.1:0-55858 GCA_964506225.1 uncultured Gammaproteobacteria bacterium
GTCTAAAGACTTATGAGGTTGACCATGAGGATGCTACAGTTGCCGCTGTGGTTGATTGGATTAATTTGTCGATGCAGTTGGGCGAATCTCCCCTAGCTAATAACATTGACTGGGCGGAAGAAAATCGAGTAAATATTTTAACCGTTCACTCTTCAAAGGGGCTGGAGTTTCCAGTAGTTTTTTTGGTTAATCTTGTCGTTGGTCGTTTTCCTACTCGAGAGCGCCGCGAACAGATTCCTATCCCCGAAGATTTAATTAAAGAAATATTGCCGGTTGGAGATTATCATGAACAAGAAGAACGAAGGTTGTTTTATGTAGGAATGACGCGGGCGGCCCAGAGGCTTTATTTTACCGCTGCTAATTATTATGGTGAAGGTAAAAGAGAAAGAAAAATTTCCCCATTTGTAATCGAAGCGTTAGGGAAGAAGACAATTGAGCAATTGCGCAATTTAGTAATTGAGGAGAAGCAACTTTCACTTTTAGAATGGAGCAAGCCTGAAGAGCCAGAAATTCCCCCCCGGATAAATCAACCGATTACTTATCTTTCCTATTCTCAAATCGAAACTTTTAAAACCTGCCCACTGCACTACAGGCTTCGCTATATCTTAAATGTGCCAACTCCCCCATCTGCTTCCCAAAGCTTTGGTGTATCTATTCACTCGGCGTTAAGGTTTTTCTATGAGGATCTCAAAAAAGGGGAAAGACCATCCGAAGAACTGCTTCTTTTCAAGTTATCTGAAAATTGGATAAGGGAGGGTTATGCTAGCAAGAGTCATGAACAAAAGTCTTTTGAGAAAGCAAAAAGGTATTTGAGAGAATATTATAAGAGTGAATTTGACCCGGGTATTTTACCTATTGTTCTTGAACAGCAATTTCGCGCACCCCTTCCCAGCAAAGAAAAAGAAAGACCACTTGTCGTCGGGGGGAAGATTGATAGAGTTGATGATTTGGGAAACGGAGTAATTGAAATTATTGATTACAAAACTGGAGTCAATGTCCCAACACAAAAGGAGATTGATCATGACCTGCAGCTCACCTTTTATGCTCTTTGTGCTACTTTAGTCAAAGAAATTCCCTTTGGAAAGCGTCCGGAAGAAGTAAAACTAACACTTTATTATTTTGACAATCAGAAAAAAATTACTACAGTGAGAACTGAAAAACAGTTAAATGAGGCTACTGAAGAGATTTATGAGATAAGAAGACAAATCGAAGGGTCAGATTTCAGATGTTCCGGAGGAATTCTTTGTAGAAGTTGTGAGTATAAGCTGTATTGTAACGTGGATTAGTTTCTCTTATATCTAAGGCCATCTAAACAAATTTGTAATTATTGTTTTTTGGAAAGCACCCGGATATTCGATAATTTTACCTCCGAAGGATTTTTTGAAGCGGGTAAAACCCAGCCAGCTTTTTAATGGGAAACGTTCATCATAAATTCCCTCAAAATCAAAGATTTTACAACCTCTTTTTTTGGATTTGTTTATTGCCTTCCAGACCAAGAGCGTTGGGGCAAAAAGGCTTTTGCCCTCGAAAGTTGAAGCGGCATACATATAATAGGCTATATTTTTGGTGTAGATCATAAGTATTCCTCCCAAAATAATACCCTCCTTCGAAAATGCCCAAAAAACATCTGAATCATTTTTAAAAGCTTTATGAATTGAAACTATCTCTTTTTTTTGCGAGAAAAATAATCCGCGTTTGCGAGCGCAAAACTGCCAAAAGTTGGCAAAAAGCTCAATATCTTTTGAAATTTTTATTACAACTTTGTTTCTTTGGGCAATTTTGATATTGTAGCGAGTCTTATAATGCATTCCTTTTAAAAGAAATTTTCTTGTTTTTGTGAGATCAATATGAATTGTTTTGGAAGGCAAGAATGTAGATTTCCGGAGTTTGAAACCGTTTTTGATTAGCTGGGTTAAGTGGTTTTCTCTTTGGGGTTCAAAAATAATCTGGAAGGGTTTTAGTTTTGTATTAATGTATCGATACATTAATACAGAAAAGTTTTTGGGCCGCTGGATTTTGACAACCCTCCCGATAAATGGGATTTTCTTACTGAAATAATATATATCATTTAACTTTCCAACTTCCCAGCCAATAAGTCTCATATATTTGGCATAGTTTTTAGTTTGGCGAAGATCCTGCATTTAGAATTTTGGTTTTGAAAGGCCAAGCTTTGCCTTGCCGCGCAGATAAAGCCAGCGAAGAGACTCGGCGAACCTGTATGGATAATAGGCGGGGCTGGTAATAAGGTCCCAAGAGCCTAAAAACTCGATAACTTTGGGATTATAGCCCTCCTTAAATTTGGTAAAGCCCTTTCCCTCTTCCCTACCCCACAAATCGAAAGTTTTTAGTTTTAACTTTTTACCAAATTTAATTGCTTCCCACATCATCAAATTATTAGCCATGACGTTTTTGTATTTGTCGGTTGAAGCTCCATAAGGATAATAAAGAAAGTCATGCCAGACAAAAAGCACCCATGTGGCAATTATTTCGTGGTTATAAGTTGCCGTGAGTAATTTTGCAATTTTGGCTTTATGTAGTGTTTCCCACATGAGACGGTGGTAGTTTTCGTTATGGGCATAAAAGTTCTGCCGAGCAATTGTTTCGCGCGTCAAAGAAAGATACCTTTCAAAAGCCTCTAAAGAATTATCCTCCTTGATAATTACACCCTTTTTTTGGGCCAAACGGATGTTGTAGCGAGTCTTGGGGTGAAAACTGGAAAAAAGCTCTTTTTCGGATTTGGTCAAATCAATCCAAAAACTAGTTGGAGTAAAAAATCTCCTGCCCCTTACTGCCCCGGAACTTCTTAAAAGATTTATTAATTTTTCGGTTTTTTTAGACCTTATGATATAAGGTTCAAGTTTTATAAATATGAAGTGTTCTTTTTTTGCCAGCTTTTTTAAAAAAGAAAGCATCTGGGTTGATATCTCAGGCCCCCTAAGAATTGTGGCAACTTGAAAATAAGAGTGGGGAATTGAGCTTGAAACAATCTGGGTTGCACGCAGCAACTTTTTTCCGTCAAATTCCCCGATTCTAATAACCTTATTTCCTGTTTTTTTTCTGAACTCTCCCCACTCCCAACTTTGTAGAGGATGAACTGCAACTTTATTAAAAGCACTTTTTTCTTTTGGTGTTATTTCTCGGATTTGCATTTATTCATTAAAATTATATTCCAAAATTTTGTTGATGATGGAGTGGTTTATGGGTTTGATAAGTGACTCAGGAATCTCAATCAAAAACCTGCTTGGTGGATTTGAGGATTTTTGACCAAAATAAAGGCGGCAAGAAGCATAGGTTAGATACAAAAGATTCTTTGCCCTCGTCATACCAACATAAGCTAAACGCCTTTCTTCTTCAAGTTCACTAGTTTCCCATAAAGCCCTCGCATGGGGGAAAAGTCCTTCCTCCATGCCAACAATAAAGACAACAGGAAACTCTAGACCCTTGGCGGCATGGGTAGTCATGAGAGTGACGCTATTTCCTTTATTAATCGTAGCCGATTTAAGAAATCCCTTTTCATTTTGCTCGGCTTCAACCAAGGTAACGTTTTCCAAAAAGTTTTCTATGTTTGGAAATTCTGTAGCAACCGATCTAAGTTCTTTTATATTTTCAAGCCGGGCAATGTTTTCTTCAGATTCTTTTTGGTAAAGCCCAAGGTAATCTGTACTTTGCACAATTTTATCCATCAATTCCAAGGTAGAATAATCTTTCAAATCTTCGCGGATTTTTTCGGCAAAATTTTTGAATCTTTCAAAACGATTCTTACCCAGTTTTTTGACCCTTCTTTCAGAAACAACATCAGAGGGGTTAACTAAAAGTCTTAAAAAAGAAAGTATATCTTTAATTTCTTTTCTCTCATAGAAACGTATTCCACCAACAATTATATAGGGAATACCAAAGTGCAAGAATGCCTCTTCTAAAACTCTTGACTGCGCGTTTGTTCGATACAAAACCGCAAAGTCTTTAAAATCAAAACCCTCTGTTGTTTTTAAATGCTTGATTTCACGGCTAACAAAACTAGCTTCATCAAGCCCTGTTTTGGCCTTAAAGATTCTTATTTTTTCTCCAGTGTCGTTTTGGGTCCAAAGGTTTAAAACCGGATGTGTGGTGTTTTTGGATATAACTGAATTAGCTGCTGACAAAATGTTTTGAGTTGAGCGGTAATTTTGTTCAAGATTGATAATCTTTATATTTGGGAAGTCGTGTATCAAATTGGTTATATTTCTAAAATCTGCACCGCGCCAACTGTAAATTGATTGAGCCGCGTCTCCAACTGCCGTGATATTTTTTTGTTTACCAACCAGCAGTTTTGTAAGCTTATACTGAATTTTATTAGTGTCCTGCCATTCGTCAACAAGAACATGGTTTAGTTTGTTTTGCCATTTATCCAAAACCTCCCTTGACTCTTCAAATAATTTAACTGCTTTCAAAAGAAGGTCGTCAAAATCCAATGCCCCAACTTCGATTAAAAATTTTTCGTAAGCAGAGTAAATCTTAAAAAAAGTTTCTTGCCATTCTCCATTGGCAATCTCTGAATAGCCAAGGGGGGTAATCATCTGGTTTTTGACTGACGATATCTCGGAGGCAACGTTTGCTGGACTGTAAGAGTCTTTTAGTAAATCGAAATCCTTAAGTATCTGCTTAATGGCGTCTTTTTGATCTTCCTCATCATAAATAATAAAACTGGGGTTAATACCAATATACTTCCCTTCAAGCCGCAAAATTCTGGCGCAAAAAGAATGAAAGGTTCCTGCAAAAAATGGAGCTTGATTAGAAAGAGTGGTGATTCTTTCTTTCATTTCGTTAGCAGCTTTGTTGGTAAAAGTTAGAAGAAGAACTTCTTCGGGTTTGGTTTTGCGAGTGGCGATAAGCCAAGCAGCCCGATGGGTTAGAACACGTGTTTTACCACTTCCCGCCCCGGCCAAGACCAGAAGAGGTCCGCCCTCGTAAGTTACAGCCTGTCTTTGTGGATGATTCAGTTCTTCCAAGAGCTTGTTATAAGAGTTATCTTTAAATACAATACCCATCACTGGGTTTTATTCTACCATGGAAGAAGAGAAGTTAACCAAACGCAGAATTTTTTTATCAAGATTAAAAAGAAGGATTTTAAAGCATCTTTGGTTAACACGGATTGGTTTGTTGGGCATAATTGGCATGGGTGTATCTCTTGTTATTTGGGGAATTGTAGGTTTTATAGGCAAGACTAGTCTTGGTTATTATCTAGACCTTGCCAAAAACTTTCTTTTTACCCCATCTGAAGAAGTTTTATCCTTTGAGGGCAGAACCAATGTTTTGATTCTGGGAAAAGGAGGAGAAGGACATGAGGCGCCGGATTTGACAGACACAATTATTTTTGTTTCCTTCTCTCACAAGAAAGACGACCTTGTTTTTATCTCTATTCCCCGGGATATTTGGATTCCTGCGCTTCGGGCTAAATTAAACAGCATCTATTATTGGGGGAACCAAAAACAAAGCGGTGGCGGGATACTTTTGGCCAAGTCTTCGGTAGAGGAAATTTTGGGGCAACCAATTCACTACGCGGCAGTTGTGGACTTTTACGGCTTTTTGAAGGTGATAGATATTTTGGGGGGTATTGATGTTAATGTTGAAAATTCTTTTACAGATGAGAAATACCCAATTCCTGGACGAGAAAATGATTTGTGCGAAGGAGATAAAGAACTTAAGTGTAGATACGAGACTGTCAGATTTGAGAAAGGTTTGCAAACAATGGATTCCGAAACTGCCCTAAAGTTTGTGCGTTCCCGCAATGCCCAAGGTGATGAGGGAACCGATTTTGCCAGAAGCGCCAGACAGCAGAAAATTATAGATGCGATAATTAAAAAAGTCTCCATGCCTTCGATTTTTCTTTCCAAATCAAAAGTTAGCTCTCTTTGGACAATATTTAAAGATTCTATCGAAACAGACATAGGCGATTCTGTCTTGGTTATTCTGGTAAGACGCGCTTTTGACGCTAGAGAATCCAAGAGGTCTTTTATTCTACCAGAGGAGTTTTTAGAGAATCCGCCAATTTCCGCCAAGTATGATAATCTTTATGTCTTTATCCCCAAAAAAGGAGATTGGTCAGAAGTAAAAGAATGGGTAAAGGAGATTTTGAATAAATGACTTGAAGATTAAATGACAGTGACTTTATAGACTCTTGATTGTCCGGCTGAGAAAACAGGCTCCCCGAGTTGTGTAAACTTTTGTTCATTTAAGTTTGGATATTTTTGTCGTTCAAATGCACCAACCACTATATATTCCACTTTATATTTATGCAAAAGATTTCTAGTTTCGTTTAAATTTTGCGACGTATAAATAATTTGTACATCGTTGACTCTTGCTTGGGGAATCTCCGGTTTTCCCCGCCAGAGCCATTCATGGACAAACCAGCCTTGGACGGTTGGCAACCCGCTATAAGCTGAAAGAATGTTGTAGTCCGTGTAGCTGTCTCCGGGGGCCTCAAGAATTACTGGTTGTCCAATGACATTTTCCCTAAACCAAAGGAGTGTAAGGTATTGATCTGGATACTGGCTAGCAAGCCATTTTTCTCCAGAAAGCCCGTGGTAGGTTTTTAGTTCCCCATAATAAGATTTGATTGCAAAGTATGGATAGATAAGTACACTACTAGCTAGTAGTAAGTAGGTGGTGGTTAGGATGTATTTGTAAAGATATTTTTTTACTAAGAAGAAAGTTCTAACAAAAACGTATCCTGCTGACAGATAGCTTACTACAAAAGCCTGGTAGGTAAGTTTAAACATGGTGTTTGCTCTATAGTGTGATGCAGCGTAGATATCTTTGACATAAATAATCTCGGGAATGATAACAAGAATAAAGGCAGTCAAGAAAAGGCCAAGGATAAATAAATCTGAAACAATAATCTTTCTTTTTCTGCCAAGAATAAGAAAAAAGATTGTTCCTGTAATTGCCGGAAACCCCCATAAAATTGCCAGTTGCCAAATGCGGGAGTGGCTGTGAACAAATTTTATTCCCTCGGTAATCGATGAAAAATGAGTCAAGAAGGGTAAAGCAAAAATGATAGCGCCAATTCCAATAGCTCCCATGGTAATTGCTCTTTGGATAAACTTTTTTCTGGTAAGAACAAGAGAAATTACAAAGGTCAGCAGGGAATAATTTGCAAAGTCCCAAGTGTTTGTCATAATTATTACTCCCAAACAAAAACTCATAAGAATGTGGTTTAGATATTTTTTCTTATTGTTTATAGAAATAAAGTGGTTCCACAAAAGCGCCAGATAAAAAATAACGACAGGAAGGTTGAGGAGATGTGCATGAAGGTCAGAAACAACAAAGGAATAAATAGGAAATTCGTGAATTGTTTTATCTTCAACGTCGGGGTTGTAACCAATGAAGCGAGTTGCGTCAGGATACCAGTATCTTTCCGTGCCGTCTTTTAAGATATAAAAGGGAGCGTGGAAATTGCCGGCAAAAACCACCAAAAACGAAGAGGCTATAGCTCCCAAATAGACAATTTGCATTTTTTTGATTTTTGCTGATAAGAGAAAAGTTGAAACAATTGAGAAGACTTCTGTCAGGGTAAACCCAGCAATGGTTGCAATCATAAGGTTATAGGTAATATCAGAGGGAATTTGGGAAATTTTTGTAGCGAAAGCCGTAAAAAGGTGTCCAAACCAGTAGTAATTTATTGCTTTTCCCGCCATCCACATATCAGAAGGAGGAAAAAAATCACTTTTTAAGATTGAGTTGATAAAACCAAAGTCCATAAATTTCTCAAGTCCGCGGATATCCGGTTGAAAGCCACGAATTATTGACCAAAAAGAAAGTCCTAAAAAAAACAAAATTTCTTGAGCCAAAATTATCCTTTTTCGTTCTGTCAAAGTCTTTAATATCTGATTTTTATGCTTTGAGAAAATCAACAGGTTCAGGAGAGAAAAAGCTGCAAGAATTATATAAAGATTTATGGTTTTGAATGGCAAGATTTTTAGAGTTCCTCCGCAGAAAGCGGTATAAGAAGTAAGAATGAGCCCAGCAATTTTTGTGAATCCATAGCCGCCGTCAGAAAAACGCCGCAAAAAAAACCATACCAAAGGAAAACTAACTACTCCAATAACCAAAAACACCAACCACCAAGTAGTTATGTAGATAATGTCATTTGTCATAAAGCATATTAAGGATATCTCCTTTTGAGAGTTTTTGGAATTTTTTAAATATTAAGACTGTTGGGTGGTCGTAAACCTGAAATGTTTCTTCGCTGGCATCATCGTTAATACTGACTCCGAAAATTTCTGGGTACGAAGAAAAACTTGCAATTTGAAAATAACCAAGTTTTCCGGAAAATAATAATTTGTAATAATTGCTGGTTATTGGATACATATCGGGCAAATGTGTCAGAGTCCCCCATAATCTTCGGCTACTCAGAATGATATACTCGCCACTTGCGAGCTTGTCAGCATAATAAAGGGCTTTCTGGAAATTATCAGGTTCATAGATAGTAAGTTGCTCGATTTTGTATAAATTAGGACTTCCTTCGCTAAGCGGTACCGGCAATCCGTCATCCCAATGCTCGGTATAAAGCGTTGACCCTCGGGGGATGTTTTTGTAAATCCAGTAAGAAGCTTCTATCCTTGTTTGAGTTTTTGTGTAAATAGAAAAAAAACTAATTCCCCAAACCACGGTTGTAAAGATAACAAAAAAACTTATTGCTTTTCCCAACCAGGTCAACTTGACTTCAATCCTCTCCAAAAACCAACCAGAGGCAATAATAAGAAAAGGAATAAGCGGAACAAGATAGCGAACAAACTTTGCGTGCCAGCTGCCGACATAAAGAAAGTATAAAATAGGAAAACTCAAAAAAACTAAAAGATTCTTGTTTCTTGTTTTTAAAGCAATTAAAAAAAGCAAAATTAAAGCAGAAACTCCAGTTAGTGCATTTAAACCAACAAGCCAAGGAAGATTAACTAGTTGATATAAAAAAGGAATTGTATTTGTAAATTGGAGGGTGTAGGGAACAGGTAAAGTTCCTTTTACTACACCGTGTTCGTACCTCATTGATTCAAAAAATTTTTCCCTGTTCAAAAGAGTGTATGGAGAAAAAATCATAAAAATACTTAAACCCGCTACTACCGCAACAGCAGCTAGAACTTGTTTTCTGAGAAAATGCTTTCTTGTCAAGGTTAACAAATGGGCACTAATTGGTATAACGAGAAAAGCCAGTGCAGAAATTTTTGTTGCAACTGCTAGACCCAAAAAAAATGCGGTAGTTATGTAGGCCGCCGTCTTTTTCTGATTGATGATTCTCAAAGAGAAAATGCATATTAAAAGAGCAAAAGAGACAAGAAAGCTTTCTGTAACTGCAAAGTGGGCAGATTGGATAAGTCCCGGAACAAAGGCAGAAAGAATGGTAGCATAAAGTGCTGTCTTGAGATTAAAGAGCTTTCTTGCGAGTATATAAACAAGAAAAATTGAAAGTGTCGAGACAAGAGCTGAAAAGTGTCGTCCAATAAGACTAATATTTCCCCAATCTGTCAACCAGCTGCCGTTTTTAGTAAACCAAGCGAGAGTCTCTGCGGCAGCTCTATATAAATAAATAGTAAATCCTCCATAGGCAAAAAATTTTGGGTCAAGTTGGTCAAAAAAGGAAATTCTGGTTACTGCCATGACAACATTGCGTTCATCGGGGTGAAAATTTAATTTTTCGTCCCAGTTGAGATTGTAAAACCTCATTAACCCTCCTAGAAAAGATATCAAGATAATAAAAATAGTTGGAGAAAGTATGTTTTTTTTTGCCCTCATACTTTTACTATATAAGATTGGCCACTTTTTCACCCATGGCGATGGCGTAGTTGGTTCCCCTATCCCAAGGGTAGACCTGCTGCATGGTGGCGATAAAGAGCCTTGGTACTGGGGAGACAACATCTGGCAGATGTTTTGAGTAGTTCTTTGGAAAAACTGGTTGGGCGTAAGGAGTTTTGAAAACTTCAACTCCGATTATATTTTTTTCGAAACCTGGATTTATTTTTTTGAGGTATTTTTTATAAAGTGAGACTAATTTTTTCTTGTCAAGCCAAAACTGCTTGTCTGTGGCAGGAAGATATTTCCCCACATATAAGAGGTGCTCCCCGCCATAGTTTTTCTTATTTATAAAGTTGGTATGTTCAACAACAGCCACAAAAGGATATGAAAGATCGTTTATATTTAGCCAGTAAGTCTTATCGGGTAAAAAGGGTTTCTTAAGTCTTATAACCACATTTATTACTCCAAGTTCTCTTACCATTAAGAATTTTTTTTTGTATTTTTCTGGCAATCCAGGGAAGATTTTATCAAAAGTTTTGAAGGGGATTGTCGAGATTAAAAAATCAAACTTTTGACTTTCGGCTTTTCCTGAATTTTCATATTTAATCACAAATTTGTCCTTGTTCTCTAAAACCTTTACAACACAAGTTTCGTAAAAAATTTTACCCCTTTTTTTAATTATTTTTTCTGCTAGTTTTTCAGCCAGAGTCAGGTAACCCCCCTCCGGATAACCTAGTTTTCTACTCCTTTTGTGAATTCTGGTCCAAAACCAGTAAGCTGGAATTTCTTCTGCGAGTTTCCCAAATTTTCCATAAAAAAGTGGTTTCCAAAGAACCCGCCAGGTTTGTTCTCCCATGGTTTTTCTTATAAATTCTTCAGAAGTTGAACTTTCTAAAATCTTCCAAAAGGGGTTTAGTTTAAGAAAAAATATGACGGTTCCGGTTCTTAGTCGGTTGATAAAGCTAAGATGGGGGAAGTTAAATAAGCTTTTGGGTGAGTCTAGTTGATATATGTTCCCATTTAGATAAGTTGAAGTTTTAGGAGTATAAAAGTTTGTCTTAATTCCAACTTCTTTAGCTAAATTTAAAGCGAAGTGATCAGAGGTAAAGAAATGGTGATAGTAGTACTCAAGAGGCCAGTTCCAATTATCTTTTCTAAACCCCCCAGCTAACCCTCCGGGGCCTGTATGTGCTTCAAAAATACTCACCCTGTGTCCTCTTTGTGCAAGTCTTAGTCCTGCACTCAAGCCTGTAAATCCAGCACCAATTATCGCAATATCCATAGGGGGCAAGTATAACAGTCGGGCATTTAGACTACCAGGAGTACTGCCCAGAAAACCAGAACCAGTCCTATACCAACCAAAAGAATAGTTGGCAAGCTAATTCCAGCTTCGGGTAGTGCTGCTCCAACTGGTGTGAGTGTAGGCGTGGGCGATGCCTGTGCGAGAGTCTTGGTTGGCGTAGGAGTAGACGTAGAGGTGGGGGTTGGTGTGGAAGTTGCACTAGGTGTTGATGTTGGTGTGGGCGTGGGTGTTGGTGTCAAAGTTCCGGTTGGGGTGGGACTGGGTGTGCCTGTTGGCGTTGGAGTGGGGGTGGGTATAGAAGTACTAATTGTAAATGTAAGTGCTTCACAGGAAGTTTTTAATCCTTCAATATGTCCAAAGTCTAAACATTCAACAGTTCCCTCAACACGCCAATCAAATCCTTCCTTGGGTACACTAACCTTCCCCAGATTGACAACTTGTCCTGGCTCAACCAAGGGAACATCGAGTGTTTGAACTAGCTGATTATTGATATAGACTTTTGCCTGCTGGGGATTTACTGCACTACCGGAAGTATTTGTCACTTGGACATTTCCAAATTTATCGACAGAGAAATTATACTTTTCACAATCCCAGGCTTTAGGCTGGGATTCAGGATAAGTAGGAGAAACAGAGCTTTGTCTTAGTTGATATAACCTGACAGCGGTAAATATGGCGACTCCAGCTAGAATTATTGTTGCTAAGATTATTAGAATTGTTGTTGAGTTTTTCTTGATTGTATCCATTTTTAAATCCACCCCACCACTGTATGATGTATTTCAGCATTCACGGTAATAGTCAAAGAAGTTTGTCCTGTTGGAATTTCCGGTATAGTGTATTCATCATAGAATTCCTGAGTTCCCGGCCTTTTTGCTGTAACAGGATTTCTTTGGACACCATTTATCGTAAATCTTCCCATATCAAAGCTTCCGCTAGTTGCGCTACCGACTACTGTGAAACGAACGATGGTTTTGGGTTTGAGTTTAGCAAGCTCAGCCATACTAAGCTCATTCCAGTCCTTGTCAAAGGCTTTGATGTTTAGACATTGTGCGCTGATATCCGCAGCCGGAGTGGGTGTAGAGGTGGGTATAAGAGTTGGTGTAGGTGTGGGGGTTGGTTTGATTACACAAGGTTGATTTGTTTCGCAAAGGCTAACCAATTCCCAATTTTGGGTGGTTGAACCCTTAGGTCTTCTATCAACTTGATTACATGCCCCCGGTTGATTTCCAAAAATCATTCTTGGGTTCACTCCCACATCAGGAGTTTGACATCTTCTATCCGGAGAACATTGGTCACAGATAAAAGTGATATATTCCCACTCTTCTTGAGGGGGCTTAGTTTGGCAGTCAGGATGGCTTGCGCAAACTCCTGTCCCCTGTGGTCCTTGCCAGCGACCGTCCGACCCGCAAGTATATTGCTGACACTCTTGAGTGTTGCAGTGAACCTCTCCAGGATTGGCCCAACCATCACATTTCTGGACAGCCGCTTTTTCTTGTAGTTGTCGCTGTTGGACAAGAACCACTCCTGCTCCAACCCCAACAACTAGAAGTAGGATACCCAAAATTGTTGCAATAGTTTTTTTGCGACTTCCTCCAAACCCTCCCAAGACCCTTTTTAACCTGTTTTGGTCTTCTTCTGGGTTTGCTCGCGGGGGTTCATTGGCATTTACCATAAATGCTGGAAGCTGATTTTCTAGAGGTTGTTGTGTATTTGTTTGATAGACTGGATCCATGATATTAATTTGCTCCCTTTTTCCAAATAATAAAGCTTGTAGAAATTAGGCCTAAACTCATCATAAGAAGAGCAATAGTTGGTGTCAAGTCTCCAGCTGTTGGAATTCCTGAAGTAGTAGAAGGTAGTGAAACTCTTGGTGTTGGAGAGGGACTAGCGGTTGGTGTAATTGGTCTAGTGGGAGTGGGAGTTGAAGTTGGTTTAGGTGTTGGAGTAGAAGTGGGTGTCTTAGTTGGAGTGGGAGTTGGCGTTGGGGTGGTTGCCGATGGAGAAGATTCAAAAGCCGGCCCCTCGGCTGCCAACACGGTAAAGCTTCTGGTTATGGTTCTTAAGATTCCACTGGAATCTCGCCAGCTAATGGTGATAGTGTGTTCCCCCTCGGTAAGATCGCTGGGAGGAGACCATTGCCAACTTCCTGATGACCCGATAGTAAGTGTTTTAATTATTGGTTCTGACTCAAGTTTTATTGTGATTGTTGTGCCGGGGGGGCCTTGACCAAAAAATTCTGGCTTTGTGGTGGTAATGCTTTCTTTTTCCTTGATGCTTATTAAACTAACAGTGGTGGGAAATTTATCTGTCCCGGTTGTTGAGGTGATTCTTGGAGAGGATGTGGACTGGGGAAGTTCCAGTGAAGCTTTGGGTAACTCTAGGGAGTTTTCTTCATTTCTAAAATCATAAGTTTGCCCGAGAGTGATTGATGGAGCGGGACTTGCGCTTTCTAAAAACACTTGAGCTGAGGCAATACCCCGAGGCCCCCCTTGAACAAATATATTAATAGTAGGGTCTTTTGCAGAAATAGGTAGGTACGAAGAAAGGTCTGGGTAGGTTCGGCTGGTACTAATGGGAATTACCCAGCTTCCATTGGATGAGGTTTTGGTAACCAGCGGACTTCCTCCGGCGGCAGTTGCATAGACTAAAACATTTGCAGCCGGTTGGCCCGAAGCGGTAAGGATTGTGCCTGAAATTACCTGTGTTGAAGGAATAGAGTCAATCTTGGGAGCGGTAGTAACTGACCATGGTATGCCGCTATTATCAAATTCAACTCCACCTGAGTTTATTTTAAAGTAGTAGTTGGTTAATGGATTTAGATTATTTATGGTTACTAAGTTGGTGGTTGTTGGTTTATTTTCTTCAAAGGATACTGTCTTGTTGATTGATGAATTTGACTCTCCCCAAATTATATAACCGACATACTCTTTATCAGTAGTCCAAGAGACTGTAAATGAGGAGTCAGTAATATTGGTAACCCTGATATTTTTAGGTGCTTTTTCGGCTTGAGCCCCAAGCCTAAAGACCTGACTTCGTTCAACTAGAAAGACTCCGATTCCTATCCCGACTATCAAAACAAAAAGACCGATAATTGTTGGAATTGTAAACTTTTTTTTCATTCTGAAATTTGGACCTCTTCGCTGGTACTTTGTGGTTTTTCGACGGTTAGTGTAGGTGTTGGTGTTGGTTTGTTAATCTTAATTTCGGACTCCTCAAAGTGCATTCTTTCTTGTAGCTTATCTAGAGTATTGGCGTCAAGGGTGGGGTCAATCGGTGAAAGGATTTCTGGAGGAACACCTACATCTGGTCTTTTGGTTAACGCCCTGTAAACTTCAAATGAAACCCAGACTATAATTGTGATTACAGTTAACGCAGTAATGACCACAAGTTTTGGGGCGCGTATCTTTGTTCTCATTGATTTAAATTACTACTTTCAAGATAGGGCACTAAGCCGGTAATAGACAAAAGTATCTGGTTTTCCTGGGGGACAATACTAAAAGTAGCACTTTCTAAAACATAAGGCCTTCTTAAGTTTTCTAATTGGGAAAATAAAGTTGTCAGAAGTGGGTAATCTCCTTGAACGTCCAAAGAAATACTGAAACTTTTAAAATCATTTACCTCTTGAGAATTTGCAGTTTGTTGGTTGCTGCTTGTACCGAGTAAAGATACCCTACCAAGAGTAAATTTTTTCAAGACGAGAGAATTTTTTTGAACCAGTGCTTCAAGTTGACGTGAATATTTAAGTGGATCCGGAGAGTTGGGAATGGCGCTATCCAAAAGTGAAATTTTGCTAAATTCACGAGAGTAAAGATTCTTGGCTTTATTGAGGTTAGTTATTTTGGATTCCATCTCGGCAAGAGTTTTTTCTTTCTCTTTAATATCGTTTACCAGTTGGGCAATTGTCAACAATGTGGGTCTTATGGCCCCAAGAACAAAAAAAGCAATTGCAAGAAGTGTCAGAAGAATTTCCAGAAACATACGGACATCCTCTCTTTTCCTATAAAAAAGAGAGATATTCATAAAATATTGTTTGTATCTTAAATAACCTGTTTGCCAGCTTACTGCCATATTATTTTTCTTTCTTTAAACTTGCACTTATGGTGAAATTTACTCCTGGCTTATCAGCTTTTATATCTATCTGATCTACGCTCACGTTCTCAAATTTTCCAGAGTGTTCCAAGTTTGAGACAAATTGCAGAATTGATTGTTCGGAAAAACTTGTTGCAGTTATTTTAAGGACGCCTTTATCTAAATTCCATTTAATAAGAGTAACTTCAGGAGGTAAAAGAGAAACACTACTGGAAAGTACAGGGAAGAACTTATTGTCTTCTTTTGTGATTTCTGAGAAAAATTTAAGCTTTTTTTGAGCAAGTTTGAAATTTTTTTCAAGATCCGAGAATGATTTGATAATTGATTGTCTTTGGGTTAGTTCGTCATTCAGATTCGAAATTTTCGCATCCAGCCAAAATCTTGAGACAAAAGCAGCCACGACAATAAGCTCTGTGATAATAACTATAATTCTGAAAGTTGACAGTATCCACGTTAAAACCCTACCGGCAGTAGAAGCTGCAAATTCCTCTTGCGGCAAAAGATTTACACTAGGCTTTTTTTTCCTCAGGGCAGCCATATAACTACTTTAAATATAACACACAGAAATTGCCGAGAGAAGAATTATTTAATCCAGAGGAATTACTTTTTGGATTTTGTTTTAGTTTTTGTTTTTGGAAGGAGTTTGGAAAGACTACTTTTGATGCGGGCGGCCTTGTTGCGGTGAATAACTTTCTTTTTGACAGCGCGGTCTGCAAGAGAAAACGCCTTGGCAATTGCAGTTTTGGACTTGGACTTTTTAGCCAGACGAATAGCCAGGTCTAATAGTTTTCTAATCTTTTCGTTTACAAGTTTTTTTCTTCTCGAACCCCGAAGGGCTCTTTTGGCTGTTTTGGTTACCGGCATCTTAGGAATTCAAAAATTGTGAATTCAATTTTCCTGATATCGACAGTATAATTTACCAAGGCTCAAATATCAATATGTTTGACAAGATTTTTAAAAGGGGTAAGAGGCTTGTTACTGGTCCACAAAACTCTGTTCTTTCTGCAGCAACAATCATCATGTTTATGGTTGTTGCTTCAAGAGTGTTGGGTTTGGTGCGCCAAAGGGTACTTGCCCATTTTTTTACTCCTGAATCTTTATCACTTTTTTTTGCAGCCTTTAGATTGCCGGACCTTGTATTTGAAGTCTTGGTCTTTGGGACTTTTTCCTCGGCTTTTATTCCGGTTTTCACAAAAGCTTTAAATAAGAGTAAAAAAGAAGCTTGGGATATTGCTGGAAGGGTTGTGAATATAGGCCTTTTGATATTTATAGTTTTTGCCTTTTGTTTTAGCTTTTTTTCAGAACCGTTTTATACTATCCTGGCCCCAGGTTATTCGGTCGAAGACACACGCAAAATTGCTTCAATCGCAAAAATTTTATTCGCTGCCCAAGGTTTTTTTGTTGTCAGTTATGTCCTAACTGGGGTACTCGAATCCCTAAGAAGATTTTTAATTTCTGCCCTAGCTCCAGTTTTTTACAACCTAGGAATTATTTTAGGGACTTTGATTTTCTCTCCCTTTTTGGGTTTACCAGGTCCCGGGTATGGAGTATTTCTTGGTGCACTACTTCATTTCTCAGTTCAACTGCCCTTCGCTTACAAACTGGGTTTTAGATTTAGTAGAAATATCAAACCAACCCAAGGCGTAATTCAGATAGCCAGACTTGCCATTCCCCGTGTGATTGACCTTTCCTTTCAACAGATTGCAAAGACTGTTGAACTTTTTTTCGCATCAATTATCTCTACCGCCTCTTATACTTACTTTACTTTTGCAAATACACTTCAGCTTTTGCCAGTTGGAATTTTTGGCGTGTCTTTGGCAAAGGCCTCTTTACCAACTCTTTCTGCCCAGTCTGAAGATTATAAGGCATTTCGTAAGACTCTTTTTACCACCCTTTATCAGATTGTTTTTTTGGTTCTTCCATTATCGACTACACTTATTGTTTTAAGGATTCCCATAGTACGCTTGGTTTTTGGAACCGGAATTTTTGATTGGCAGTCTACAGTCCAAACAGGCTTAGTTTTAACTGCTTTTGCAGTGGGTATAGTATTTCAATCGGCCTCTGCCCTTTTGGCAAGAGGATTTTATGCACTTCATGACACAAAAACGCCAGTTGCTATCTCTATTGGTGCGGTTCTAATTACAATTGCAAGCGATATTATTCTAGTGGGAGGTTTTTCTTTACCTGTCTGGGCGCTTGCTGCTTCCTTCTCTTTGGGCGCAATATTCCAGGCTCTTTTGTTATTTTTCTTTCTGGTAAAAAGGATAGACCATACTTTACCACTGGATTCGATTATACCCATGATAAAAAGTTTTATTGCCGCCTTGGCTTCAGGAATAGTTATGTTTTTCTTTCTCAAACTTTTTGACCGTTCTGTATGGGTAAAAAGACTCTCTTTTTTACAGGGCGTTGACCCGGAGACAGCTCTTTCTTTTAATCGCTTTGTGTTGGATACCCGCTACACTGTTAATCTATTTATTTTAACTTCGTTAGTAGCATTGGTTGGTTTTTTTGTTTATTTAATGTTTTCCTACTTTCTAAAATCGCAAGAGCTTGCGTCTTTTGTTAGTTTATTAAAACGCAGGAAAATTGGTGCTCCCCCAACAAAAGAAGCTGAACCACTTTCTCTTCCGACGAGTGAGAGCGTTAATACTTGACACAAATTAGCACTCATGTTAATTTACTGCTAATGGTAGCAGCACTAACAGCAAGACAGATCCAAATATTACGCGCTTTAATTGATGAGTATATTGCCACAGCCGAACCTGTGGGTTCCTTGGCTTTGGAAAAAAAATACAATCTAGGAGTTTCTCCTGCAACCATAAGAAAAGAGATGTTTGATCTTACTAAAATGAATTATTTACGCCAGCCGCACACTTCTGCTGGAAGAGTACCAACGCCATTGGCCATGAAATTTTATATTGATCAACTTATGGAGGAAAAGCAGATGAGTTTGACCGAGGAGGTTAAGGCAAAAGAACAGGTAAGAGAGGTAAGGCAAAATTTTGATAAGCTTATGAATCAAGTTACAAACGCCTTGGCTCAACAGACTCACGCTTTGGCTGTTGCTACAACCGAGGAGGGAGATAGTTGGAGGGCGGGTTATGGAAATATAATGGATGCACCAGAATTTTCAGATATAGGAGTTTGCAGAAGTGTTTTTTCAATTCTTGAAGAGACCAGAAAATTACATGAGCTTTTTTTTGAGAGATTAACTGGTTTAAGCCCGATTGAGATTCTTTTTGGTGAAGAGTTGGGTTGGGATTATTTTGAACCTGTGGGAGTGGTTGCAACAAGATTTATAGTCAAAGACAAAAACGGTGCAATTGGAGTAATTGGTCCTTTTAGACAAAATTATCCTTATGTAATTCCTGTTGTGAGGTATTTTGGAAGACTTATTCAAGAGATGGCACAATGAAAGGGAGAAAAGTTAAAAAGCAAGAAAAAGAAAGTTTAGACTTGGAACTTTTAAAAAACCAACTTGCGCGAGCCTTGGCAGATTATGACAATTTAAGAAAAAGGGTTGAGAAGGAGAGAGAGGATTTGAGGCAACTTGCAGCTTTAAAAATAATTGCTAAACTTTTATCAGTTTATGATATGTTTGTTTCGGCCCAAAAGCACCTTAATGATTCCGGCTTGGCGATAGCTATAGGAGAGTTTAGAAAGGTTTTTGAAGAAGAAGGAGTTATGGAGATTGAGGTTAAAAAGGGAGAGCTTTTTGATGCCAGTGTCCATGAGGCAGTTGAGGTGACCGAAGACAAAAACTTAAAAGATGGAGAGATTCTTGAAGTTTTGCTGTCAGGGTGGAAATTTAAGGATGGTTTGGTTATAAGACACGCGAAAGTGAAAGTAAATAAAATTAAAAAAAATTAACTTACTATGAGTAAAATTGTAGGAATTGATTTAGGAACAACAAATTCGGTTGTAGCGGTAATGGAGGGAGGACGTCCCAAAGTCATTCCTGCGGCCGATACAGGGCGCAATATCACCCCTTCGGTTGTTGAGCCTGTCAAAAACTTGGTTGGGGATGTTGCCAAAAGGCAAATGATACTAAATCCCAAGAATACTATTTATTCTGTGAAGCGACTGATGGGAAGAAGAGTTGATGATGTTGAGGTTCAGAGGACTAAAAAGATGGTTCCTTATGAGATTACCTCTGCCAAGGACAGAATGGCTGTTATCGAGGTTGAGGGTAAAACTTATACTCCCCAGGAGATTTCTGCGCGGATTCTTATGAAACTTAAAAAAGACGCTGAGGCGTATCTTGGGGAGAGTGTGGACTCAGCAGTGATTACAGTCCCTGCCTATTTTGACGATGCGCAGCGCCAGGCTACCAAACAGGCTGGTGAGATTGCAGGACTGAAGGTTGAAAGAATTATAAACGAGCCAACAGCAGCTGCACTTGCTTATGGCATGGATAAGAAAAATGCCCAAAAAATTGCTGTTTATGATTTAGGGGGAGGAACTTTTGATATTTCCATTCTGGAGCTTGGGGAAGGAGTTTTTGAGGTTAAGGCAACAAATGGCGATACACACTTGGGGGGAGATGATTTTGACGAGAAGATAGTTGATTGGATTTGCGATGAATTCAAAAAAGAAAATGCTGTTGACCTTAGGGCTGACAAACAGGCTTTGCAGCGTGTTCGGGATGCTGCTGAGAAGGCCAAGATTGAGTTGTCTGCAGCAGGCGAAGTTGAGATAAACCAGCCCTATATTACTCAAAAGGATGGCCAGCCACTTCACTTAACCCTCAAGCTGACTCGGGCGAAGCTGGAAAGTTTGGTTGAAGATTTGCTTGAGAAAACAATGAAACCAGTTGAGGCTTGCCTTAAAGACGCGAAATTAGATCCTCATGAGATTGATGAAGTGATTTTAGTTGGGGGGATGACCAGAATGCCCAAAGTTATAGAGTTGGTTAAGGATTATTTTGGTAAAGAACCCAACAAATCGGTCAATCCAGATGAGGTGGTTGCGGTTGGCGCTGCCATTCAGGCTGGAGTTTTGGGAGGAGAGGTTAAAGATATTCTTCTTTTGGATGTTACTCCCCTAACCTTGGCAATTGAAACCTTGGGTCATGTAGCAACTCCCATGATTCCCAGAAACACGACAATACCAACAAGTAAGACCGAAATCTTCTCAACTGCAGCTGATAATCAAACTCAGGTTGAAATTCATGTCACTCAAGGAGAAAGGCCGTTAGCCCCAGACAATAAAAGTTTGGGAAGGTTTATCTTGGACGGGATTCCACCTGCTCCTCGTGGAGTTCCTCAGATTGAGGTTACTTTTGATATTGATGCCTCAGGAATCCTGAAAGTTACCGCGAAAGACAAGGCAACCGGTAAAACCCAAAATATAACAATCACAGGAGCGGTTGGTTTGTCGGATGAGGAAATCAAAAGGATGCAGGAGGAGGCAGAGAAACACAAAGAGGAAGACCGAAAGAAAGCAGAGGCGGTTGAAGCCAGAAACAAGGCGGACGCAATGGTTGCTGCTGCCGAAAAAGCACTCAAAGACGCTGGAGATAAAGCACCAAAAGATGTAAAAGAAAAAGTTGAAGAAAAGATAAAGGCAGTTAAAGATGAATTGGCAAAGACTGATGTAAACAAAGAGGATTTGGATAAGAAAGTGGCTGAACTTTCTGAAGAATTGCAAAAAGTGGGCCAGGCGATGTATCAAGGACAACAGGCGGCTGGACAGCAAGGTAGCCAGACAGAGCAAGATAAAGAAAAGGAAAAAAATAAAAGCAAAAAAGATGGAGAAGAGAAGGTTGAAGAGGGGGAGGTAGTTGAGTAGATTTAGGGAGTGTATCGATACATTAAAACAATTGAATTACTTTACTTCTTGATATTTCTCGTATTTTTTGAAAATCTTCATAAGTTTTATGTCAAAGCTTTCTAGCTTTGCTTTGTTTTCTAGGGTCTCTGCGATCAGGAGGCAATCGTAAAAGCTTATGTTTTCGCCTTTGTAGATTGTTAAGGCTAGAGGAGTAAATTGCGGTGATGAGATATTTGGTTGTTTGATAAAGGCAAACAGACTCTCACAAATATCTAATTTTCTTGCTTGGTAATGATTTTCTAGAATAAAGACAGTTTCGGCTAAAACAATTGTGGCTATGTAGATTTTTTTGGTTTTGGAAAGTGTCTCTTTTGCTTTTTGTGCTTGTTCTGGTATGTCTTTGGTAAAAAAGCGAATAAGATAATTAGTATCCAGATAGATTGTCATTTATCTTTTTGTGAGAAGAGCTTGGTTCTTATCAGTTTATCAAGTTTTTTGTTGCTTAAAGGTTTTACTTTAGGATTGGCTAATTTGCCATATAGAGAATCAATAGTTGCAAGCTTTGAAATAAGAATTTGTCCATTAACGAGGCTAAAAATGACTTTGTCGGTAGGTTTGATGCCTACCTTTTTTCGCAGTTCGGTCGGGATAGTTATTTGTCCCTTGCTGGTAACGGTTGATATTTGCATGATTCTTACATTTTATTGATTGTATTACGAATTGTCAATGGTAAGAATTATTGTATTGTTTATCACTGTACTAGTACAGTGATACAAATGGCTTTTTCTTTTTAAAGAGTATGGTATAAGAGATTTCGATTGTTTCGGGCTTAGCAATCATTTAAATTGAGTGCTTAACAGTTTGTGAATAAAATGCTATTATTACTTCATGGCAAATTCAAAGGTTGATTATTACGACATTCTGGGTATCTCCAAAAACGCCTCTGCCGATGAAATAAAAAAGGCTTACAGAAAGCAGGCTTTGGAGTGGCATCCCGACAGGCATAAAGATGATAAAGAGGCAGCAGAGAAACGTTTTAAGGAGATAAATGAGGCGTATCAGGTGCTTTCTGACCCCCAAAAAAGGGCCGCGTATGATCAGTTTGGCCACGCTGCCTTTGCTCCTGGTGGAGGTATGGGGGCAGGGAGCCCTTTTGGGCAGCAATCAGGAAGGTGGGGACCATTTACTTATACATATACCACTTCAGGAGGCTCTCCTTTTGCTGGTTTTGACTTTGGGGACCCGTTTGAAATTTTCGAGCAATTTTTTGGCGGAGGAAGTCCTTTTGCTAGAGTTCAAAGGAAACCCAGATACTCTATAACCCTTGATTTTATGGAGGCAGCTCACGGTGTTGAAAAGGAAGTTTCTATTGAAGGCAAGAAAAGAAAGATAAAAATTCCGGCTGGTGTGGATGATGGCACAAGAGTTGATTTTAATGATTTTGTTTTGTCTGTAAATGTAAGGCCGCATGAGATTTTTGAGAGGGATGGAGCTGATGTTTTTGTTAGGGTTGAGATTCCCTTTTCTTTGGCTGCTTTGGGAGGGGAGATTTCTGTTCCTACTATTGATGGGGAAGTAAAAATAAAGATTCGTCCCGGAACCCAGCCCGGCAGCATGATTAGACTTAGAGATAGAGGATTGCCATTTTTGCGCCACAGGGGTCGTGGAGATGAGTATGTCCGAATCCTGGTTCATATTCCCGAGAGCCTTACCCGAGAGCAAAGAAAGCTGATTGAGAAGATGAGAGAAGAGGGTTTGTGAAATTGTTTGACTTCAAAAGACTTTTGGAGTAAGATAGATCTTGGAATTTTAAGAGTTATGGTTAGGAAGTGGTGGGACGAGTGCCCACCTTTTTTAATAATATGGCAGCACAAATACCAAGAACAGAGTTTGCCCAAGCATTAAAAGCTATAGCCACAGAACGTGGTTTAGATCCCGAAGTTATTGTTGGTACAATTAAACAGGCGATTGTAGCTGCCTACAAAAGAGACGCACGCGAACAGGGAATTGAGGTTGATGAATTTGATTATGATGTGGATCTTAATTCCGTTTCGGGTGAGGTGAAGATCTTTGCTTGGCCACTTGGAAAGCCCGAAGAAAAAAAAGATGTTACTCCACCGGGATTTGGCCGAATAGCTGCGCAAACTGCAAAACAGGTAATTCATCAGAAAATCCGAGAGGCTGAAAGAAACTCGATTATGGATGAATTTAGTGGTCGTGTTGGATCGTTAATTTCTGGAATGATTTTAAGATTCGATGGACCAAACGTTAGGGTTGATCTGGGCAGAACAGAGGGTATAATGCCAGCATCTGAAAGAATTCCCAGCGAGCGTCTTAATCCTAATCAACGTCTTACATTTCTACTAAAGAGTATAGAGGATACCCCTCGTGGAAAACAAATTATTCTCTCAAGGTCAGACCCTGAGTTTGTTGTTAAGCTCTTTGCCCGCGAAGTGCCGGAGATAACTTCTGGAAGTGTTGAAGTGAAGGCTGTAGCAAGAGAAGCGGGAGTGCGATCTAAAATTGCCGTTTACTCAAGTCAAAGTGGAGTTGACCCTGTTGGAAGCTGTGTTGGCCAAAAGGGTGTTCGTGTTCAGGCTGTTACCAATGAGCTGGGCGGAGAAAAAGTGGACATTATTCCTTGGACTGAAGATCAAAAAGAACTTATAAAATCAGCCCTTGCCCCCGTTGAGGCTCTTGAAATTACACTTGATTCAAAAAACAAAAGTGCTAAGGTGCGAGTCGCCGACGAGCAACTTTCCCTTGCTATTGGTAAAGAAGGCCAAAATGTAAAACTTGCAATGAAGTTGACTGGTTGGAACATTGAAATTCAGGGTACAGGTAATCCTTTAAGTTCAAAAAAGAAATCTTTAAAGACAAAGAGCAAAAAAAGACAAGACCAAGCGTAAGTAGATGGGAAGTTACCTACCCATAATTAATAACTATGGACAGAGAAGGTGTATCTCAGCAGAATTCGTATGTAAGACCTCCGGTTGTTGTGGTTTTGGGCCATGTAGATCATGGTAAAACAACACTTCTTGATGCAATAAGAAAAACCAATGAAGCTTCCAGGGAAGCCGGTGGAATTACCCAAAGAATCGGAGCTTCAATTGCCATAACTCAAAATAAAAGACGCATTACTTTTATAGATACACCGGGACATGCGGCTTTTACTCAAATGCGCTCCAGGGGGGTGGAAGTTGCAGATATTGCTATTCTGGTTGTTGCGGCTGATGATGGCGTACAGCCACAAACCAAAGAGGCATTAAAGATTATTCGTGAGGCTCAAATACCATTCATCGTTGCTATAACCAAAACAGATCTTCCTTCAGCTAACATGGAGGTTGTTAGAGACGAGCTTGAGAAAGAAGGGGTGGCTTTTGAAAAAAGAGGGGGGGATGTTCCGTTAATTCCTGTCTCTGCAAAAAAAGGCGAAGGTATTAATGAGCTTTTAGAGATAATTCTTTTAGTCTCAGATCTTGCGAATATAAAAACTAAAATAGAAGCCCCATTGGAAGCGGTTGTTATAGAAACAAGCAAAGATAGAAGGGGAATTTTGGTCTCAGTTATTGTCAAAAACGGGGTACTCAAAAAAGGACAAAAGATTTCTGCAGACGGTAACACCTGTAAGATTCGGGGATTATTTAATGACAAGAATATCAAGGTGGACTCCATCTACCCAGGTGAACCAGCACTTATACTGGGGTTTGAGTCTTTTCCCGCTGTTGGATCTTTAATTACTCAGGTGGGAAATATTGATAAAAAGGTTACAGAGGCTCCTTTTTGGAAAGCAAAGGAACCAAAAAAAGAAGGATTGCCAATAATCTTAAAGACACAAAGCGCTGGAGTGATGGAGAGTATTCTAGAGAATTTACCAGAGAAAGTAATTGTTGTAGCAGCTGGAGTTGGGGAAGTAAACGAAACCGACGTTTTTACTGCAAAGACTACAGGAACAAAATATATTTTTGTATTTGCTGCTAAGGTGCCGTCTTCAGTAAAAAAACTTGCCGAGACCGAAGGAGTTAAAATAGAGGAATATGAGGTCATTTATGAACTTTTTAGGCGTTTTGAAGAACTTCTTAAGGAAGGTCAAGAAAAAGTTATCGGAAAAGCGCAGATACTTGCAACCTTTCCTTTTGATGGCAGGAAAGTAGCTGGCTGTAAAGTAATTGAGGGAGAGATTTCTAAAGTGAATAAATTAATTCTAAAACGCGCTGATAAAATTCTGGGCGAGGTGAAAATCATTTCTATGAAAAGACAGAAGCAAGATATAAATATTGCCAAGGTTGGTGAGGAATTTGGAGTTCTTATTGAGCCCGAGCTTGATTTTGTAATCGGTGATATGATACTATCGGTTGCAAAGTAAATGGAACAATCTTTTGCAAAATTAATTGCCCAGGTTCGATCCCCGCTCATCCTTTTACCCACGAATCCACATCTAGATAATGTGGCGGCGGGACTTTCTTTATATCTGGCGCTTAAAGAGGATAAAGCGCCGGCTATCTCCTGTGCTACCCCAATGCTTGTAGAACACAATAGGCTGGTGGGAGTTGATGCAGTGGGACAAGATACTGGGAATAAGAATTTGGTGATACGCTTTGCCAATTATCAGGCTACTGAGATCGAAAGAGTTTCCTACGACATTGAAAATCAAGAGTTTAAACTTACCGTTATTCCAAAGCCTCAAGTGTCTCCGCCCAGAAAGGATCAGGTAGAACTTTCGTATTCAGGTCTTTCTTCTGATCTGGTTGTCTTGGTCGGAGGAACAGATAAAGCTCATTTCCCGGCACTGGGAAAAGAAGATTTTACCGGAGGTAAAGTTGTTCACATTGGTATAAGACATCTTGAGGATTCTGAAAATTTGTTGCATTTAGCATTTGTTAAACTTGCTTCTTCAATTTCAGAACTTATGTTTAGTCTTCTTAAAGAAAGTGGTTATAAGTTAAGAGAGGATATAGCAACCAATCTTCTTTTGGGGATAGAAGAAGGCAGTAATAATTTTACTTCAGAGGGAGTTACAGCTGAGACTTTTGAAATGGTTGCTGAGCTTATTAGAAAAGGAGGCAGACGCACTCCTAAGGACGCTTTTGCTTTAAAGAAGAAATTCTTTCCTCCCGGAGCAATTCCCGAAACTTCTTTTCAAGTTAAGAAAGATGAGCCCCCCAGAAGCTGGCTTGAGCCAAAAATCTACAAAGGAACTAGCATAAGTTAGAATACTGTGATACAATTTCTTTTGATGTAAACAAGGTTTGCTGAAAATCGGCTTACTTTGTTTCACACGGCCATGGCTTTATCAAGTCAAGAAAAACAAGAAATAATTAAAAAATTTGCACGCGAGAAGGGTGACACTGGTTCCCCAGAGGTCCAGATAGCACTTCTTACAGCTCAAATTAACAAATTGGTTGAGCATCTTAATACACATCACAAAGATGTACATTCCCGACGCGGACTTTTATCTATGGTTGCGAAAAGAAGAAGACTTCTTAGTTATTTGAAAAAGCGCGCTCAAGATAGATATGATACCCTGATTAAGGAACTTGGTTTGAAAAAATAATCGTTTCTCCGATGAAAAAAATTGATAAATCGTTAGAGTTTGGGGGAAGAAAATTAACTTTATCCACTGGATTTTTGGCAGAACAAGCAGACGCTGCAGTTTTAGCGTCTTACGGAGAGACAGTAGTTTTGGCAACGGTAGTTGCCGCACCTCTTCGCGAATATCCCGGGTACTTTCCCTTATCAGTTGAGTATATGGAAAGGCTTTATGCTGGAGGGAGAATTAAGGGAAGTAGGTGGGTAAAAAGAGAAGGACGCCCCTCAGACGAGGAAATTCTCATAGGTAGACTTGTTGACAGGTCGATTCGTCCGCTTTTTGACAAATCATATCAAAAGGAAGTTCAAGTCATAGTTACTGTTTTGTCGGTTGATTTGGAGAATTCCCCTGATGTTCTTGCCTCAATAGCTGCTTCGGCCGCGATTGAAATCTCTGCTATTCCTTGGAATGGGCCGGTTGGTACGCTAAAGGTGGGGATGAAGGATTTGGTCTACTTCACAAATCCAACTGACACCGAACTTGGTCATTCGGAAATGGAACTTGTAATTTCAGCAACCAATGAGGCAATTGTGATGCTTGAGGCTAGCAGTAAAGAAGTTCCTGAGGAAGAAATTTTAGGTGCAATAGAATATGGTCAATCCGAGGCAAAAAAGATAATTACTCTTATTAAGGAATTTGCCAAGGAGGTTGGAGTTAAAAAAGAGGTTATAGTTAAAGAAAAACCTGACCAGGATCTTTATAAGAAAGTCAAGGAAGTAGTTGACAAAGAAATTTCCACTTTGGTTAGAAAACTGGCTTCTCATCAAGAAAATCGTCTTACTTATGAGGAATACAAAAAAAGCCTTTATGATTCTTTTCCCGATACTGACCCACAGGTAATTGCTGGTATTTTTGACGATCTAGTCAGTCAAAATTTGAGAGAAATGATTTTATCAGGTAAGCGTCCAGACGGAAGAAGGCACGACGAAATTCGCAAAATTGAAATTGAAGTTGGTATCTTGCCACGAACTCATGGATCAGCGATTTTCAAGCGTGGTCAAACACAGGTTCTTACCGTAACCACCCTTGGTTCTCCTTCTCTTGAGCAGCTTATTGAGTCTGCAGAGGGCGAGGAGACCAAAAGGTATATTCATCACTATTCAATGCCCCCCTTTTCCACCGGAGAAACAGGAAAAGTTGGTTTCCCTTCAAGGCGCGAAATTGGACATGGTGCACTTGCAGAAAAGGCCCTAATTCCTGTTATCCCCCCTGAGGAGAAATTTCCCTACACAATCAGGGTTGTTTCTGAAATACTTTCCTCAAACGGTTCAACATCTATGGCTTCAGCTTGTGGTTCAACACTTTCTTTGATGGATGCTGGTGTTCCCATAAAAGCTGCTGTTGCTGGGATAGCCATGGGTTTAGTAATAGAGGACGAAAAAAATTTTGTCATTTTATCCGATATCACAGGACTTGAAGATAGTGGCGGAGATATGGATTTTAAGATTGCAGGAACCAAAGCCGGGGTAACCGCCATGCAACTTGATGTTAAGACTCTTAAACTTACTTCCAAAATTTTAGCCGAGGCTCTTAAGAAAGCTTACAAAGGTCGCCTAGAGATTCTTTCTGAGATGGAAAAGGTTATCTCCCAACCGCGTCTTAAGATTTCTGATTATGCACCAAAGATAAAAGTTATCAAAATTTCTACTGACAAAATTGGGGATTTAATCGGCCCTGGAGGAAGGATTATCAGAAAAATAATTTCAGAGACAGGTGCCCAAGTTGACGTTGAGGATGATGGTACAGTAACTGTTTCCGGGCTTTCTGAAGATAAGGTTTCTGAGGCAATAAGGAGAGTAGAAGGACTTACCAAAGAGGTTAAGGTGGGTGAAATCTATGAAGGGGTTGTCAAAAGAATTCAGCCGTTTGGAGCCTTTGTGGAGTTTTTACCGGGTAAAGAAGGACTTATTCACATATCTGATATGTCTGAGGGCTTTGTTAAAGATCCTGCTCACGTAGTTTCAATCGGTCAAAAAGTACAGGTCCGTGTAAAAGAGATAGACGATTTTGGGAGAGTGAACCTTTCAATGCTTTTAGAAGATAAGAGAAAGGTTTTTAAAAAGGAGACAAGATTTATTCCAAAAGGGAAATCGAAATGGAACAAGAAGTCCTCAGGCCCGCATTTTCCTACAAGCAGACTCTTGGAGACTAAAAAGAAGTATTAAAAGCTATCTTCTTGTGTTAAAGTAAAAGTAATGGATCAAGCAGTCAAACAAGTAGAGGATCTTGTGGTAAAGATGCAAAAAGCAGATGTTCCGGAGGATCTTAGAAATTCTGTTCTCACCCGATTGTCTCAGCTTGAGAAATTGACAGAGTCTTCCACTTTTCTTCCGGAGTTTGACAGGATGAACAATTACATAGGCTGGATAACAGCCCTTCCTTGGAATAAAAGAACACAGGATGTTTTGGATTTAGAGCATGCAAAAAAGATCTTGGATAAAAATCACTTTGGTCTAGAGCACATTAAAGAAAGGCTTTTGGAGTATATTTCTGTTATGAAATTAAAGCAAGAAAAGGGGGAGGGAGAGGATTTTATGAGAGCACCAATTCTTTGTTTTGTTGGCCTTGTAGGTACGGGCAAAACTACAATTGCAATTTCTATCGCAGAAGCCCTGGGAAGAAAATTTGCAAGAATCCCGTTTGGTGGAATGGGTGACCCCCTTGATTTAAGGGGGCAATCCAGAATGCACCCCGAGGCAGAACCGGGAAGGGTAATTAAGGCCCTTAAATTTACAGCGAGTAAAAACTCGGTGATTTTGCTTGACGAGATTGACAGGGTAACAGATGAAGGAAGAGCATCGATAATGGGTGTTTTGGTGGAACTGCTTGACCCTGAGCAAAACAATTCATTTATCGATCATTATGTTGATTACCCCTTTGATTTAAGCGAAGTCCTTTTTGTCGCGACAGCCAATAATACTACAAATATCGCAACGGCAGTTTTGGACAGGCTTGAGCCAATAAGTATGCCTTCATATACTGACCACGAGAAAGTCATTATTGGACAGCGTTACATGCTTCCAAAAATTATGAAGCAAGCGGGTTTACCTCCCGATAGCCTCACAATAGATGAGGAGGTCTGGATTAATATAGTTCGTCCATTGGGTTTTGATGCGGGCATCAGAACCTTAGAACGAACCATTTCTGGGATAACAAGAAAGGTTGCACGATTAATTGTTGAAGGGAAAGCACAAAAGTTTCAAATTACCCCGAAGAACGTCAAAGAATTTTTGCCACAGTGGTGATGGACAAACTAAAAGCTCTCCAAAAAATAAAACAAGAGATGTTAAAAGATAATTCCCTGCCTCTTAAAAAAGAGGCTACTAATTTAGTCTTCGGAGATGGAAATCCCAATGCAGAAATTTTCTTTTTAGGAGAGGGGCCAGGCTACTGGGAAGATCAAAAAGGTATTCCCTTTGTCGGTAATGCAGGGTCCCTTCTTAATCAGCTACTTCGGTTAATAAATATAAAAAGAGAGGATGTTTTTATAACCAATGTCATTCATTATCGCCCGCCAGCAAACCGCGATCCGACACCCGAGGAGATAGAGGCTTTTTCTCCCTATCTTGACAGAATAATTGCGGTTATCAATCCAAAAGTTTTTGTGACGCTGGGGCGTTTTAGTATGGGCAAATTTCTACCAAATGCTCGAATTAGCAGTGTTCATGGCAAGGTACATAAGGTAAACTGGAGAGGAAGAAAGATAACAGTTGTACCAATGTATCACCCTGCTGCAGCCCTAAGAAACAATGATATTTTAAGACAAATTAAAGAGGATTTTCTGAAATTACCAGAAATTTTGGAAAAAGCTCGCGAGCTGGAAAAACCAGAACAAGAGGTCAAGCAAATGCAACTTATATGAGTTTAAAATTTATAGCTTTATCAGGAACAACAGGAGTTACTGAAAACTTCTATGTTTATGAACATCAGAACGATATGATAATCATTGATTGTGGGGTTGGATTTCCTGAAACTGATATGTATGGGGCTGACCTTGTAATTCCCGACTTTTCATATATCAAAGAGAATGTGGGCAAATTAAAAGCCATACTTATAACCCACGGACATGAGGACCATTTTGGAGCATTACCGTTTTTATTAAAAGAAGTGAAAGCCCCAATTTATGCGACTAAGTTGGTAGCCGGCTTTATCGAAGATAAGTTTGGCGATTATAGCCTTGACGATTACATAATCAATGTTTTTGATCCAGATAAGGATGTCTTAAACATTAATTCATTTAGAGTTTACCCCTTTAGAATAACCCACTCGGTTCCGGATAGTGTTGGTTTTTGTCTTGAAACTCCTCAAGGTAAGGTCTTCCATGTAGCCGACTATAAATTCGACTGGACTCCTGTTGATGGCAAAACTTTTGATGTACGCAAGGTGGCTCTTCTTGCCTCGAAGGACGTGTTGGCTTTGGCCTCGGATTCTTTGGGATCAACCACCCCGGGTTATACCGGGAGTGAAAAAGAAATAGAAGCAAGAATTGAAAAAATTGTCAGAGAGGCAAAAAAGGCAATCTATTTTACAACCATTTCTTCAAATATTTCTAGAATCCAACAGGCAATAAACGTGGCCAAAAGGCAAGAAAGAAAGGTTGTTTTCATTGGTCGTTCAATTGATAAGAAAGCAGCCATTTCTCAAAATCTTGGTTTTTTGTATTATGAAAAGGGAGTTGTCATAAGGCCAGAGGATGCGAAAGAATACGCCGGCGAAAAGCTTTTTTATATTATTTCAGGTAGTTATGGACAAGTTGGAAGTGCCCTCTACAGACTCTCTTTGGGAGAGCATGAATTTTTGAGAATAAAAAAGGACGATGTGGTAATTTTTTCTTCGGATCCTGCCCCTCCAGGGTCAAAACAAAATGTTGATTTTGTGGTGGACCATCTTATCAATTTGGGAGCAGATGTTCATTATTATGATCTTCAGGAAGACCTGCATGTCTCGGGTCATGGGAGTGAGGAAGATATAAAGATGCTTTTTGCTCTTGTACGACCAAAATATTTTATTCCAATTGGAGGAACAATTCGCCACATGAGGTCTTATAAAAACTTGGCAGAACTATTTGGCGCAAAAAATGGAGATGTTCTTGAGCTAATGCCTGGAGAGATTGTTGAGTTTCAAGAAGGAAAAGCAAAAAAAGCAGGTCGAGTTCCTGTCAGAGAAGTCTTGGTTGACGGTCTGGAAGTTGGCGATGTTGGGAAAGTGGTTTTAAGAGACCGCCAAATCCTTGCAAAAGAGGGAATTGCCATAGTTCTGGTTCAAATTGATCTCAACAAAAAAAGGCTTTTGGGAACCCCCGAGATAATAAGTCGCGGCTTTGTTTTTGAAAAAGTCAAACGTGGTCTTTTAATCTCTGCAGGTAAGCTTCTTGAAAGAGAGCTTATGAAAAAGAAATTGTTAGATAGACCTGTAGTCAAAGCCGTAACCAGACATACTCTGGAGAAGTATTTCGCCAAAAAAATTGGCCGCCACCCCATGATTCTACCTGTTGTTGTAGAAGTCTAGAAGAATTTTGTTGTTACTTCTTACAAACCTTGGGTATAATGAATCTAGCTATGTCCAAAAAGAAGAAAAAACATGGCAAACTTGGGCGTCCCAAAAAAGGACTTGGTCTAAAGCTCTCAAGAAGTACAGTTATTTCAATCCTTCAAGTTGGATTTTTTGTTCTTTCGGGATTGGTTATTGTTTCTTTTAGTCGACAGGGCGCAATTTTAGTCCAGTTGAATGATTTTTTGGTAAGTTATTTTTCTTGGACTGCCGTTTTTTTGCCTTTTGTTTTTTTGACATTAGGCCTTCTTTTTTCAAAGTTTAAAACACCTCTCAATCAACCCAATGTGATTGTCGGTTTTATGCTTTTTTTAATTTCGATAATGAGCCTGACCAAGGCTGGCTTTCTGGGTAAAGCTGCGTGGGAAGGTGTGGCTGCGTTAATTACCCCTGCCGGAGCATTTATAGTACTTTTGGGTACAACACTTGTTGGTCTTGTGATTTTATTTAACACCTCCCTTGATCAAGTGATTTCCTTTTTTGTGGCCTTTTTGCTACAAGTGCGCCGTTATCTTTTGGGTGAGAAGAAATTGGGCAAAGGTCTAATGAGGGGACAACTAAAAGTTTCTGGTGGGTTGACCTCTTCTGCGACAACAATTAGGAAACCACAGCCAGTCTCCAAAGAGCCATTGGCCGAAAAGCTTGTAAGTAATATGCCCGGTGAGGATAAAGTTTGGAAATATCCTCCTTTTTCGCTTTTGCTGGAAAGCGAAACTGGTAAGGCCGACAGGGGAGACATCCGCGGAAACGCCTCCACAATTGAGAAAACTCTTGAATCTTTTGGTATTACAGCCCGGGTAGTTGAAGTAAATCTTGGTCCAGCAGTTACTCAATATGCCTTAGAGGTTGCCCTTGGAACAAAACTTTCAAAAATAACCGCCCTTGAGCGAGATTTGGCCTTAGCACTTGCTGCTCCCACCGGTACGATTAGAATTGAGGCTCCAATTCCCGGGAAAAGCCTTGTGGGTATTGAGCTTCCCAATAGGACCCCGGAATTTGTGCATATAAAAAGAATGCTTGAATCAGATGCGATGCGTGACAACGACTCACGCCTTATTTTAGCTCTTGGACTTGACGTTGCCGGCAAACCTATTGTTGCCAATCTCGCAAGAATGCCCCACATGCTAATTGCCGGTCAAACAGGGTCTGGAAAAAGTGTTTGCATTAATACATTTTTAGCTTCGCTTTTATTTAGGGCGTCTCCAAGCGAAGTAAAGCTTATCTTGGTTGATCCCAAACGTGTTGAACTTACCTCTTATGATGGTATACCCCATCTTCTATCCCCGGTGATAGTTGAGCCTGAAAAAGTAGTCTCGGCCTTAAGATGGGTTTTATCTGAAATGGACAGAAGATATAAACTTTTTTCACAGGCCGGGGTTCGAAATATTGACTCTTACAACGACATGTCTGGTTTTCAGGCGCTTCCTTATATTATTTTTATTATTGATGAACTTGCAGACATCATGCTTTTTTCTCCAGTGGAAGTTGAGGATGCGATTACCAGAATTGCCCAAATGAGTCGGGCAACCGGGATTCACATGATTTTGTCCACTCAAAGACCCTCGGTTGATGTTATTACTGGCCTTATAAAAGCAAATATCCCTTGTAGAATCGCCTTTGCAGTTGCCTCTCAGGTTGATTCAAGGGTTATCCTCGACACTCAGGGAGCCGAAAAGCTATTGGGACGGGGTGATATGCTTTATCTTCCCCCTGAGCAGGCCAAGCCTATAAGAATTCAGGGAGCCTATATTGCCGACAAAGAAATTAGTTCACTTGTGTCCTTCCTAAGAAATCAGGGTGTTGCCCCGCAATATACCGAAGAGGTAACCTCAATGCCAAAGCCGGGTACCACGACAGTTGCTGGAGTAGATGGAGAGTTGGATGAGCTTTTTGGCGAAGCGGTAAAGATAGTCTGTCAGTACGAAAGAGCCTCAGCCTCTCTTTTACAAAGGAAACTATCTATTGGTTATGCTCGGGCTGCTAGAGTTATAGATCAACTGGAGGCGGCAGGGGTAGTTGCACCATCGGACGGAACTTCCAAGCCACGCGATGTGCTCATTCAAAATGCTGACGAGTTTTTAGCTCGTCGCAAACAAGAAGAGTAATAATCTACTTTAATGAAGACAATTGGAGATTATCTAAAAGAAGCCCGCATAAAAAAAGGATTGTCTGTCACCGAGATAGGAGAGATAACAAAAATTAAGAAAAGTTTTATTGAGGCAATAGAAAAGAATAAATGGACGAGTTTACCTGATTTTGCTGCTGTGGTTGGCTTTGTCAAAAGCATAGCCCAGACACTTGAGTTGGATGAAAAGCAGGCAGTGGCATTTTTAAAAAGAGACTATCCGCCCAAAAAAACTGCTTCATTCCCAAAACTAGAAATTCGCGAGAAATTTACATGGAACCCGAGGCTTACCTTTCTTTTGGGAATTTCATTGGTGTCAATTTTGGTATTGGGTTATATGATTTTTCAATATAAAAAGTTTTCAAGCCCGCCATTTTTGCAAATAGAAAGTCCAAAGGAGGGGGAAGTTATTCAGCAAACGCCAGTGACTGTCAGGGGTAAAGTGGATGCAAATGCCACTCTTTGGATTAATAACCAGCCTGGTTTGGTCGAAGAGAATGGTGATTTTAGTGTGGATATTGAAGTTGGCAGCGACACAAAGGAAATAGTTGTTGTTGCAAGGTCTCGTTCTGGAAAAGAAACTGTAATTCGTCGTACAATCAAACCAGAATTAAAATGACTGGGTTACAAACACTTTTGGTGGTTGTTGTTATTTCTTTAACAACACTTTTATTTATTGTTGGTTATCAGGTGTTTATGATTCTTATTGATTTGCGTAGAGCCTTGAAAAGGCTTAATAGTATCTTGGATGATTCAATACTAGGGGGAGGACTTATAAGACCACATAAATTAACCGGAATTTTGGAAATGTTTAAAAAAGGTCGGGTGAATGAAATTAAAAAACAGGGCGAAATTTCTTCTTAATCCTTGATAATATGCTTACTTTCACTTTAGTGTTTCTATCTTCTGATAACTAGCCTTAAAAGAGATTTGAAGTTATAATTTATCCATGATTAGTGTTGAAGTTAAGAGAAAATTTATAGAGTTTTTTAAAGTTTCTCCCAGAAATCATAAAGAAGTTTCTCCTGCCCCACTTGTGTTACCAGATGACCCAACAACTCTTTTTACTTCTTCTGGCATGCAGCCGCTTGTACCTTTTTTATTGGGAGAAAGTCACCCCCTAGGAAGGCGTCTTGTGAATTATCAGCCCAGTCTACGGGTACAGGATATTGATGAAGTTGGAGATAACAGACATACAACCTATTTTGAAATGTTGGGAAATTGGAGTCTTGGAGATTACTTTAAAAAAGAACAGTTGGCGTGGTTTTTGGAATTTTTGACAAAGGAATTGGGGCTTGCTAAAAAGAAACTTTGGGTGAGTGTATTTGAAGGAGGTGCAGGGGTTCCTAAAGATACAGAGTCGGCTGAAATTTGGAAAAAACTAGGGATTCCCAGAGAGAGGATTTTTTACTATGGTGTTGCTAAGAATTGGTGGAGTAGAAGCGGGCCACCCGATAAAATGCCACCGGGGGAAATTGGTGGTCCGGACAGTGAGGTTTTTTATGATTTTGGGGAAGATTTAAGGCTCCATGAGAAGTCAAAATGGGTAAAAAAGAAATGTCACCCCAACTGTGATTGCGGAAGATTTTTGGAAATTGGCAACAGTGTTTTTATTCAGTACAGAAAGACCAAAGAAGGGAAGCTCGAGGAGCTTCCACAAAAGAATGTGGATTTTGGAGGAGGACTTGAAAGAATGACTGCTGCCACCATGAATACGCCGGACATCTTTAAGATTGATGTTTTTTCAGGGTTTATTTCAGCAATAGAGGAGATATCTCATAAAAGTTACCAAGGAAATGAGAAAGAGGTGAGGATTATTTCTGATCATATGAGAGCTTCGGCTGCCTTGATTTCAGAGGGGGTTCTTCCCAGCAACAAGCTGCAGGGGTATGTCTTAAGAAGATTAATAAGAAGATCGGCAGTCAAAATGCGAGCTCTAAAGGGAGATTTGCAAAAAAATGACCTTAATTTTAATTTTCTTAAAAAAATCTCGAAGGTCATTGAAGAGGAAGTTGAACGTTTTGCCAGGACATTAGACAAAGGGTTAAGAGAAATCGAAAAGATAAAAAATATTAACGGCAAAATCGCCTTTGATCTTTACCAGACTTATGGCTTTCCTTTGGAAATTACCGAGGAGATAATCAGACAAAAAGGCCAGAAGATTAATCACGCTGAATTCCAAAGGGAATTTGAGAAACATCAAGAGTTATCCAGAAGTGCCAGCGCTTCTATGTTTAAGGGGGGACTTGCAGATCACTCTTATGAGGTAACAAGGCTTCATACTGCTACTCACTTGATTCACGCTGCGTTAAGAAAGGTTTTAGGTAAACACGTTGTCCAAAAAGGATCAAATATTACAAAAGAAAGATTAAGGTTTGATTTTTCGCACCCAAATAAATTAAGCGGTGAAGAGATTAAGTCTATTGAGAGGTTGGTAAACGAGCAGATTGATAAGGACTTGCCGGTTTATTGGGAGATAAAAACCTTGGATGAGGCTAAAAAGGAGGGGGCCTTGGCTTTTTTTGGACAGAAATATGATAAGAAGGTTAAAGTTTACAGTATAGGTCCTCCGAGAGGTTCAGGTACTCCTTTCAGTCAGGAAGTTTGTGGTGGGCCCCATGTAACGCATCTTGGTGAAATTCAAGGTCATGTTAGAATAATAAAACAAGAGTCTGCCGCCGCGGGAGTCCGAAGGATTTACGCGGAAATCTCTTAAATCATGAAACAAGAATATTACTGGTCCCTAACAATTGAGCCGGGGTGGGTCCAAAGTTCTCTCTGGAGCATTGGTGAAGATAATAGGGCTAAAATTTTTTCGATTTCTCAAGCTAGTCATTGGGAGACAGATTCTGAACTTGTGGAAGTGGTCGACGCGTCACTTTCAAGTATAATCGTCGCTCTTCCCGAAGGAGCAAAAGAACCCTCTAAAACAATTCTTGGCTTTTCTCCATCTTGGATTGGTGATGGAAAAATAAAAGAAGAGTACCTCACAAAGGTTAAAAAGATCTGTTCTAAGCTTTCTTTGGATCCAGTTGGCTTTGTTGTTCTTCCAGAGGCAATTGCTTTTTATAAAAAACAAGATGAACAGGTTCCATTAACCGCAGTGGTTGTTGGTGTAAGTGAAGGAAGTATTGATGTAGGTCTTTTCAAGCTTGGAAATTTAGTTGGCACAGTAACCGTTGTAAGAAGCGTTTCTCTTTTCGACGATGTGGTGGAAGGTCTGGTTGGCCTTAAAATTCCAGATCAGATTCCTTCTCGATTTATAATCTATAACGGAAAGGAAAAAGATCTTGAGGAGGCACGTCAAGCTATTGTTACAGCTGACTGGGAGGCAGTTTCGGATAAAATAAAACTTTTGCACACTCCCAAAGTTGAAGTAATTGACGCAAAGGAAAAATTAATAGCCGTCTCTTTGGCTGGAGCATCAGAAATCGGCAAAGTTACAGGTTATGACCTTGTAGAAACTTTTCAAGAGGTAAGCGGTGTGAAACCTTTACAGAAACTACCAGAAGAATTACCAGAAAAAAAAGAAGCCTTTGATGAGGAACTAAAAGAAGTGACTGAGGGGTCAGGATTTGTAATTGGGCGGGATATTCAGGAATTACCTCTTTCTGTTAGGGAGACTCCGTCGCAAGAGCCGCCCCTGCAACCTCCAATTTCTGAGAGACAAAAACCGCTTGTTACTAGCCTATTTACTTCGAAATTGAGAGGAAGATTTGTGAGATTTCCACAATTTAGATTTCCTTCTTTTGAAATCGGTAAAAAACCGTTTGTTTTTGGAGGAGTTTTTCTTCTTTTATTCTCTATAGCAGGATTTATGATTTGGTGGTTTTTTCCCAAAGCGACTGTAACAATTTATATAAATTCCAAAAAGCTAGAAGATGTTCAAACTGTAACTTTTGACCCAAAAAGAGAGTTATCTGACTATTCTCAAAAGGTTTTGACAGGCAAGATTGTTCAATACACACCAGAGGGGGAGAAGACAACTTCGGTAACCGGCTCTAAAACCGTTGGCGAGAAGGCTAAAGGAAAGGTGCAAATTAGAAACGGTACTTCTAGTACGATTAATATCGCGGGAGGAACAACAATCGTTGGCCCAAATGATTTAAAATTTAGTCTAGACTCGGCGGCTTCTGTTTCTGCTGCTTCTTCTCCAACATCGCCTGGGACTGCCTTAGTAGAGGTGACGGCGGAAGATATCGGAGCTGAATATAATCTTGCAAAAGGCGAGTCGTTTAGCGTCTCAAACTACCCAAAAAGCGAAGTGGATGCAGTTTCTGAGGAGGATTTCTCCGGGGGCACGAGCAAAGAAATATCCGTTGTTGCCACAGCCGACCAGAAAAGCCTAGAGGACGAACTCAAAAAAGAACTTCTAGAAAAAGGCAAGACACAAATTCGCAATGGTTTGTTGGAGGGGGAGATTTTTATAGATGAGGCTGTCAAAACCGATACCAGCAAAAAAGATTTTAGTCACAAGGTCGGAGATGAGACTACAACCCTTAAACTTACAATGCAGTTGTCAATTTTTGGACTTGTAGTTTCTAAAAAAGAGCTTAACAGTTTAGCTCAAACGATTTTAAAAGACCGGGTACCAAGTGGGTATGTCTTAAGAGACGAACAGATAGACACAGCTTTTTCCTTGAAAGGACAAAAGGATAATTTATGGGAGGTAGAAGTTACTTTTATTGCCAACCTTCTTCCTGAAATCAAAACAGAAGAAATTGCCTCCAAGATATCGGGTAAATACCCCCACCTTGCTCGGGATTATCTCTCTTTGATTCCAGGCTTTAGTTCTGCTGAAATTGTTTTGAATCCTCGCCTTCCCGGAAAACTGGGTACCCTTCCTCGGGTTTCCAAAAATATTTCCATAGAGATTGTAGCTGAGAAATAGATTTTTATGAAAAAACGTTTAGTTATCAAATTTATTGCCTTTGTCATGGGTTTGGTTGGAGTATCTTTGCTTTCCTATGTTTTTTTCCCAATCCTTTCTTATGAGATGACTTCCCGACCGCGCTTTGCAAGTTTTCTTTCGCCTATTCCCGAAAATCCCATCTTCGCTGCGAATTCAGAAAACATGGATTATACACAAGCGAGTAATTGGTTTATTGGGGGAGTAAAAAGCGAGGGCTTTAATCGTTCTAAGGTTGATTATTATACAATTTCGATACCTGCCTTAGGAATTGAGCAGGCAACGGTAGCAGTTGGTGGGGAGGATCTTTCAAAACACCTTATCCAGTATCCGGGGACAGCCCAGCCCGGAAAAATCGGTAACGCCGTGATATTTGGGCACTCAATACTTCCCCAATTTTATAATCCCAAAGATTATATCGCCATTTTTTCAACGCTACACACAATTAAAAAGGGAAGTGAGATACTTGTCTATTTTGATGGTATGTCTTTCAAATATAGAGTTGAAGATAAATTTGAAGTTTTACCTACTGATATTCAGATTTTAGAGCAAGACATGAGTGATTCATTTATAACTTTGGTCACGTGTGTTCCACCGGGAGACCCAAGACGTCCTCGACGCCTTATAGTTCGTGCTAAAATAGTGCCACTGGGAGAAATTGATGCGGCTTCTTGGAATTGATTATGGATTGAGAAAAATTGGTCTAGCCATCTCTGAGGGGCAATTTGCTAGGCCCTTTTGTGTAATACGTCTTTCTGAAAAAAGCAGGGCACTCAGAAAAATTGCTAAAATCGTCCAAGAACAAAACATCAAAAAAATTGTAATTGGTATTTCAGAGGGTAAAATGGCTAAATTATCAAAGGAATTTGGAAAAATGCTTTCGAAGAAATTAAAGATTGAAGTCAATTATGTTGATGAAACTCTTAGTACTTCGGATGCCCAAGATTTTGCGATTCAGGCTCATATCCCCCAAAGAAAAAGAAGAAGACTAGAAGATGCATATTCAGCGGCTTTAATACTTCAAAGATACTTAGAAGATTGTACTTGTGCGAAGTAGTTTCATAGGTGGTAAAATAAGATAATTCTTTTATATGTTTAAAAATATAATTGCACCAATTCAGGCTTGGCTACTTAGTCAGGGTAAATGTGTGGGCTGTGGGACGCCGCTTAATAAAGGTAAAAGCGAGAAAAGAAAAGATGGCACATTTCAGGTTACTTGCAAATGCAGAAGAATATATATTTATGATGCAAAAACCAAAAGATACAGAAGAGCCCTCATAAGTGAAGTTAAATAGCTTTGATTAGGAAAATCTCAATACTTCTTGTTGTTTTATCGGTTATTTTTGTTTTTGGGCTTTTGGGAGTTTTTGTGTGGTGGAAGGATGCAAGCGGGTCTGTCGGTAGTGACCCAAACCCCAAAAGATTTGTGGTTGTAAAGGGAACCAGCGCAAGCCAAATAGCTGAAAATTTATACAAAGCCGGTCTTATAAAAAGTACTCTTGCCTTCAAGTTTTACGTCCAGTTGATTGGTAAATCTGATCAGATTAAAGCAGGACAATACGATATACCCCAGAATTACTCACTTACTCAGGTTGTTGCAACTTTAATGCAAAATCCCAAAGAAGTTTGGGTCACCATTCCAGAGGGATTAAGACGCGAAGAAGTTGTGCGAAAGATTATTGAGGGTTTGCATTTTCCGCCAGAAGAAGCCGAGTCCTTTGGAGAAGAGTTTTTAGCTTTAACAAAAGATAAAGAGGGGTTTCTTTTTCCGGATACCTATCTTTTTCCGATAGATGTGAAGGCCGCTACTGTTGTGAATGTTATGGAAAATACTTTTAAAAAGAAGGTAGGGGAGGTAGATAGGAAGAGTGTTATTCTTGCCTCAATTATCGAGAGAGAAACGAAAACTGATGAGGAGAGGCCGGTGGTTGCAGGAATATTAATAAAAAGGCTTGAAGCAGGTTGGCCTCTTAATGTTGACGCAACTGTTCAATACGCCCTAGCAAATGAAAATTGTAAATTGGAAATTGAAAATTGTATCGATTGGTGGCCAAAAATTACAAGAGATGATTATCAATTTAACTCTCTATATAACACCTATAAGTTTGCCGGACTCCCTCCGGGCCCTATTTCAAACCCTGGTCTTTCTTCTATTAAAGCAGTTCTAGCCCCTAAACAAAGTGACTATTGGTACTATTTACACGCGCCTGATGGTAAAATTTATTATGCAAAGAATCTTAAAGAACATAACCAAAACATTCAAAAGTATTTGAAATAAATTCTGCTTGACAGGCAAGTTTTATCTAGTATAATTCAGCATAGGCGTACTAATGTACGCTGATCCTCAGTCTGACTGAGGAATTTTGCGTAAAAAACAAAAAATCCTCGATGATTAAGGGCCAATATAAACATCGTTACCTAGGGAGAGAGGAGAAAGATTTACCTAAACTTAATCTTTCTGAAGTCCAAAAAGAAAGTTGGAGTTGGTTTCTTAATACCGGAATTAGTCAAGAAATTGCAGAAATTTCACCAATTGATGATTTTACCGGCAGGAACTGGCAACTTATCTTAAGCGACCCGGTTTTGGATACACCTGAGATTACTCCACAGATTGCTCGAGAAAAGGGACTTACCTACTCCTCGCCATTTCGTATTAAGGCAAAGCTTATTAACAAGAAAACAGGAAAAGAAGTCTCGCAAGAAGTTTTCTTAGGGGAGATTCCCCAGATGACTCCTGCTGGTACCTTTATTATAAATGGTATTGAACGCTGTGTTATTAATCAGTTGGTTCGATCTCCTGGTATTTACTTTTTTGGAGATTTAGATGTCTCAAGCGGTAGAATGCTTTATAAAGCAGAGATTCGCCCCCTTCATGGGTCATGGCTTGAATTTGAGGTTTCTCGTAACGATGTTATTGCAGCCAGAATTGACAAGAGGAGAAAAGTGGCTGCAACAACCCTACTTCGTGCAATGGGGGTTGAAACTGATGATCAGATTCTTTCCATTTTTAGTGCCGTTGATAGTGATCAAAATCACAAGTATATCAAAAGCACGATAGATAAAGACCCTGCTAAGAATCGTGATGAAGCCCTTCTGGAAATCTACAGGAGATTAAGACCAGGAGAGCCAGTTGTGCTTGAGAATGCTCAAAATCTTTTTAATAATCTTTTTCTGGATCCAAGACGTTATGATCTTGGCAAGGTGGGTAGATATAAAATCAACAAAAGGCTTGGACTTGATATACCTAATGAAAAGGGTACTTGGGTTCTAAAAAAGGAAGACATAATTGCAGCACTTACCTATATTATAGGTTTACAAAACGGCCAGGGTACTTTGGATGATATTGACCACCTTGCCAATAGGCGTTTACGAAGAGTCGGGGAACTTGTAGCAACCCACGCTTTCCGCGTAGGGCTTTTGAGGCTTGAAAGATCGATCAAAGAGAAAATGAGCCTTATTTCTCCTGAGGATAAACCTCTTCCTTCCGGGCTTATTAATGCTCGTCCACTTATTGCTTCAATCAACGAGTTTTTTAGATCAAATCAACTTTCAGTTATCTTGGATGATACTAATCCTTTATCTGAGATTGATAATATTCGGCGCGTGTCTGTTTTGGGTCCTGGTGGGATAAGCAGGGAGCGTGCGTCTTTTTCTATTCGCGATGTTAATTCTTCCCAATACGGAAGGATTGATCCCGTGCGTTCTCCAGAGGGGCCAAACATTGGTCTTGTGACTTATCTTGCCCTTTATGCACGTATTAACGAATATGGTTTTATTGAAACCCCTTACCGAAAGGTAGAAAAAGTAAAAATTGGGCAGAAGGTTAAAGTGAGGGTGACCGATGAAATCGTATATTTGGCAGCAGATGACGAGAGCGAATATCATATCAGCCATTCTAATATCAAGATAGATGAGAAAGGTTTTATCCAAGAGGAAAGAGTCGCTTTCCGTCACCATGGGGCATTTATAGAAGGGTCGGTAGAACTTGTTGATTTTATTGATGTTACACCGCGGCAAGTCTTTGGTGTTTCAGCTGCTCTTATTCCCTTTTTGTCACATGATGAGGGAAATCGTGCTTTGATGGGCGCTAATATGCAATGTCAGGCGGTTCCTCTTATTGCACCCCAAGCACCTATTGTGGGGACTGGTATGGAGGGTGTTGTGGCAAGCGCCATGGGAAGAGTTGTGAGAAGCGACTGTAGTGGAGTAGTCACTTATGTTGACGCAAACAGGATAGAAATTACCGGTAAGGAGGGAAAATTCGTTTATAACACAACAAAGTTTATGCGTACCGCCCAGTCCACATGTTACAACCAAAAAGTCAAAGTTGTGGTCGGTCAAAAAGTAAGGAAAGGAGATTTAATAATTGACGGTCCGTCAAGCGAGGATGGACTTTTGGCTTTAGGACAAAATTTGGTGGTTGCTTACTGTTCATACGGTGGTTATGGTTTTGAAGACGCAATTCTTATTTCCGATCGTCTGGTAAAAGATGATCTTTTAACTTCGATTCACATTAAGGAATATCAGGCGGATGTAGTTGAGACAAAGCTTGGACCAGAAGAACTCACTCGTGACATTCCCAATGTTTCTGAGGCAGAGTTGGCAAACTTGGCTGAGGATGGAATTGTGGTTGTTGGTGCTAAGGTTGGTCCAAACGATATTCTTGTGGGGAAAATTGCACCAAAGGGTGAAACTGAATTAACCTCTGAAGAAAGACTCCTGAGGGCCATTTTCGGAGAAAAGGCTCGTGAAGTCCGAGATACCTCTTTGCGAGTTCCTCATGGTGAAGGTGGAATAGTAACGGATGTGAGCATCTTGGATCGTACGAAAGGTGATGAACTAGGTCCAGGTGTTATTAAAAGCGTGATAGTTAAGGTTGCCCAAATGAGAAAAGTGATGGTTGGAGATAAACTTGCCGGTCGCCATGGTAACAAAGGTGTAATCTCCAAAATAATGCCTGCTTCAGATATGCCGTATCTTGCCGATGGAACGCCTGTAGATATTATCATTTCTCCTCTTTCTGTGCTTTCGAGAATGAATTTAGGGCAGCTTTTAGAGTGCCATTTGGGCTGGGCACTTAGTAAAAATGCTGAAAGAGCTTCAATCCCAGTTTTTGATGAGATAGGGGAGGACTTTATCGCTAAAGAACTCGAAAGAGCCGGTCTTCCCAGGACTGGTAAGACAAGACTTTATGACGGGATAACTGGTGAGCCTTTTAAAGAAGAGACGGTGGTTGGGATAGGTTATATCTTAAAACTTAAACACATGGTTGAGGATAAGACTCATGCTCGTTCAACTGGTCCATATTCCCTTGTTACTCAACAGCCTCTTGGGGGCAAAGCTCAAATGGGGGGGCAACGCCTTGGAGAAATGGAAGTTTGGGCGCTAGAAGCTCATAGAGCAGCATATTCGCTTCAGGAGATGTTGACCATTAAAAGTGACGATATTGTGGGCCGTGCACAAGCTTTTGGGGCTATTGTAAAAGGAGAGGATATTCCTGAGGCTAAGGTACCCGAAAGTTTCAAAGTTTTAGTTAGGGAGCTTAACTCTTTGTGTCTGGCAATAGAGGCAGGTGGGATTGAACCTTCTAGTGAGGAGGTCTCAGTAGACATTCCAAAGATTGAACTAGAGAAATCAAGCTCTCATGATTCACTTTTGGAACTTAGAAATCTGGCTGATTTTAAGACTCTTAAGATAAGGCTTGCATCACCTAGAGAAATCCGACTCTGGTCAAGAGGAGAGGTTACAAAACCAGAAACGATTAACTATAGAACCCTGAAGCCTGAAAAGGATGGACTTTTTGACGAGAGGATTTTTGGTCCAACCAAAGATTGGGAATGCTATTGTGGTAAGTACAAACGCATACGCTATAAAGGGGTTATCTGTGATAAATGCGGAGTAGAAGTTACAGAGTCAAGAGTCAGGCGCGAAAGAATGGGACATATCGACTTGGCTGCTCCTGTTGTCCATGTTTGGTTTTTTAAGGGTGCACCATCGCGGATTTCTTTGCTTTTGGATCTCCCTCCTAGGGCAATTGAACAAGTAATTTATTTTGCGCGTTATCTTGTACTTTCTGTTGAAGAGAATAAGCGGCGTGAAGCCCTAAAAGTAATTGAGGTGAAAAAGAAGGAAAAGTTGGATGAGCTAAAGGAAATTTTTTCTCAAAGAAAAAAGCTCATTGAAGACGAAGCTAAGGCGGAAAGAGAGAAGGCAAAAGAGCGTGTAAAAGGGAAGGACCAGCTTGCTCTTGCTCTTTCAGAGATAGATTTAACAACACGCAAGAAAGAAAACTCTTTACATGAAGAAGAGAAAAGGAGTTTTGAGAGAACTGAAGAGGTTTTTACGCGTCTGACTAACCTTGTCAAGGATATTTCCGTCCCTGGTTTTCTCTCAGAGGAAGAGTATGATGAGCTTTTGTCTTTTGATGCAGCAGATTTTATTGAAGTAAAAATGGGAGCAGAAGCTATTTTGCGGGCCCTGGAGGCAGTTAATTTAGACAAAGTTTCCATTGAGATAAGAAAAGAGATAGAGGAAACAAAAACCAAAAGTCCACGCTATGTCAAACTTACTAAACGCCTGAAGCTGGTTGATGGTTTGAGAATGGCAAAAGTTGATCCCACTTGGATGGTAATTCGTGTTCTGCCGGTTCTCCCTCCAGATCTGAGACCAATGGTTCAACTGTCGGGGGGTCGCTTTGCTACAAGTGATTTAAATGATCTTTACAGGCGCGTAATCAATAGAAATAACCGTCTCAAACACCTTATTGCTCTTGGTGCGCCCGAGATTATTTTGCGAAATGAAAAAAGAATGCTTCAAGAAGCAGTCGACTCATTGATAGACGCCTCCCAGCGCAAAGCCACCAGAAGGGGGCGAGGTAGACAAATTCTTCGCTCACTTTCCGATATGCTTAAAGGAAAACAGGGAAGATTTAGACAGAATCTTCTCGGAAAAAGGGTTGATTATTCAGGAAGAAGTGTGATTATAGTGGGTCCTGAGCTTAAACTTACTCAGTGTGGTCTTCCAAAAGAGATGGCTTTGGAAATGTTTAAGCCTTTTGTTCTTCACGAAATGATAGAAAGAGGAATTGCGCCCAATGTCAAAAATGCCAAAAACATGCTTGAGAGACGCCCGCCTGAGGTTTTTGATATTTTGGAAGAGATTACTCGTGAACACCCGGTCTTGCTTAATAGAGCACCAACCCTTCACAAGCTGGGCATTCAGGCATTTTACCCTGTTTTAATTGAGGGGAATGCAATTCGTATTCATCCTGCTGTTTGTTCTGGATTTAATGCTGACTTTGACGGAGATCAGATGGCGGTTCACATTCCTTTATCTAAAAAAGCCATCGAAGAGTCTTTAAACTTAATGCTTTCTGATAAAAACCTCTTAAGGGTAGCTGATGGTTCGCCAATTACAGCACCTTCTTCAAAAGAGATGGCTTTGGGTATTTATTATCTTACCAGTGAAGATGTGAGAATTCCTCCTTTTGAGGGTATTTTTGCTGATAGCGCTGAGGCAATATTGGCATATCAACTGGGTGTTATCGAATTAAGGCAAAAAATAACAGTGAGAGTTAGAGGAAAAAGGATTGAAACTACCGTTGGAAGAATTCTTTTCAATGAAGTGATTCCGGAGGATTTTGGCTTTATCAATGAAGGGGTTAGTTCATCGGTTATCAAATCGCTTATTAATGATGCTTTTACTAAAGTTGAGAGGGCTAAGGTTGTTGAGCTTATAGATGCGATAAAGGATCTTGGCTTTTGGGGCGGAACAATTTCCGGAATTTCCTTTGGTATCTCAGATGCGGTAATTTTGCCTGAAAAGGGAAAACTTATTGCTGAGGCTGATAGACGTGTCTCTGAAATCGAACGCAACTACCTCGATGGGCTTATTACTTTAGAAGAGAAAAAAAGACTTACCCAAGAGGTTTGGATTGAGACAACCGAAGAGATTGCTGATAAAACATGGGAGATTATCGAGCCAACTGGATCCATAAGAACTGTTATAGATGCAAAAGTTGGTAGAACTTCAAGAGACCAAATCAAGCAACTGGCGGGAATGAGAGGATTGGTTGTTGATCCGCTCGGCAAGATTGTTGAGCTTCCTATTAAAAGTAACTTTCGTGAGGGTCTGTCGGTTTTTGAATACGTGACTTCAAGTCGCGGATCGCGCAAGGGCTTGACTGATACCGCGATAAAGACCGCTGATGCCGGTTATCTAACCAGGAGATTGGTTGATGTTGCCCACGACGTTATCATCCGTGAAGAGGACTGTGGGGTACAAGAGGGGATTATCATCAGAAGAGATGTTCGTCCCCAATCTTTTGCCAAAAGAATTTTTGGCAGATATCTGGTTGAAGACATTAAAGACGATAAGGGAAATTTGCTTGTCAGGAAGGGCGAAATTTTAGACGAAGCCAAGGCAAAAGAGATTGAGGATAACCAGTCAATTGCCGAAGTACATGTACACTCGCCACTTACTTGTTTAAGTCGCTATGGTGTCTGTGCAAGGTGCTATGGATGGGACCTTTCAAACAAAAAACCTGTTCAGATAGGAGTTCCTGTTGGAGTAATTGCTGCCCAATCTATAGGCGAGCCCGGGACTCAGCTTACTCTTAAAACAAAACACTCAGGTGGAGTAGTTGGCGTGGATATTACTCAGGGTTTGCCTCGTGTGGAGGAGCTTTTTGAAGCCAGAACTCCCAAGTCTTTATCTCCTTTGAGTGAAATTGCCGGACGGGTAAGTATCAGCGAGTCTGATGAAGGTTGGGTAGTTAGAGTTGAGAATCTAAACATCAAACCCAGGGAGGAACGGGAGTATATTATTCCAAAGGCGAGTAAACTTCAGGTTGAGGATGGTCAGTTTATTGAAGTTGGTACTCAACTTGCATCAGGCTTTTTGGATATCAAGGAAATTTTAGCTGTAAATGGTCTGAGGGCTGCACAGGAATACTTAGTTAATGGTTTTCAGGCGGTTTATGAATCTCAGGGAATTCCGATTAACGATAGACATTTTGAGATAATTGTTAGGAAAATGAGTGATGAAGTAAAGATAATTACTTCAGGAGATACACCCTTTTTGCCGGGTGAGCTTATAGAAAAAGCAAGGTTTGAAGAAGAGAATGAAAAAATTTTGGCTGCCGGAGGTGAACCTGCAAGTGCACGACAGATTATTTTGGGTATAACACGTAGGGCTCTTTATACAGAGAGTTGGCTTTCTGCGGCCAGTTTTGAACAGACAACTGATATTCTCACTGATGCGTCTCTTCTTGGAAAGGAGGATAGACTTTTGGGTCTTAAGGAGAATGTAATAATTGGACGGCTAATTCCTGTTGACCCCGAACGAGCCTCTTTCGCAAAAATCTGATATAATTAAATCCTATAAAATTATGCCAACCATATCACAATTAGTTAGGAAGGGCAGAAAAAAGCTCACTAAAAAGACAAGAAGTGCTGCCTTAAAACGTTGGTTTAATGCGAAGGACCGTCGCTTCAAAACCATTGCTGCCCCTTTTAAACGAGGGGTTGTGTTAGCTGTGAGAACAATGACTCCCAAGAAACCAAATTCAGCCCTGCGTAAAGTGGCCAGAGTAAGGCTGTCAAATAAACAAGAAGTGACTGCTTACATTCCCGGAGAGGGCCATGATCTTGCTGAACACGCGATTGTTCTTGTCCGGGCGGGGCGCGTAAGAGACCTTCCCGGAGTTCGTTATCAAGTTGTTCGGGGTAAATTTGCAACAAGTGGGGTTGTGGGTAGAAAAACTTCACGCTCGCGTTACGGTACAAAGAAGGAGGGAGTACAAGCTAAAGCAGAAGCTCAGGTAGCACAAGCATAAAATTTTATGGCACGCAGAGGTCCGGCAAAACAAAGAAAAATTAATCCTGACCCAATTTATCAAGATCAACTTGTGGCAAAGTTGATTAACCGTTCAATGAGAGAGGGAAAAAAATCTGTGGCCGAAAAGCAGGTATACAAAGCATTTGAGATTATCAAAAAGAAAACTAAAGAAGACCCTGTTGAAATTTTTTTAAAGGCACTGGGTAATATCAAGCCTTCCATGGAAGTAAGACCAAGAAGAGTGGGGGGAGCTGCGTATCAAGTGCCAATGCCTGTTAGAGGAGAAAGGAAAAATTCTCTGGCTATACGTTGGTTAATTCTTGCCGCACGTTCACGCCCAAACAGTGAATTTCACACCTATGCAGAAAAGTTAGCCGCAGAAATTCTGGATGCTGCAAAAGGCGAGGGGGCGGCGGTAAAAAAGAGAATGGATACAGAACGCATAGCCGAGGCCAACCGTGCCTTTGCCCACTTTAGGTGGTAAAATTTACTGCTTATTACTAATCTCATCCGTTGATTTTAGTATAACAGCTTGTTACAATTCTTAACTGTCCCCGAATGGGGCGGTTTTTTTGTTACAATTTAAAAAACAATGCCGGCACAACAGATTAAGAAAAAAAGCGCAATGGTCATGACGGTTACCAAAGACAGGATTGTTCCTTTGGAGAAAATCCGAAATATTGGGATAATTGCCCATATTGATGCAGGGAAGACTACCACTACTGAGCGCATTCTTTTTGAAACAGGAAGAACCTATAGGCTAGGGTCAGTTGACGAAGGAACAACAGTCACCGATTGGATGGCACAAGAAAGAGAAAGAGGAATTACCATAGTTTCTGCTGCCATTACAACTTTTTGGGATTTGAAAGAGAAAACTTCTGTTGATTCTGGACATTACAGGATAAATATCATTGACACTCCGGGACATATTGATTTTACAGCTGAAGTTGAGAGAAGTCTTAGGGTTTTGGATGGAGCTGTTATGGTTTTTGATGGCAGAACCGGAGTTGAATCTCAATCCGAAACAGTTTGGAGACAGGCTGATAAATACAATGTTCCAAGAATTTGCATTTTAAATAAATTAAATTTAATCGGAGCTGATTTTGAAGGATCGATAAAAAGCATTAGGGAGCGTCTGGGTGCAAATGCCGCGCCAGTGCAGATTCCAATTGGTATTGAGCATTCTTTGCATGGAGTAATTGACTTAACAAAAATGAAGGCTTATACATATCAGGGGATTGAGGATAACAAACTCAAAGAAGAGGAAATTCCGACTGAGCAAGTTGAAGAGGCAAAAAAATACAGGGAAGAATTGATAGAGAAAGTGGCTGAGTTTGATGATGCGACCTTGACAAAATATCTTGAAGGCCAAGAACTTTCAGAGATTGATATAAAAAGAGCCATAAGAAACGGTGTCATAGCTGGTAAATTTTTTCCAATTTTAGGAGGAGACAACAGAACTGCAACAGTGCAACTTTTGTTAGACGCCATTGTTGAGTACTTGCCTTGTCCTTTGGATATTTCTGAAATTAGCGGAGTTAACCCAAAAACTGGCGAAAAAGAAAAGCGGGAGTTTAAAAATGAAGAGCCATTTAGCGCTTTAGCCTTTAAAGTAGTAACAGACCCTCACGTTGGCAGACTTGTTTACATTCGAGTTTATTCAGGAAAAATTACAGCTGGACAAGTTGTATACAACGCATCCAAGAGGCTTTCTGAGAGAGTGGGTAAGCTGGTTCTTTTGCACGCGGACCAAAGAGAACTTATCAACGAGGCTTACACAGGTGAAATAGTGGCTCTTGTTGGGGTTAAAGATACTACAACCGGTAATACGCTTTGTGACCCGGGCCATCCGATACTTCTTGAATCAATTGAATTTCCAGACCCGGTGATTAGCCTTGCAATAGAACCAGCGACAAAAGCTGATCAGGAAAAAATGGGCCTTGCTTTAAATAAACTTTCTGATGAAGACCCAACTTTTAAAATCAAATCAAATCTCGAGACTGGTCAGACTATCATTTCAGGAATGGGTGAGCTACAGCTTGAGATTTTGGTTGATCGAATGAAAAGAGAATTCAATGTTGACGCCAAAACAGGAGCTCCGCAGGTTGCCTATAAAGAAACTATTAGAGGTACAGCCAAGGCAGAAGGAAAGTATATTCGCCAGAGCGGTGGTCGTGGTCAGTATGGTCATTGTTTTCTTCGAGTTGAACCCAAGGGAAGAGGAGAGGGTTTTGAGTTCAAAAACGAGATTAAAGGTGGAGCGATTCCATCTGAATTTATTCCGGCAATAGAGAAGGGAGTTATAGAAAAACTTGAAAATGGAATCTTGGCAGGATATCCTGTTGTAGATATAAAAGTTGCTGTTTATGATGGAAGTTTCCATGAGGTAGACTCCTCTGAAATCGCTTTTAAAATTGCCGGTTCAATTGCTGTTGAGGAAGCAGTACGTCAGGCTGGACTTATACTTTTGGAGCCCATTATGAAGCTTGAGGTCTCTACCCCCGAGGAGTATATGGGTGATATTATTGGAGATTTATCTAGTCGGAGATGTCAGATAAGGGGAACTGAGATGAGAGGCAATGTTACCATAATTTATGCTTTTGGTCCTCTAGCTGAGCTTCGCGGCTATGCCACAAATCTTCGTTCAATTTCCAAAGGCCGAGCCAGTTTTTACATGGAACCAAGTCATTATGAAGAAGTCCCGGCCAATATTGCCCAAAACATTATTTCCAAGGGCGGCAAATCTACAAATTAGACTTCAAAGTATGGATTTTAAAACTCATATATCCCAACCGTGTGGAATCTGGCAGTATCTATCTTTGTAAATTCAAGAACAATTTTATATCCATGACCGATTGAAAATGCCCACAATTTTCTGTACTTTTCGGATATCTTGACTGTTTTTAGTCTTAAATCAAAAGGATAATTTCTGAAAATTTCTTCTTTTTTCTCAGCCAAAAGCTTTATTTTTAAAGGTAGTTTTCTATACTCCTTGGCAAATTTTGGGGAATAATAAATTTTCATCGATTTAATCATTCAGTTCCTTGAGGGAATTAAGTAATATTCCCTTACCACTTGAAAACTCTTGCCTACTTTCTTTTACTTCTTCTTTGACTTTGTTTTCTAGAAAGTAGCGAAAGATGTAGGTAAAAAACTCACTTTCTGTTGCAAAATTTCCATTTTTAAGGTTTTTTTCAACAATTTTAGCCAGAGTTTTTGAAAGGGAAATTTTAAAATTAACTACCTTCTTCATTGCTACCAAAGTTATTACAAAATACAAAAATTAAGTCAATAGTAAATTCTTCAGATTAAAGGCGCCTTTTGCCTTATTATCTCTAGGCGGCTTGAAACTGACAGCAGATTACTTGTATTATAGGCAATAAATAAAATATGGAAAGAGATAGTAGGTTGGCGGGAAAAGCTAATATTCCTAGTCCAATAGATATTGAATTAGCTGTAGACGCTGATTTAAATAGCGTGTGGGAGAGTAATCCCGATTAGCGCCATAGATCGCGCGGCAAAGACTTACTATTGGGCAAGTTTTAATTGGTGGGACGAGTAGAGAGCAAGATCCAGATGATGAGCCAATTCCACCTTCTAAGAATTAAAGGATGCTGGCTACTGTAATTGCCCCTTGACAGGGGAAAATAGGCTCAAATATAATACCCTTACTATCGGGCTAAACTAGCCCGATTTGATTTGTAAGAAAGATTTAGTATAAAATAAAAAAATGGCAGGTGAAGCTAAACAAAAATTTGAAAGGACCAAGCCGCACGTCAACGTTGGTACGATTGGACATGTGGATCACGGTAAAACAACCCTAACCGCGGCAATCACCCATGTTCTTTCAAAACAGCCGGGAAATAAAACCCGAGCTTACCGCTTTGACGAAATTGACAATGCTCCAGAAGAGAAAGAAAGAGGAGTAACTATTAACATTACCCATGTTGAGTACGAGACGGATAAGCGCCACTATGCTCACATTGACGCCCCAGGACACATTGATTACATCAAAAATATGATAACAGGCGCTGCTCAAATGGATGGAGCAATTCTGGTAGTTAGCGCGCCTGATGGAAAAATGCCTCAAACTACAGAGCACGTGATTCTGGCACGTCAGGTTAATGTTCCAGCGATTGTTGTTTTTCTTAATAAAATTGATGTAGTTGACGACCCTGAACTTGTTGATCTGGTTGAAGAGGAGATTCGAGAACTTTTGACAAAATACGGGTTTCCCGGCGATAAAGTTCCTGTTATCCGAGGCAGTGCACTTAAGGCTATGGAGGGAGATGCTGAGGCCGAAAAGCAAATACTTGAGCTTATGAAGGCTGTTGATGAGTATATTCCCGAGCCGGTCCGTGAAGTAGATAAACCTTTCTTAATGCCCATTGAAGATGTTTTCTCCATAAAAGGCCGTGGGACTGTTGTTACAGGAAGAGTTGAGAGAGGTAAACTTAAAATCAATGAGGAGGTTGAAGTTGTTGGTCTTAGGGAGACAAAAAAGACTGTGGTTACAGGGCTTGAGATGTTTAGAAAAACACTTGATGAGACCCAGGCGGGAGATAATGTTGGACTACTTCTTCGGGGAGTTGAAAAAGATGAAGTTGAAAGAGGTCAGGTTGTGGCAAAACCGGGTACGATAACTCCTCATACGGAGTTTGAGGCGGAAGTATACATTCACTCAAAAGAAGAGGGAGGAAGACATACCCCCTTCTTCACAGGGTATAAACCCCAATTCTTTATTCAAACGGCTGATGTGACAGGAGAAGTGGTTTTGCCTTCGGGAATTGAAATGGTTATGCCCGGAGACAATGCAAAGATGACCATTAAGCTTATCCAACCAGTTGCTATTGAAGAGGGGATGAAATTTGCAGTAAGAGAGTCAAGACTTACAGTTGGTGCTGGAGTAGTCACCAAGATATTAAAATAAAACTTGCACCTTAAAGAAAAATGCCGGCAGGAAGACTTCGAGTCAAGCTCAAAAGCTATGACCACCGCGTTATAGACGAGGCGGCAGCAAAGATATTGGATACAGCTTTGGCAACCGGCGCGAAAGTGGTTGGCCCCATACCTCTCCCCACAAAAAGAACAGTTATTCCCACACTTAAATCCCCTTTTATAGACAAGGATGCTCAAGAGCATTTTGAGATTTTAGTGCACAAAAGATTAATTGATATTTTGGACCCATCTGATAGGACAATTGATAGTCTTTCAAATCTTGATCTTCCTGCAGGAGTTTCAATTGAAATAAAGATGTAAACTGTAATAACAGTTTTATATTGCTAAATTGCCAAAATACGGATAAATTGTTTAGTCTTTAAGCTTGCTTCTTGCAAATTCAACAAGATGGTTTATTTGATTAAAGTTTAAGTTTCAAAACTTCCAATCCTTTTTCTTTATAAGTTTTTTTGATTTGGCTTTTTTGAGATGTTTCCATATTCTGATTTTTTTCCATATAATATACCTAGTAAGAAGTGCTTTTTATGAGTAGAGTTATTATTAATTTTAGATATTTCCGCCTTTAGATTATCACAATGACTAAATTTGTCTCACGGGCCGGGGAAAAACTCGAATTTGCCTTAAGGCATTTTGGAATTTCAGTTCAGGATAAAATTGTAGCTGATTTTGGCAGTGCGACAGGGGGATTTGTGGATTGTCTACTTCAAAATGGTGCAAGGCGCGTTTACGCGGTTGAAGTTGCCCACGGTCAGCTTGACTGGAAACTTCGACATGATAATCGAGTTATTGTTTTGGAAAGGACAAACGCGATGCACGTTGAGATTGCCGAGAAAATGGATCTTATTACTATTGATGTTGGCTGGACAAAACTTTTTTATGTTTTGCCCCGTGCCTTTGCTAATTTAGCCCACAATGGCAAGATAATAGCTCTTATTAAGCCCCACTATGAGGCTCCACGAGGGTATATTCGCAAAGGGAAACTTATGGAGGAGAAACTTGAGGAGGTTTTGGAAAAAATAAAAGAAGACATAAAAGCAGTTGGTGGCAGAGTTTTGGGCATAGTTGAGTCGCCTCTTGTGGGTACGAGAGCCAAAAACAAAGAATTTCTAGCTCTTATAGTATCAAGCAATTAAACTTTTAATATTTTCTCCTAGTTTTCTTGCTTCCTCTATCAAATCATCTGGTCGCAGCACTTTTTTACCAAGGTGGGTAGCTATTACATCAGCGGGTATTTCTGAGACAATGACAAAAGGAGCGTCTTTGTTACGATTTTCAAAATCCTTGCTCCTAGAGAACTTCGAAATTCTTGAGGGTTAATTGCGGTTAGCCTTTGATATTCTACTTGAGGATTAAAAAGCGCTTTCTCTGATGGATGAGGAAGCCTAAAGACTCCTCAGTTCTAAAAGACTGATGCGTTGTAATAATTCCTTCTTTTGTGATAATAAGACCGACCCTTAGTCTTCGAAAAGGAGAAAGTCTACCTAGTGGATGATATTCAATGCCATGCCAACCTGCCCTTCTTGCTATACGGATATATGCTTCGGTTGGCATAAGTAAAAGCCATGCCGTTGAGGGAGCTATATCTGCCAAGTTTGATCTGGCTATCTTTATTTCCTTTTCCATTAGATATAAGCCTTTTCACGATAGTATATAATTACAAATGCCTTTTGACAAATCCTTTTTAATAATTTAATAATATAGAGATTAAAATTAATCTTTGAGATGAAGGGGGGTGAGAATGCATGATGACTTTACTTTCAACAGTATTTGCACAACAACATAATGTTCTTAATCTTGCCCCAGGAGGAAATTTCACAACTTTACAGAGTGTCTCCATTCCAAGCATAATCTCAACACTTATTACCTTGGTTTTGATTGTTGCAGCAATCATCTTTTTCTTCATGTTGATAGTTGGAGGAATAAGATGGATGCTCTCAGGTGGAGACAAAGCAGGAGCAG
>CAZDKH010000010.1:0-116992 GCA_964506225.1 uncultured Gammaproteobacteria bacterium
TCATTTTCTTAGTCACACCAATTTTGGCAAATTTTTTGCATCTTGAGTGGTATAAGATTTTTTTAATCGGTCCAATTGTTTTTCTTTTTTTGGGATCTTTATTGTATAGGTCCTTTTTGCAAGGTCTTTTGAAATTCGGGCGTTTCGTGATTCTTGTAAATCTAGAATTAGTAATTCGCTTTCTAGTCGGACTGGTTTTGGTAATTTTGGGCATGGCTCTTTTGGGTATAGTTATCGGAATTTTTTTTGGTGCTTTAATTAGCTTTCTTTTGGCCTTTTATTTCATGAAAGAGGTGCGAGCACTTAAAGCCGGCCGAAACAATTTAGTCACGACAAAAGAAGTTTTGTTTTATGCCATACCTGTTTTTTTGGTTACTCTTGCCGGCACTTCGCTTTTTACTTCCGACACTATCTTGGCCAGACATTTTTTGCCGCCTTATGCTGCAGGGTCATATGCTGCTTTGTCCAAACTAGGACAGATTATTTTCTTTGCGACCTCTCCTGTCTCCTCCGTCATGTTTCCGCTTGTATCCAAAAAATATTCACGCAAAGAGAATTATCTGGCAATCTTTTTTTTGAGCCTTTTGGTGATACTGGCCATTTCGTTGGGAGTTCTTTTTGTCTATACACTTTTTCCCAAAGTCGCAGTTTATGTTTTATTTGGCAAAGAATATCTTGCGAGTGCAAAGCATTTAATTTGGTTTGGAATCTTTATGACAATAGTTAGTGTAGTTTCTCTTATCTCGAATTTTTTTCTGGCAATTGGAAAAACAAAGGTTGTTGTCTTTTCTGTTCTGGCGGCAATCGGCCAGATAGTGGCCATCGTACTTTTTCATTCGTCGGTTGAGGATGTTATAAAAGCTTCAGTAATCTCGGCTACTTTATTTCTTCTTGTTTTGTTACTATACTTTGCTCATGAATACACAAAAACAAGACCATAAAAAAAGATTGTTATCGGTCGTTATTCCAGCTTACAAAGCGCAAAGATTTATCCAAAAAAGCATTCTTCACGTATACGACGTTTTGAAGGATCTTGGCTATCCCTTTGAGATTATCTGTGTAGTAGATGGGAAGGTTGATAAAACTTACGAAAAGGCGTTAGGGGTGGCAAAGGCATATCCTAAAAACGTTAGGGTGGTGGGTTATTTAAATAATATGGGAAAGGGGCATGCCGTTCGGTATGGAATGGCAAAAAGCAAGGGAGATGTAATTGGATTTATTGACGCGGGTTTTGATATCAAACCAGAGGGCTTAAGGATGCTTCTTTTGCATTTTGAATGGTACGATGCAGACATAATCGTTGGTTCCAAAAGGCATCCCGTCTCGAAAGTAAGCTACCCTTGGCAGAGAAAAATATTATCCCTTTTTTTCCAACTTCTGGTAAGGCTTTTATTCGGTTTAAAGATAAGAGATACGCAGGTGGGAATGAAGTTTTTTAAAAGGGAAGTTATCAAGAAGTTACTACCAAGACTTCTTGTTAAAAGGTGGGCTTTTGACGTTGAAATGTTGGCAGTCGCCAATTATCTGGGTTACAAAAGAATATTTGAGGCGCCGGTTGAACTTAAAATGGAGTTTGGCGGTGCTTCTGTTTTGACATCCTCGGGTTTTATCAAACAGGTTCTAGGTATGCTTTTGGATACTTTGGCTATCTTTTATAGATTGAAAATACTGCGCTATTATGATTCTAAAAACAGAAAAAACTGGATTACACCTCATTATCTTACCATTCAAAAAAAATAAATGAGTTTTCTAAAAAGAAGTATTTCTTCTTTGTTTCTTGCATTATTGTTGTTTTTATTATCACCTCAAGCCAGCCGGGCTTCCAATCAGTTTATTACAATAGTAAATCCCGTTCGAGTCTCCTCTTATACAGCAAACCCCCAAGAAAGTCTTTCCACAGAGTACTTGGTTATCTCTCAAAACAATTTTCCGGCCACATGGCTTTTGACCTATGATGCTTTGGATGACGAAGGAATTTATTCTGTTGTCAAGAAGATGGACTATTCTCAGGAGATAGGGATTTTCTTGGAAGTGACTCCCAAACTTGCCGAATCCTCTAAAGTTTCCTATAACAACACAGGTTTTTGGCACCACGCAACCGCTATCTTTTTATCGGGCTATACACAGGAAGAAAGGATTAAACTTGTTGACAGAGTTTTTGCTAAATTTAAAGAGCGATTTGGTTATTATCCGACTTCGGTTGGTTCATGGTGGACGGACAGTTTTTCACTTTCTTATATGAAAGAAAAATATGGGATAACCGCAAATCTTACCTGCTCAGATCAATACTCTACAGACGGTTATCAGATATGGGGACAGTATTGGTCAACTCCTTTTTATCCGAGTAAATTTCATACAGCCATGCCCGCAGCAAGCGAATCTGCCAAACTTGATATAGTAAACTTTCAGTGGGCGGCAAGAGATCCTCTTAACGGTTATAAAAGTAGCTTTTTTAGCACTCAGGATTATTTAGTTTTGGGCTTGAGTTTAGACAGCAGTTATTTTGAAAAATTGGTTAGATTTTATGCAAGCCGGAATCTTAACCATTTTGGCCAAATTACTATTGGTCTTGAGTCTGATTTGTCTCCAGAAGTTTACACGGCTGAGTACAAAGAACAACTGGCGGTAGTCAAAAAACTACTGGAAGAAAAAAACTATACCCTTACCACAATGAAAAATTTCTCAGATTGGTATAGAAGTACTTTTAAGAATCTTTCGCCTGTCCAGACATTTGTTTCCGATGATTTTTTAGGTAAACCTGAAAAGGCCATTTGGTACCAATCCCCGCGATATCGAATTTTGATAGTCTATGATGTAGTATCACAAAAAACAAAAATAGCCGACTTCAGAAGTTATCATGATAACTTCTACGAACCTTATTTCTTCTCCCCCAATAGGCAGTTTACTTTGGACATTTATATTCCTTCTTATCTTGATGAGGTTAATTATTCTTTAGATAAATGGGAATTTGACTTTGGAGAGGTTGATAATATTTCTCGGGAAGGGGAAACTTTAAGAATTAAATATAAAGGTAATCAAGAGATAATCTTATCAAGCGAGAAAATCCTGATAAAAGGAGAAAAGTTGACAATTCCCAAGAGTATAGCGGGATCTTACCAGCTTAATGTTTTACAAGATAACAACCTTATTGAAATTAGTCCAAATCTTCATTGGAGCGCTCCCCCTAAAGGAAGAGTCTTTTTCGCTCTTACGCCAGAGGCAACCCATCTTTTGGGTTCAAAAAAGCTTATTTTGTTTCTTGTTTTTTCGCTGACGGCATACTTTCTGATTTTGCTTAGGACTTCCTTTTTGAGAAAAAAAAGAAAGCTAGTTTTTGTCGTTTCTTTTTTCTTTTTCACACTTGCAATTTGCAGTTGGTATCTGACTAATCTTGTAAGATATTCTGTCTCGCAAGCTGAACTGGATGTATTAGCAAGACTTTCGCTACAAGAACCGGGAAAAGTAATGGTTTACGACAAGGAGTGTTTGCAATGTTCATGGCACGGCGAATTTAGACCAGCAGTTTTTGCAAACAAAAGAGGTTATGTGGCAAGATATGGAAAACACCCGGTTGTCTATGAGAAGAAAGTTTTTGAGTTGGAACAAAAAGAAGAGGCTATAGAAAGATTTAAAAAATTAGGCGTAAAATATATATATTTAGTAACCATTGAGGAGTATACAGAAAAAATGCCTTTTTCTCCCGGAGATTTTGGTATAGAACTTTTATATAAAAACGCAAACGCCAAACTTTGGAGGGTAGTTAATTGAGATTATGAATATCTTGATTTTTTCTTGGCGAGGTCCCGGACACCCAAATTTTGGAGGAGCTGAGCTGGTCACACACGAGCATGCCAAGGCATGGGTTAAAAAAGGACATAAGGTGACCTTGTTTACTTCTTCTTTTAAGGGCGCAAAAGAAAAAGAAAAGATAGACGGCGTAAAGATAATTAGAAAATCCTCAGAATTTATCGGTGTGCATTTCCATGCCTTTTTTTGGTATCTTTTTTTCCAACATCCAAAATATGATCTTGTTATCGACCATTTCCATGGAATTCCGTTTTTTACTCCCCTCTACGTGAGGGTAAAAAAACTGGCTTTTATTCACGAAGCGGCAAAAGAAGTTTGGTTTTTAAATTATAACTTTTTGATTGCAATTATTGGATATTATCTCGAACCCTTTATATTTAAACTTTTTTACCGAAAAATAGCGTTTTTAACCGTTTCTCCTTCCACAAAATCCGACCTTGTTAACTGGGGGATTCCCAAAAAAAATATAAATGTTATTTTTAATGGTGTGGATATGGAAAATTTACCCTCCAGACTTCCCCCAAAGGAAAAAGCACCGACACTCATTTTTTTGGGAGCTCTAACCAAAGATAAGGGGATAGAAGATGCTCTTAAGGTTTATTCTCATCTGGTTGGATATGACCCAAGCTGGAAACTCTGGATTGTTGGTAAGGGAGAAGAAAGTTATGTCAAAAAAATTTGGAGCCTGGCTTCAAACCTTGGAATTTTGCAAAACATTGTTTTTTGGGGCTTTGTGGATGAAAAGAAAAAATTTGAGCTTTTGGCAAAGGCGCATATTCTTATTAACCCTTCAGCCCTTGAAGGCTGGGGACTTGTGAATATTGAAGCAAATCTTGTGGGAACTCCGGTTGTTGGGTATGATGTTGCCGGAGTTAGAGACTCTGTTGTCAATGGAAAAACAGGACTTTTGGTTAGTAAAGGAGATTATATTAAAATGGCCCAAAGTGCTGTAAAATTGGTTGCAAATGAAAAAAGATATAGAAGGTATCAAAAACATGCCCTCAAGTGGGCAAAGAAATTTTCTTGGAAATCTTCGACAAAAAAGAGTCTAGAGTTGATAGAAAATATATGAAAAAAGTTGTTTTTGTCACAGGCGCTTCAGGGAATTTGGGAAGCGTTATAGTGCAGAAACTGCGTTTGAAAAAGTACAAAGTTTACTCAGGGTCAAGGACTAAGGCAGGCCGTGAGGGATGGATACAACTTGATATCACTTCAGATAGCGATTGCAGAAAAGCTATAAAACAGATAATTGACAAAGAGGGCAGAATTGATGTTTTGGTAAACAATGCCGGTCTGAGTTTGGCGGGGCCAACAGCTGGTTTTAGCTCCAAAGATTATCTGAATATCCTAAATATAAACGCAGTTGGTGCCTTTCGCTTAATAAAAGAGGTTATTCCCTATATGAAAAAACAGAAATCCGGCAAGATAATAAACATTACTTCTCTTAACGGTTTTGCGGCTTTGCCAAATTTTGGTTTATATTCTTCTTCTAAATTTGCACTGGAGGCCCTTGGACAATCTTTAAGATATGAATTGGCAGGAAGTGGAATTTGGGTTACAAATATCGCACCGGGAGCAATTTTGAACAAAAGTGAAAATTCGCCAAATTTGCCCCACAAAAGCGCCCGGGAAAAATTTTGGTTTTTAAAAATTCTTTTACCGATGATTAGCAATAAAGAGGTTGCCCGGGAGGTTATCAATGTTATCAAAAATCCCAGCCCGCCCCCTAGGGTAATTTTGGGAAATGATGCCAAAATCACCTATCTTTTACAAAAATTTCTCCCTATGGCTTTTTGGGATAAACTCATGCTTTATATATGGAACAAAGATTAAAAGAATATCCAACAATTTCTGTTGTTATCGCAACCTTTAACTCCGCTAACACCATAGGTGAATGTTTGAGGTTGGTGAGAGAACAGGATTATCCGCAGGGTAAAATCGAGATAATTTTGGGCGATGGAGGTTCGAAAGATGACACTCTTGTAATTGCCAAAAAATACAGTGCAAAGTTTGTGAGAATTCCCACCCAAAAACAGCATGCCGAATACAATAGGGGAGTTGCTTTTAACAAGGCCAAAGGAGAGCTTGCCTTAATTCTTGATCATGATAATTTCCTTCCTCACAAAAAATGGCTTGCAAAAATGGTCAAACCTCTTTTGGACAATAAAGAGATAGTTGCTTCCACAACTTGTTATTATCACTATGACAGAAATTTTGACATTATGGATAGATACTTTGCACTTTTTGGAACAAGCGAGCCCTTGCCTTACTATTTGCACAAAGCGGACAGGATGCCTCAATATTCCAAAAAATGGTCGCTTGTCGGTAGGGCAAAAGATATGGGAGAGTATTTTCTGGTGGAGTTTGAAAAAAACCCCAGAAAGTTTCCTTCAATTGGGACTAATGGTTGTCTGATGAGAAGAGAGTTGGTTTTAAAAAACGCAAAGGCGGATCCTTCAAATCATTACCCTATAGATGTTTTATATGATATGGTTGAGAAGGGTTACAATAAATTTGCCTTTGTTAAGGATACCATAATTCATCTTACCCATTCGCGGGGATTTTGGGAGTTTTTAAAAAGAAGAAAAAAATTTGTTGAGCAATACCATTTTACCGATAGAGAAAAAAGGCGCTGGAGTGTTGTGATGCCCGGTGACGAATGGGAGGTATTTTTATTTATTTTTTATAGTTTAACTTTTGTTAAACCTTTTGCCGATTCCCTGAGGGGCTTTGTGGCGATTCCCGATATTGCGTGGTTTGTTCACCCTATAATGTGCTTTGGTACCACTCTCATGTACAGTTATAGTACTATAAAGTATACTTTTCAAAAATGGACGTCTTAATTTTATCTATTGGCTTTCGTCCCAACATCGGTGGGCTAGAAACTCATCTAACTGACTTGACTAACGAGCTGGCAAAGAAGTTAAAGGTGATGGTTGTTACCCTTTCACCACTTACGACAAAGATAGAGTACAAAATTATTGAAAAAAGTAAAAATTTATTAATCTGGAGAGTTCCCTGGTGGGGCGGAGGATTATTTTACAAACTGATGAGTTATCCCTTTTTACAATTTTTGTATTTGATGCCACCCTTGACCTTGGGTTTGTTTCTTGCACTTTTGAAATATCCATCAATAAGAGTTATCCATGCTCAGGGTTTTAGCGGGGTGATACCGGCAGTATTTTTGGGAAAAATTTTTGCTAAAAGAGTGATTGTTAGTACTCACTATGTCTATCACTTCAAAAATAATTTTTTGAGTAGATTTGCAAAATTGGTTTTTGGTATGGCAGATAGAGTACTTTGTGTGTCGTTACCATCCCGCGATGAAATGCTAGAGTTGGGAATTCCCGAAGAAAAGTTAGGCAGGTGTGCCTATTGGGTTGATTTGGATAGATTCAGACCAACCGACAAGAAAAAAGCTAAAAAAGCTCTTGGTTGGCCAGATGTTTTTTCGGTTATGTTTGTGGGCAGATTGGTTGCCGAAAAGGGCGTAAGAGAGCTACTTGAAGCAGTACCCTTATTTTCAAAAACTATTCAGGTTTATATTGTTGGGGATGGACCATTGAGAGATGAAGTTTTGAGGGCGCAGAAAAAAAATCCTAATTTACATTTCTTGGGTAAAATAAAAAACGAGTTGACGCCAATTTATTACAGTGCTTCTGATTTAGTGGTTGTTCCCTCTTACGAGGAAACTTTAGGAAAGGTTAGCATGGAGGCTTTTGCTTGCGGTACGCCTGTAGTGGCTTCATCTGCCGGAGGAATCAAAGAGGTTGTCAACGAGAGTGTTGGAATATTAATAGATGTTAAGCCAAAAAAGATAGCCGCAGCGGTTAATAAGCTTTACAAAAATCGCCAGCTTTACCGTAAGCTTCAGAAAAAAACAAGGGCTCATGTGCAAAAATACTATAGCAAGAGAAATGTTAAATTTTTTTTGCAGGAGTATGCTATCTAGGCTTTAGTTACCACCCAGGCAATTAAGTAACCATTTTTTCTCGCCCAGGAGTATTTTCTTTCTAGATATTCAAAAGGTTTAAGAGCAAAAGCTGTAATAAAATTCAAGGGTCTTGCATATTTGTACAAAAAAAGGTCAAACATCCGTAAAATCCCTGGCAGAAAGAAAATACCTGTCTCTTTGAGGACTTTAAAACCAGCTCCTTTCAAAAGCATTGAAAACTCAGCCCTTGTAAATGAGTGTTCTGGTTCATAGGGGTATCCTCCCATAAAGGTGTTCATAAACCAAACTACAGTGATTGGCCTTAGGAATGGGTCAAGCTTATTTGGCACGCCGATTATAGCTTTACCACCCTTTTTTAGGACTCTATAGATTTCTCTTACTGCACTTTCATAATCATGCACGTGTTCTAAGGTACCCATTGTGTAGACAAAATCAAAAAAGTTGTCCGGAAATTTTAAATCCCGCATATCACAAACTTTAAATTCCCCCCCAAGACCTTCTTTTGCGAAATTTTCTTTTGCTTTTTTAACTAAGTATGAAGATATATCAATAGCAAAGATTTTTGCCCCCTTTTGAGCAGCCCAGGATAGAATCTTGGTGTTATTAACCTCATTCCAAAGATCAAGTTTTAATAGTTTTTTTCCCTTTAGAGCCCCAAAGTGTTTTTTAAAAAGGTCAATCTCGCTTTTTTTATAGTATAAAGTTGAGGGAGCACTTGAAATGTCGTCAATTTTTTTTGCCACCTTGTTCCAGTGTTGACGAAGTTTTTCAGAGTTCCATTGGCCCGAGAACATCTTGGAAATTTTCCTCCCTTCGGATTCTTGTAATTTTACCTGTTTTTTTAATTAAATAAACTGGTGGATTCAAAACAGTGAAACGGTTTGCGCGCGAGATTGAGTAGGCTCCGGCATCCAAAATAACGGCCATATCTCCAACTTCGACTTCTGGTAATTCCAGATTAATGCCAAAGTTGTCTGCAGAATTAAGACCCCGGCCGGCAACGTTGTATTTTTTTAGATTTTTCTTGTTAACTTTATTGGCAATCAGTATCTTTCTTTGAGCAAAAAATAATGACTCGGGTAAAGAGGAGGTACTGATATCCAAAAAAATCCACTTTTCCTTTACCACTTTCACTCTTGATAAAGCTACTCCCATACTACTTGATATACTTCTTCCGGGCTGAAGAGCAAGAGTGTAGCTGGGGAGATTGTACCTTCTAATTTCTTGGGCAAATTTTTGGCTTATTTTTTTACCATATTCTGAAATTGGGGGAATATTTTGTTTGCTTGTAACTTTCAAATAAGATAAAAGCATTTTGGGAAGAGTGACTTTGAAAAGAGTTTGTGAAGGAAAACCTCCTCCGAGATTTATTTCTTGAAGTCTCACGCCATTTTTTTCCAGATGAGAGGCCAGTCTTAGCATCAAGCTGCAAGACTTAAGATAGGGCTCAACCGAGATAATTTGCGAGCCGATATGGGTGCTTATGGCCATCAGGCGCAAATTTTTGTATTTTTTGTTTACTTCCGGCAGAAAGGCAGATGCTTCCTCAAGCGGTACGCCAAACTTACCAATAAAAGTTTCTGCCGGGCCTTCAAGGATGGATTTTATTCCAAGGTTTATTCTAAGCCCAACGTTAACCAGCTTTTTTGCTTTTCTGGCAAGTTCGTTCAGTCTTTCAAATTCGCCAATTGAGTCGGCATAAAAAGCGTGAATATTTTTGGACAAGGCGTATTCTATCTCTTCATCGCTTTTACAAGGCCCATCAAAAGTAATTTTTTCTGGCTTAAACCCGGCTTTTAGGCAAAGGAAAAGCTCATGTCCGGCGACGATTTCAGCGCAAGAACCCAGTTTTGACAGAATTTTAAGTATCTGAACTTCATTGTTGGTCTTGACCGAAAAGTCAACTCTAACTTTTTTGTAGTTTGAAAGGAAGGATTTTTGGAAATTCTTGTAGTTTTCTTCAAGGGCTTTTTCTGAGAATAAGAAAAATGGAGTTTTGTAAACCGTTGATAGTTTGCAAACATCTTTCCCGGAAAAATATACTTTATCCTTAATTTTGAGCATAATTTTTGTAATAGGTGATTACCTTTGCTAAATATTTTAGCAGATTTGGATGGGATATTCTCAGGGATTTACAGGCTTTAAGATAATTTTTGTTTTCATAAGTAATTTTTTGGTTAAAAAGATTTAAGGATTTCAAATTAAAGATTGGAATCCTCCAAGATATTTTAACTATTTGGCTCCATAGGGGCTCCGGGAAAATAAAATAAGGTTTAACACCACCTAAAATTTTTAGCGAATAGTTTATAAATTTTTTATAGTTTATTTTTTCGGGGCCTACCATATTAAAAATTTTGTTTTTAAATTTATTTGAGAGAATAACTTGCAAAATAAATTTTGTCGCAAAATCAACTGGTATTACGTTTACCGGACCGTGGCAGTCTCCGGGGTAGAAATAAAATTTTCCTCTATTAAGAAGGGATATTAATTTATAAATGCCGTCAAATTTGGCTGTTTTGCCGGTTTTTTGTTCTCCCACAACCATTGGCAGACGAAATATCCTTTTGGATTTTCTGAAAGTGAGTACCCTTCTTTCGGCCTCGTATTTACTTTTCTCATAAGGATTATGAAATTTGCGCACCCGTGGGAGTTTGTTTTCCGGGAATTTGCCTTCGTATGCTCCTGATACGTAAAGAGTGGAAAGGTAATTGAAAGATTTAAGCTTTTTTGCCTTTTTGCAAAAATCCAAAACGTTTATGGTTCCCCTAAGATTAGTTTTTTTTAGTTCTTTTTCGGGTGCAGAAGTGTTGTATAGGGCTGCTGCGTGAATAAAAGTAGTTACCTCGTTTTTGATTTTGTCAAAATCTTTATCAGAAATACCCAATTTTGGCTTGGTAATATCACCCTTGATGGGAATAAGATTTTTGTGTTTGGGAATTTTAGGGTCATGGATATCTCTAACCAGAGTGTAAGTTTTAAAATTGAGCTTGTGAAGTTGTCTTAGGATATAGCCGCCAATAAATCCGGTGCCACCAGTTACAAAAAATATTTCTTTTGCTTTCATTTTTAGCTATTGTAATATAATAATTTACATTATGACTTTTAACAAGAAACGCTTAGAAAACCTGCTTGCTAATACAGCCGATTTATCTTTGAAAAGAAAAGCAAGAAAAATAATTATTACGCTAAACCCCGGGAGTTTGGATAAGATTTTGGAGGTTGGGACAGGTGATGCATACTATCCCTCTATTCTGGCCCGGTTGGGAAATTATTATCTTGTTGGGTTGGAGATTGATAAGCGGGTGCTTGACACAGCTGAAAGAAATTTGAAGATGCTAAAAATTCCATACAAAAGAATGAAAAGTTGGGTTAAGCCTAAGAAAAAAGGTGTTTATCTAGTCGAAGGGGACGTTTTAAAGATGCCCTTTCCCGGAAACTTTTTTGATAAGGTGATTGCCAGCGAGGTTTGTGAACACCTTTCAGATGATCTTGCTGGTTTAAAAGAAATATATAGGGTTTTAAAGCCAAAGGGATTTGTCGTTATTAGCGTACCCAACTGGTATTACCCTTTTTTATGGGACCCGATAAACTGGGTTTTGCAAAAATTTTTCAAAACACACATTAAGAGTGGTTTCTGGGCTGGAATTTGGAACCAACACGAAAGACTTTACTCTTTGCAGGAAATCAAAGACAAGGTCAAAAAGGCAGGTTTTAGAATTGATAAAGCCGAGGTTCAAACAAAATGGTGTTTACCCTTTAATCATTATCTTATTAACCTCGGGGCAAGACTTTTGGCAGCTCAAGCCTTGCCCAGAAAGATCCACTCTCAAGTTAATAAATTTGAGGAGGTAAATCGGGGCAAAAGATTTTTTCTGGTTGATATTTATTATAAACTTGCAGAATTTGCGGATAGTTTTAATAAAGAAAGTTACCCAAAAGTTGGAACTACGATTTTTCTAAAAGCGACAAAACCTGAAGGTTCATCTCAACTCCTTCCATAATTTTCTAATTTCTTTGAAAATTGCAATTGGAACTCGGGGATTAACAAAGGCAAAGATTTTATTTCTTCCTCCAAGCTCATAGGATGTTTTACCCTTTAGCCTTGGATAATGTCTGACTCCAACCTGAGTTATTCTAAAGCCTGCCTTTTTGGCTTTAATCAGTACCTCGGCATCTATTAGGCCGGTTTCGGATTTTAGCTTTATCTTATTAAAAACTTCACCTTTATAGAGTTTAAAAGAGCAATCAACATCTTTAACTTTTAAACCCAATAATGCCCGAATAATGAAATTATAAGCGTGGGAGATAAAAATTCTCATCAGGGGATCTTGGTGCTTAATTCGATACCCCGCAACAATATCATATTTCTTGATAAGTGGTAAAAGCAGGTCCAAATCCTCAATTTTATATTGATTGTCTGAATCGGTGTAAAAGACAAGTCTTCCGCGGCTTTTGGAAAAACCCGTCCTTAAAGTGGCTCCATAACCAGTGTTTTTGGGGTGGGAGATAAGCCTAATTCTTCTTTCTTTTCGGGCAAGGTTTTTGACAATTAGAGGTGTTTTATCTGTACTTCCGTCGTTAACAACAATTATTTCGTAAGAGCGAAATTTTTTCCTAAGATAATTATTAATCGAAACAACTGCCTCTTTTATATTCTCTTCCTCGTTGTAAGCTGGTAAAATAACCGAGATTTCCATATTCTGACAGCTGATAGTATATTTTAGGAGAGTAAGAATGAATAAGCCAGCGGTAACTATTATTGTCTTAAACCACAATGGTTTCAAGGACACGGTTAAGTGCCTTACTTCGCTACTAAAGACCAAATACCCAAACTTTAAGGTTTTTGTTGTTGATAATGGATCAACCTTAAATGAAGCCAAATTATTAGCCAGCAAATTTACCGATAAGAGACTGTGTTTTATAAGATTCAAAAAAAACTACGGCTTTACAGGGGGAAACAATAGAATGCTCGCAAGGATTCGGACAAAGTATTTTGTTCTTCTTAATAACGATACGGTTGTTACACCAACTTGGTTGGAAAAACTTGTTGAGGTTGCAGAAAAAAATCCCAGAATTGCAGCTTGCCAACCCAAAATTAAAAATCTTTATAACAATGACTATTTTGATTATGCGGGAGCATCTGGGGGCTTTATGGATAAATACGGCTTTCCATTTTGCCGTGGGAGATTCTTTTTTTCAATAGAAAAAGACGTTGGTCAATATGATGATACTGCCGAGATTTTCTGGGGGTGTGGATCAGCTCTTTTGATTAGAACATCGGTATGCAAAAAAATAGGTCTTTTTGATGACTTCTTTTTTGCTTATCAGGAGGAAATTGATTTTTTCTTTAGAGTGCAAAAAGCCGGTTATAAGGTCTTTGTGGTTCCAAGCTCTTTGGTTTATCACAAAGGCTTGGGGACAACTTTGGCAGGCAGACATGCGTTTCGAATATTTTTGGTTCACAGAAATACGTTGGCAATTTGTTTAAAGTATTTGCCACTAAGATATTTACTATTAAGACCACTGTTTGATCTTGCCAGTATACTTTTTTACCTTCTTACAAATCAGGCTTATTTGGTTTTCTCAGTTATAAAAGCTTATTTGTCTTGCTTTATAAACTTAAAGAGTATCTTTGAGAAGAGGAACCCTTGGAGTAAAGATGAGTTTGTAAAAAACTCCAAGGTCTATATGGGTAGCGGTGTAATAAAGTATTTTTTTGCGGGAAAAAAGAGATTTAGTGAAGTCATGGGACCAAAAATTAAAAACAACTCCCCGCTTATTAACACCTCGGACTTAGTAAGCCCCAAAAAAAGCCTATACCGCTTTTTTCCGCTGGTCTTTTTAATTTTTTCTTTTGTCATTGCTGCCGTTTGGTTTAAAGATGGATATCTTTTGGCAGCCGGAGAGGAAGGTATGGCGATTTATAATCCCTTGCGAACCCTTAGAGTTTATAAGAATGTTTGGTACGAAACCGGAGCTGGATATCCACTTCCGGTTAATCTTCCAAGAATTACCTTCTTTGCCATTGCTTCTATCTTGAATATCTTTGTTGCTAACTATCTTACTCAATCAATTATTTTTTCAGCTCTTCTTTTTTCGGGTATTACCGGAGTTTATTTGGTAACCAAAGAACTTACCGACGAGAAAACGGCTTTTTTTTCTTCTTTTTTTTACTTTCTGAACCTTTATTCTCTGTCTCAGGTGTGGATGCGTTTTTTATATACAGGGATATTTACATGGGCGTATTTACCAATTTTTTTGTATTTGACTATCAAATTAACTTTGAAACCAAAAGTTCTGTGGGTTTTCTTGTTTATCTTAAGCTCATTAATTTTTTCAACCAGCTATGGTCACCCTGCCTTCATCGTTACCATTTGGGCACCAACCTTAATTTTTGTTTTTTTTAAAATTTTTAAAGAGAAACAAATCAAAGGCAGGGTAGTCTATCTTTTGAGATTTTTATCATATCTAGTGGTTTGGATAATAATTAATCTTTGGTGGATTTATCCCTATTTGATTGCGAATGCAGACTCTTTTTCCAAAATTTCAGACTGGAAATATAATTTGAATTCTTTAATGGGTGTCAGTCAGTATTTTAACTCTGATCAAATTTTAACCCTTCGACAAGGGTTTCTATTTGGAAAAGACAGCGTTTTTTATAGCTTTTATTCCCACCCCATCGTCCAGTTTGTGAGTATTTTGATTTTAGTGATTACACTTCGCGGCTTAATAAAAGGGGGGAAACTTAAAAATTGGTACTTTTTGGTTTTGCTTGCTTTTGTTGGCTGGTTTATCTGCAAAGGTTCAAACCCTCCTTTTGGCCGAGTATTTTTTGAAGCACTTTTTTCAAAGCTTTCTTTTGCCGCAGCCCTCAGAAACCCTTATGAGAAATTTGGGGATGTTTGGCTTTTGGCTTACTCGATATTTTTCGGCTTGGGTTTGCAGGGTTTGCGCAGGCGAACCCTTTTAATAATTTTATCTGCGGTCTATGTTTTTCTGGTTTGGCCAATGTGGACGGGAAGTTTGTTTTTACCCCATAAAATAAATGTTCCCGACTATTATGAAAAAGCCAACACTTTTTTGAATAACCAAAAAGACGAAGGAAGAGTTTTGATTTTGCCAATAATTTATGGAGACAGTGTTCATTATACTTGGGGTTACAAAGGACTCGAACCAAGCGAATTTATCTTTGATAGACCGGCAATATCCAAAATGTTGCGAACAAAATATTTTGACGAGAAGTATGTTAGTTTGCATAATGCTTTTGTCGGGGAAGATAACTACAATAAATTATTTGATGAAATGCATATCACTTATCTACTCTTGCACGAAGATTTAATTTCAGAGGATAGCATTGCAAGCTCTTCGGCGGATGTTAAAAAGAAACTTGACGCTAACCCACAAGTAGAATTTTTGAAAAAGGAAGGGAATCTTTTGGTGTATAAATATAATTCAGAAAAAAAAGGAGGACTTTTTGTTTTAGAAGGAGATAATATACCAAAGTTTGATTTTATAAAAGAAAGTAGTCAGCGCTATCTTCTAAGAATTCATGAGGTTAAAAGCCCATTTCGCCTGATTTTTAAAAACACCTTTAGCGACCTTTGGGTTGCAAGAATAAACGGTCAAATTCTTCCCCGGCATGAATTAGCATACGGCTATGCAAATTCATGGTGGGTTAACAAGATGGGCAGCTATCAAATAGAAATTGTTTTTAAGATATGGCCATGGGAATAAAAGAAAGTTTCGGCAGGCGCTGTTAGATTTGCACAAAAGTCATGCAAATTAAGTACGATTTTTAAAAGGGGAGATTTAATTAGAGTTTATGCGAAGAAAAAATAAATTGATATCGAGGGATGTTTTTTACATAGTTTTAATTATTCTTTTTGCTTTTATTCTAAGATTTCCATATTTACAGTTACCCCTTGAGAGAGACGAGGGAGGATACGCTTATGTAGGTTGGCTTTGGACAAGCGGTCGGGGTATTCCTTATTTATCAGTCTTTGATCACAAGCCACCCATACCCTTCTTAATTAGCGGTTTGGCAAGCCTTTTGGCTGGTAATAATTTTTACAGCGTTCGTATACTTTCGATGGCCTATTTTCTGATTTTAATTTTAACTTCCTTTTATTTTTTTCTGATGATAACAGGCAGAAAAGTTGCCCTTCTTAGCACAGTTTTGATGATTGTTTATTTGTCTTCAATAAGACTTGAGGGAAGCTATTTTAATATTGAGATGCAAATGATTTTTCCCCTTTTGGTCTATTGCTTTGCGATTTATTGGCTTTCTCAGAAAAACGCAAGAAAAAGACTAATTATTGCTTTTATTGCCGGTCTTTCAGTTTTCTTTGCAGTTTTCTTAAAACAAGTGGCAGTTTTTCCGGTTGCCGGATTGGGACTTTGGTTACTTACAAAAAATAAAAAAGTAAAAGAGATTTTACTAATGGCTTTGGGATTTTTTATTCCCACTCTTATAGTGATTTTGTATTTTGGTTATCAGGGTGCTTTTGACGAGGCTTTCAGGGATCTTGTTGTCTATAATCGTGGCTATACCCAAGAAGGCCTAAAACCAGAAAACATTTTTATTGCCGGTCAAGCAAAGGGGCTTTTGGGGTATTTTAATTGGATTACAAAAATGCCCCCTGCAATTTTGCCTCTTTTTTTGTTTTCAATTGCAGGACTTATTTTTTTACGAAAACAAAAATCACCCGCTTGGTGGGTAAGTCTTATTTTAATAGTTACTTTGTGGGTGGGGATAAAAACCGGGGGCTCAAGAGAGTTTCCGCATTATTATCTGGGTCTAGTTTTGGGTCTTTCTTTTGCTTTTTTGTTTATAGCAGATAAAATGGTTAAGAAAAAAAGGAAGGGATTGCTTGGGATTGTGTTTGTTATTTTGATTTTTTGGGTTGTTATTCCTGAATTTAAACTGTGGTTGGGCAAGTCTGTAGCTATTCAAGAAAAACAATTCGGCATCCAGGGCAGTTGGTTTTACACTGCGCCTCTTGTTTCCGAATGGATTAAGGAAAACACAAAAAGTAATGACACTCTCTTGGTTTGGGCAAACGAACCTGAAATATATTTTTATTCGGGGAAAATAGCTCCCGGCGGTTTTATGCACTTTTATGGTTTTTATCATTTGCCGGGCGAAAAAGAAAAATGGTTGGGATACTTAAGCGCTAATCCTCCTGATTGGATTGTCACCTATAAAGACGATCCGGGGACTTATGCCGAGCTTATGGATTTTTTGGCAAATAAGCCTTTTTCATACGAATTTATTAGAGACACTGGCTATTTTTTTGTACTCAAGAAAAATGAATTTAAAAACTAAATCACTAAAATATCTTAAGATAGCTGTTATCTTACTTGCAGTCTTTTTGTATGGTCTTTATATTTTTTGGCCTGCGTTTAAAGACTTGGGTGTTTACGGAGATACCTTTTGGGCTTACTACAATGCCAGGATAGACTTTGAATTCAAAAACCTGCAGGGTTCATGGATAACGTATTTTAATCCCTATGGTTTTTCTCATATCTTTGTCTATCTAATTGATAAGTTATTTGGATTTGATAATAGTTTTGTTTTGTATTTTATTTCTTTTATCTTTAGATTACTGGCAGGTGTTTCTTTGTTTGTTTTTTTAAAAGGCAGGAAGATCTCAGACGGTATTTCAGCATTTGCAGTCCTTGTTTTTATGGCTTCACCGATAGGACTGGAGGCTTATGAATGGGCCTTTCAGTCTGTTTCTTATCTTTCGATATTATTTTTGGTTTTTGGACTTGCGGTTATTTTTAAACCCTGTTCTTTACAAACACTACTTTTGTTTTTGCTATTTTTCTTTCTTTCTGTAGTTACTAATCCAATCCGCGCATCCGGAATTATTGGGACATATTGTCTGATTTTGTTGGGAGAAGTTTTGACAGCAAAGAAAAAAAGAAAGGGTTTTATCCTTCTATCACTGGTTTTATCTTTGTTATTGACATTTTTCCTGGCGAAAAAATATACATCTGGAGATGTGGCTAACAGCAATCGTCTTATTTTTGAAAATGGTGTAAAGCTTATTTCAGAGGCGCTTGATAAGCGCAGCCCCGACTTTTTTTTGAATTATTGGACTAGTATTGGGAATATATTGATACCTGAGTATTTTATTAATCAATATCAGAATATGCATATTTCTTCATTTGTATTTGGAAAAATAAGACCCAAATTTGAAGGTTTGTTGTTATTGTCAATAGCCTTGGGAGTATTGATTATCTGGAAAAGCTATCTATTCAAAACAAAACCTTTTAAGATTATTTTTTCTTTGAGTGTTCTTTGTTTGGCCTTGTTGGTTTTAATTGCAGATAAGTACTTTTCTATTTTTGATTATCCCTTTTTAGTTTCTTTTCTTTTGGCTATTATTTTTGTTTTAGCTCTTTTTCTTTTTGCGATATTTGATTTTTATAAAAAAGATCTCAATCAATTTAGAATCGATCTTGTTATTTTGTCGCTGACCACTTTGTTTGTAATTGTTCCTTGGATACGAAACCCCGAGACGATTCTTTCTTCTTTTCATCGGTATCATGTACACTCATCCTTGGTTATTCCGATTTTCTCTGCTTTTTTTTTAACGTCCTTGGTAAAGATTGTAAAAAGGGTAAAAGCAAAGTCTATCTTTGTCCTTGTGAGTATACTTTTAATTTTTATTCCTTATGCCCTTTTAACCACACGGCATCTAAAAGATATGGTTGAAAGACACGGTAGGGATTATATGAAAAAAGTATGGTCAAATTTAGATACTTATCTAGGGGGGATAGATTTTAGTAATAAGAAGACTGTGTTTTATTTTATTGCCGACAAACCGCAGAAGGTTTACGATTCCATAGGTTATTGTTTTGGACCGCACGTGGGCTTGATTTATGGTATTTGGAAATCCGACAATCTACCAATGACTTTAAGTGATTTAAATGATTTGAAGTCAATGTTGAAAGACGGGGAAGCCTCAAAAAGATATATTGGACAAAAGTATGTTTATTCACCCGAGGATGTTTTTATCTTTAAAATAGAAGGAACAAAGGTTACCAAACTTGGAATATCTGATATATGCGAAGATTGTCTTTAGAAATATTTAAAGCCGTCAGTTGTTTTCTTTACCCAATTTTGGGTCCTAGTTTGAGTACAAAAATCGCAACAAGTGCACTTGGCAAGATGCTTGTTAAGCTTCTTTATGGAAACAGTCGTGGCCTTAAAATTCACACAGCCTCAAACGGAATAAGGCTTAAATTGACTCAAGAGGAAGCCTTGATTATGGGAATGGCCCACCTTGGGCTTATTAATTTATATGAGACAGAGGTTTTAAGCAAAATTATTAAAAAGGGGGATATTTTTATAGATGTTGGAGCATATATTGACGGATGGTACTCGCTTTTAGCTGCAAAAAAGATTGGTCCAAAAGGTCATGTCTTTGCTTTCGAACCCAACCCCTCCTGCTATCGAAGGCTTAAAGAGAATATAAAATTAAACAATCTTGATAATGTCACGTTAGAAAAAATTGCGCTTTCGCAAAAAAAAAGGTTCTAGATTATTTTATTTGTCGGAGAATACAAGCTCGTTTTATGAAGGACATTTTAAGGAAAGGCAAAAGAAAAGAATTAGGGTTAGGACAGAAACTCTTGATGGCTATGTAAAAAGAAAAAAGATAAAAAGAGTCGATTTTATTAAGATTGATGTAGAATGTGCAGAGATGACGTTTTATTGGGGGCCAAGAAAATATTGAAAAGAAAAGCCGGGCCCGATTTGATAATTGAGGTGATTGATGCTCAATTGAGGCTTGCAGGTTCGAGCAAAGAAGCCTTGCTGAAATACTTAAAAAATTTCGGCTACAAGGTTTTTGCTTTTGGTAAATTGGGTTTAATAAAATATGATTCAGGGTCGTCTGTAAACAATTCGCTTAATCTTTTTTTCACAAAAAGAAAGGAGATTTTTGATTTTGTTAAAAAATAAATGCAAGTTTTACTTTTGGTCTCTTGCCGCATTGGGGGAGGGAATATCTGGGGGCGATAGGATTTTTATGGAGCTGGCAAGGCACTGGTCTAAAAAACAAAGTGTAGTCATACACGTTTGGGAAGAAGGTTATAGAATGTGCCTTAAGCAAGGGCTTCAAAAATATCCCATCAAATTTGAAATTTCCAAAATGGAAAAGTGGGCAAGGTACGGTTTTGTTGTAAATTATTTCGCAAGAATTATCGAGGGAATTTTGCTTGGAATGACCAAGAAACTGGATAACAAGCCTACAACTTTTGTTTATAGCTCTTCTGAATTTTGGATGGACTGTCTGCCGGCTTTTCTTCTTAAACTAAGATACCCGAGAATTATTTGGTTGGCATCGTGGTACCAGACAGCACCCAACCCGCTCAAAGGTTTTAGTCAAGGGAAAAGGGAGAAAACCTACAAGGCAAAAGCTTTTCTTTATTGGCTTAGTCAGCAACCCATAAAGCCTCTGATTTCCAAATTTGCCGATTTTGTGTTTGTGAACAATGATGAAGAAAAAAAGCAGTTTCCCGAACATGCAAAACAAAGACGCGCCATAGTAGTCTTGGGCGCAGTTGACTTAAAAGCGATTAAAAACTGGTCATTGAAAAATGGTCGTTTACCAAAAGTATATGATGCAGTTTTCCAAGGCAGGTTTCATCCGCAAAAAGGAGTTTTAGAATTAATCGATATTTGGAAGATGGTTGTCGAAAAAAAACCGGAAGCACGACTTGCGATGATAGGAGATGGACCATTAAGAAAAGATGTCGAATTACTAATTTCTAATTACCAATTAGAGGATAATGTTACTCTTTTTGGTTATGTTTTTGATGGTCATAAAAAATACAAAATTTTTTCCCAAAGCAAAATTGTAGTTCATCCGGCGTTTTATGATTCAGGGGGAATGGCGGCAGCGGAAGCAATGGCTTTTGGTCTTCCATGTGTGGGTTTTGATTTGAAAGCATACAGCTCCTATTATCCAAAAGGAATGTTAAAAGCAAAATATGGAAATTTGAGAGATTTTGCCCAAAAGATTCTAAAACTTCTCGAAAACGAAAAAATAAGAAAAAAAATCGGGAAAGAGGCCCTTGAGATGATTGAGAAAAATTGGTCTTGGGAAAAAAGAGCCAGTGAAGTCCTTGATAAAATAGGTCAATGAGAATTGCAGTAGATTATCGCTTGGTAACAATGAATCCAAAAAGCGGGATGGGAGTATATGTTAAAGAAATTGTCTCAACCCTGAGGTTAATAGATAAAGCAAACGTTTATAAGACTTTTACTTTTGATTTTAGGAGTATAAAAAAACCTCTTATTTCAAAATTGGCTGATTTAGTTAAGGAACACTACTTTGTAAATGTAATGCTACCCTTTTTACTAAGAAAAAAATATGATTTACTCTACTCGCCAAACCCCCCGTCTCCTATCTTTTGTCCTGTACCGGTAGTTTTGACAATACCAGATCTATCCTTTTTACACGACACTCAAATGAATTTTTTTGTAAAGTTATATTTATTTTTTGTCTATTATTTGTCGGTAAGAAGAGCGCAAGAAATAACGACTTTTTCTGAGAATTCTAAAAGGGATATTGTCAAATTTCTTAAAGTAAATTCCGAAAAAGTTAGTATTATAACACCTGCGGTTAACAAAAACTTTTATAAAAAGCTTTCTCAAAAAAAGTTAAAAAAAGTAATGGAAAAATTTGGAATTAATGCTAAGTATATTCTTTCTGTACCGGGAAGTTTTATCGAGCGCAAAAATGCCAAAGATTTGCTTTTGGCTTACAATCTTTTACCAGCCAGATTTAAGAAGAATTATCTATTGGTATTTGTTGGAAATGCCAGTGGACCTAATTTTGAAAGATTTAAGCAACTGGTCCAAAAGCTTAAACTGGGTAAAAGAGTAATCTTTACCGGCTATATTTCAGAGGCTGATCTGGTAGCCCTTTATCAGGGGGCGGTAATTTCAGTTTTTACCTCTTTGTATGAGGGTTTTGGACTTCCTCCTCTTGAGTCAATGGCAGCAGGTACTCCTGTTATTGTGTATAAGAATTCTTCTTTGCCAGAAGTTGTTGGAAATGCAGGGGTCTTGGTGGAGAATAGGGATGAACTAACTAAATCTATCCTTAATTTGTTGAAAAATAAAAAACGCAGAATAAGGTTTGCGAGGCTGGGTAGAGAAAAAGCTAAAGAATTTTCTTGGGAAAAGTCTGCCAAAAAAATGAGGGATTTATTTAGCAATTTGGCAAGTTAAACTTGATGGGGGAGTTGTTGAATAAGTTTAAATCAAAAAGAGCCGCTACAGCCGAGAGGCCGGGATCATTGGTAGCTGATTCTCTGGCACGCTATAGTTTTGTGGCAAAGTTTTGTGTTGGTAAAAAAGTTCTTGATGTTGGGACAGGTTTTGGTTTTGGAGCCGAGTATATTGCAAAAAATAGGGCAAAGGAGGTTTTGGGAGTTGATTACAATAAGGAGGCAATTGAGGCAGCTACCAAAAGAAAAAGCCTTAAAAATTTAAGCTTTAAGGTAGTAAACGCTTTTGATTTGGCCAAAATTGGTCAGAAATTCGATGTTATTTTGGCTTTTGAGGTAATTGAGCATCTTCCTGTAGATCGTGTGGGTGAATTTCTGGCACATATCTATAACTCCTTACTTCCTAAGGGGAGGCTTTTTTTATCCACTCCAAACGCCGCAAAGTCAACTTTTTTATGGGGTAAACCTTACAACCCCTATCACACCAAAGAATATCAAGAGAGCGAACTTGAAGAACTTTTGCTGGCCTTTTTTCCGCGGGTGAAGATTAGAGGTTATAGATTAAAAAACAAAAAATATAAAAAAAGACAATCCGAGATTTCCTCCCTTCCAATCTCAAAGATCTTTTTTTATTTAGGCCATTTTAAAATTATAAGGGAAATTTTGGCTCTCTTTCCCAAAGAATTAAAAAACTTTTTTAATAAAGAACACACACTTCCCCCTCTTGACAGAGATGATTACGAATTTAAAGATTTTACGCGTGATTGCGAAGGACTTATGGCTGAAGCAAGGAAAAGTGTTGAAAAGATAAAAACTTTTCCAAAAGTTTCTGTCATTATTGCCAATTACAATGGAGAAAGGTATCTAAAAAAGTGTCTTGATAGCGTTTTTGCTTTAAGTTATCCGAAATTTGAGGTTATTGTTTGTGATGATGGTTCAAAAGATTTAAGTTTGGAAATTTTAAAAAGTTATCAAAAAAAGGCTGGTAATTTTAGAATTTTGAGAAATAAGAAAAATCTCGGAGCCTCCGCCACCAGAAACAGGGCAGCTAAATTTGCGAAAGGTGAAGTCTTGGTTTTTTTGGATAATGACACCCAAGTTCGTCGTGATTGGCTTTTAAAAATTGTTGAGCCTTTTATTGCTAAACCAAACATTGGAGGAGTCCAATCATTGCTTTTGGATATGGATAAAAAAGCTCTGATACAGCATGCTGGTGCTATAATGCTTCCTCAGGTTGCCTGGGCAGTGCCTTTTTACCAATGGAAAAGCTATACCAAGACAAAAAGGTTGCTCAAAGAAAGACAGATAATTGCAGTTTCAGCAGCCTTGGCAGTTAGAAAAAAAGTTTTTGAAAAAATAGGAGGGTTTGACGAAAAAGAAGCAGTTTATACAGAGGACACTGATTTTTCTTGGAGAGTTTGGATTGCTGGATATGAAGTTGTCTTGGCAAAAGATGCAATTGTTTATCATCTTGCAAAGTCGGTAACCGCCAGAGCGCACATGGGGGGAAGTTACTATAAGATTTATTTTCATCTGGCCAAAAATTCTTTTCGTTCGATTATCAAAAATTATCAACTTAAAAATGTCTTGAAATATTTGCCGCAAAGTGTGCTTGTGAATATCGGGCGGGGATTTCTAGTATTAATAAGAAGGGGGGAGCAATCTGCCCTACTGGCAAGCATCCGAGCAATATTTTGGAATTTTGGTAATTTAAGTGATAATTTAAGACAAAGACACTTGGTTCAGTCCAAAAGACTTTTTTCTGACAAATTTATAATGGAAAAAGTGTTCGATCAGAGAAGTCTGAATGAGATCTATCAAAGCTATTTTGTTCAAACAGGTCTAATATGATTTTTTTAAAATCAGTTAAGTACATATTTCTTAGCATTCTAAAATCAGCTAGTAAAATTTTTCTTGGTAGTGGAATAGGTAGATACAAACTTATAGCTTGGTTTTATCATCTAGTTGTTCCCCTGTTACGGCCAGATTATGTAAAAGTTGATGGACATATAATGTACCTAGACAAGAAGGACTCTTTATCCTTGTCTGTCTTGGGTTTCTATGAGCCTTCAGTTTCATGGGCTATTCAAAATGAAATTAAAAAGGGGATGACAGTTATTGATGTAGGCGCAAATATCGGTTACTTTACTTTACTAATGGCAAGATGTGTAGGTGCAAGTGGCAAGGTCTATGCCTTCGAGCCCGATCCGGAAAACTTTAACCTTTTAAGAAAAAATGTCAGGATAAACGGATATAAGAATGTCATTTTAGTTAAAGCGGCGGTTGCTCGTAAGAAAGGTAAAATAGGGCTTTTTGTAAATGAAAATTCAAACGCTGAACATAGCATCTATAGCTTTTCTAAAAATCAAAAGAAAATCTTGGTTAATTCTTGGAGTTTGGATGAGTACTTTAGCGACAAGGATAAAAAAGTTGATTTTGTTAAATTAGATATTCAAGGTGCCGAGCCGGAGGCTCTTTTGGGTATGAAAAAACTCATTAGAAAAAATCCGAAAATTGAAATTTTAACTGAGGTTTGGCCTCTAGGGCTTGAAAAATCCAAAGTAACACCTGGTGAATTTATAGACAAACTAAGACTTTTAGGATTCAAAATTTGTTTATTGCGAGATGATAAAAAATATGTGAAAAAAGAATTTTCGAAAAAAAGTGCTCTTCTTAATCTTAGACATTACGGTTATTTGAATATTCTCTGTTATAGATGAATATGTTCATGAGAAAATTTTTTTTAAATAAAAACCCCATTGTCCTGCTTTTAGTTGTTTCAACTCTTCTGTCTCTTTTTTGGTTTAGAAACGGCAATATCATGGGGGTGGGGGAAAGTGGGTTGATTTTTTATGATTTCTCAAGAGTTCTTGATTTAGTGAGATTTAGCTGGGCTGAGTTTTGTCTAGGGAATGTTGTCGGTATAGTAACTGCGTCTGCGCCAACCTTTTGGTTTCTTTTGCAACTTCAAAATATAAAAATTCCAAATTTTCTTATACAAGCTCTATTTATCAATTTTTCCTTTTTTATTTCTGGTTTGGGAGTTTACCTTTTGGTTGGCGAGCTTTTCCCAAACCTCAGTAAAAAATCCAGATTATTGTCTGCCTTTTTTTATCTTTTTAATCCTATTTCTTTAGTTAATGTTTGGACGAGATTTTTGTATAACTACATGTTTTTTATGGCCCTTTTACCCATCGCACTTTTTTTATTTTTGAAAGGTATTAGTTCTAAAGACTACCGCTTTGCGATATTAACTTCTTTGGCAACAGTATTTTTTTCATATTCCCTAACTTCCACGGTTTTTAATTTTTTGCTTTGGTTTGTTTTGATTTTGGCGTTTTGTTTTTCTTTCTTTTGCGACAAAAAGGATTTCTTTTTTTATATAAAATATTTTTTTCTTACTTTGTTTAGTTTTCTTTTTTTTAATTCCTGGTGGTTGGGACAACTTTTGAGCTTTTTGTATTCAAGCGGGTATAAAGTGGCAGTGATGGAATTTTTCACTCAGGCAGGAAATATAGGAACACTAGTTACCTTAAGTGGTATTCTTGGTAAATTAAGCGAAATCTTTAGGTTTTCCCATAAAACTTTTTTCTCCAAGGGACCTTGGTGGGCAAAAATTTATAACCTTCCACCGATTGTTTTTTTGGAGTTTTTAATTTCCGGAATTGTCTTTTGGACGATTTTTAAATACAAGAGGATAAGAAATATTCTTTTTTGTGGAATTTTATTTCTACTGGCTGCTTTTTTGATGAAAGGTAGTGAGCCTCCATTGGGCTATATATTTCAACTTGCTTTTGAAAAACTTAGCATCCTTCAGGTTTTTAGAAATCCTTTTGAAAAATTTGGTTTCCTGTTTTCTTTGGCTTCGTCTTTAATTTTTGCTTTTGGAATAGAGAAAATTACACTTCTTTTAAAGAATCGAATTTACAAAAAGTTTGTTCTTTTCACCGCACTTTTTACAGTCTTGGTGGTCTGGGGTTTTCCATTTTTAACCGGCCTTGTTTTCACTAGTAACGAGGGAACAAGTGATGATAAATTGGCTGATTACGAAGTTAAAGTTCCTTCTTATTATAAAGATGCTAATAACTGGCTTACAGAGGAAAACCCCGAATTTCGTTTTGTTTCCCTTCCAATTGATGGGGAGCCCATAAATTATTCTTGGGAAAAGCCTTATCGGGGGGTGGAGTTATCAACTACTTTATTTAAAAATCCAAACATATCTTTGAATACTTCTATCCCTTATTACAATAAGGTCGTAAGTGAGTTGGATTGGATTTTTCTAAATAATCATAATTTTGAGGAAGTTTTGAATGTTTTGGATGCAAGATATGTGATTAATAGGTTTGATATAGATTGGAAGAGACGTGGCATGAGAAATCCTGTTGTTGTTGAGGAACTTCTTAAGTCACAGGAAAATTTTGTCAAAGTTGCCTCTTTTGGAAAACTTGATTTTTGGAAGAGTAATTTAATAAACCCTTATGGAAAATTTTATGCAACACAAAAATTGGTAGAAAGCATTCCTTATCCCGCAATTTCAGATTTGGGATTTTATGAATTGAATTCAAAAGTCACCTTATACTCAGGGAGTAATCTAAAAGCGAATGAAAAAATTATTCACCCCTCGAGAAGATTTTATTTGGAATATCCTCCGGCAACTTTTTTTGAAGAAAGACAGGACATTTTTCCCCACGTGCGTTTTTTGCCTTCTTCGCCTTTTTACCCTTTTGTGTTGCTCAAAGAAAAAATTGAAAAACTTTTCATCAACGATAGTACTGAGCTTTCTGAGTGGATTTTAACTATTCTGGGCAAAAGACTCAACGAATTCAGACAGTCAGTTCAAAAAAAGAATTTTAAAGCTGCAGCACTTGCATTAAATCGCTATAGCAAGGAGCTTCAGGAATTTGGAATTTTACAAAAGAAAGCTGGTTTAGTAAATGAAAGTTCAGATTATTCAGACAATTGGCTGCAGGAAAAAAATTATGGTCTTTTTGCAAGACACTTGGGTGTTTTATCCGAGGATTATCAGCTTGTTGGCACTAACGATTTATTGGAAAAAGTAAATACTACGAAAAGTTTACTCAAAGAAACACTCGTAGAATTGGGTATTTCGCCAAAATTTGACTATATAGACAATGAGTCAATGCCAGTTGCCGGTAGAAAAACTTTCCAAGTTAGTGTGCCGGAAGACGGGGATTATGAATTGTTAATTGATATGAAAAACTGGGATAAGTTTTATGAGATAGAAGGATTTGAAATACAGTTTCAAATTGACAATCAAGTGCTTTCTAAAGCTGGAAATGTTGGCAAAAATGGTATAGTTTCTTTTGGTAAGTTTAATTTTAGTAAGGGAGTTCATGAGATTGGCTTTAATACCCCCAAGCAGAAAAATTTGATTGATGCCCCAACGGAATTTTCGATGGTCTCAAGCCAGGGAATTCAGGAAAAAGCATTTGAACTAAAAAATTTTGACCCTTACTCAGCCTATCAAATTAGTTTTGATTATCTGATTAAAAAGGGTTCGGGAATCAAGATTTATTTTGAAGCTGATAATGACCGAGTTGTTGATGGCGAGGTTAAATACAGCTTCAGTAAATTTTTTGGTCCCGATGAAAAAAACTACGATTTTGATTATAAGAAATATGTTTTAAACCTTACCCCCAATAGCGGGGCCACGAGTGCTAGAATTGGAGTGAGCGTGACTCCTTGGAATGACTGTTTTAGTATCTACAAAGGCTTATTTAGTTATGTTTGCAGAAACGAGTCTTTTAAACACAAGTACGATAAGACAACCGAAGTTGTTGTTAAAAACCTTAAAGTGCAAAAAGTACCCAATCCCAGATTATTTTTGCATTATTTAACAGACAAAACCAACACCAACATAAACGGAGAGCTTCCGATTATAACTTACGACAAAATCAATTCAACCTTATATAAAGTCAAGGTTACCTCTTCCCGGGAGAAATACTATCTAATATTTTCCGAGCTTTTTAATTCTGGTTGGCAGGTTGAATTTCCTGACGGCCAAATCCTCTCCGAGGATAAACATTTTTTAGCAAACGGCTTTGCCAATGGATGGGAAATTGACCTTAAAGGTGATTATGAACTTCTGGTAAAATACGCGCCGCAGGATTTTCTGGAAAAAGGGAGTATTATCTCACTAATCTCTATTTTAGGAGGTATAGCTGTTTTGATTTATCAAACCCTTATAAGAAGACATGCGAGTAATTAAATTATTGATTTTTGCAGGTTTTGTAATTTTATTTTTGGGTCTTTTTGTTCTTCAGGCTTGGTTTAATATCACTAAGTCCGATTTTTCTTTGCAACCTCTTGTTTACTGGTTGGTTTTTGTTGTTTGGATTATGGTTTTGCTAAATTTCAGGCTCTCAAGCTCTTGGACTCTGGCAGCAGCTTTTGTCCTTTTTTTGCTCGCTGCAGCCTTGAGCACTTTGGGACATGCCGGAACTGGTGAGGCAACAATGAAAATAAGCTTTATTGGCTGGATAATAGGAATTATCCAAGCTTTAATTGAATATAAAAAGGGTCATGTTTAAAAATAATCTCCCGGCGTTTTTTTTTACTCTGGCCATTCTTTTTCTTTTTGGAAGCTTGATATCTATTTTACTAGGCCACATGGGCTTTGCTTTAAGAGTATTTAAATATATTTATTTTACTTTGGTTGTCGGGGTTTTAATGTATATCTTAAGCATCCGAAAATATGAAAAAAAATAGGCTTCTTTTGATATTAGTACTTATTATTGTTTTTGGCCGGCTTTTTTTGCCGGGACCAAGGGCGGCCGGAGATTTCCCTTTTAGTTCTTCAGAGACGGTTAGGGAAGGATTTAATATACCTCAAGTTTGGTCGTCAAGAGGTAATGGTATGGGCAGATACGTTCTTTCTACTCTTTGGGCTTGGCCGGTTGATTTTTTATATGGAATGGGAGCTTTTTTGGGTTTAGATTTTTCTGTCCTTGAACGAATAATAGGCATTTTTCCGGTTCTTGTCTTTGGCATTTTTGGAATTTCAAGATTACTAAGACGCTTGGGGGTTTCTGGTATAGGAAAGATGGCTTCAATATTGGTGTATGTGGCTAATTCATATCTTATTTTACTTATAGATGGAGGACAACTTTCTGTCGCCATGGCCTATGCTTTTCTGCCATTGACTTTTTTGACTTTTGAGGATTCGCTTGAGGGAAACTTAAGAAAAAAAATTCTTGCAGGTCTTGCGGTATCTATTCTTGGATTTTTCGATTTAAGATTTGTCTTTGTTTTTTTATTGATTCTTCTTTTGAAATTTGTATATGAATTATTATTTTTGCATTCCAGAGAATGGCCACACTTCTTACTAAGTTGGTTTAGAAGTGGTTTGGTTATCCTTCTTGTTATGGTTGGACTACATAGTTTCTGGATTTTTTCGTCTTTTTTGGCTAAACCTCCTCAATTGCCGGCAGGTTATCTTCGCAAAGAACAAACCCAGTTTTTGAATTTTGCAAACATTGGACATGCGACACTTTTATTGCAGCCCCACTGGTTTAAAAACGTCTTTGGCAAGGTTACTCATTTAAAAGCCGATTTTTTTCTTATACCTTTATTGGTTTTTTTAGCACCCATTCTCAGAAAGAGGGATAAAACACTTGGTTTTTGGTTATTTGTTTTACTGGTTGGTATTTTTTTAGTCAAGGGTTCAAACCCTCCACTGTCAGAAATTTATGCTTGGCTTTTTACTAACATAGCTGGATTTTCTTTTTTTCGTGACTCGACTAAATTCTTTGTTTTAATTGCGCTATCATATTCTGTTCTTGTTGGGATTGCGGTAAACGAGTTGAACAAGAAGATTGCTTGGTTAGCAAGGTTTTTGCCTTTGGGGATTTTTTTGTACTTTGTAATTATTATGCGACCGGTGTGGTTGGGGAAGATGACCGGGATGTTTTCTTTACCGGTTTATCAAAAAGAATTTTCATTTTTAGAAAACGTTTTAAAATCCGATGAGAATTGGGGCAGAGTACTTTGGATTCCTACCAGATTTCCAATGGGATATTCTTCTTTACAACACACTGCTCTCTCGGCAACTGATTTAACAGAAATTCGGCCATTTATTACAGGAAACGTTGGCACGTATGAGATATTTAATTTTATTCGCGAATCCAAATTTGTAAGTCAGCTTTTTGATGTTGCCGGGATTTCTTATGTTGTTTATCCTTATCCTGACGAAAGAAGAGAAGATTTAAACGAGGACGAAAGAGAGTATTATCAAATCTTTTTGAATCAATTGGTAAGTTTGGATTGGCTTAGCGTCATTAAAAATGAGAGCAAAGTTCCGATATTAAAAACCCTGAAACACCAAAATCATATTTTTGTGGCTCCGAAATTTTGGTGGGTAGTTGGTTCTGACCGAATTTATTCTGATTTGGTATCAATAAAAGATTTTGATTTATCCAAAAACGCCATTATCTTTTTGGAAGAAAATACAGATCTTTTTGGTAAATTTATTAAATATCCAAACTCAAAAGTTATTTTATACGATAAAAATACAATTGATTTGGCAGTAAGCTCTTTGGACTCTGAAGACCTGATTTTCCCAGCTAAAAACTTGACCCTATCTCCTAATGATAGTGGCTGGTGGAAAAGAGAAGCTTCGGATTTTCTCAGTTGGCGATTTTTTTTGCAGGAGAAATATGGTGTTGATAATCTTGACTTTGATTTATCGGGCGGATGGGCAGTCGGAGAAGGAAATTTAAGCCTAAAAATTAAGAATGCGAAGTTGAAAAAAGGAACTTTGTTATTAGCCAGAGTAATGGAAAGTTCAAAGGGGGGAGTTATTCGATTTTATCAAGATTCAAAACTGATAGGTGAAGTTAATACTTTACTAACTGCTCCTAAGAAAATTGAAATCAAACTTACAGGTTATCAGGACGTCCCCGACAAATATTTTATTTATGACGAGGCAAATATCAGATGGTTTGAGATAGGCAAACTGGAAAGTAGCGGTGAAATTACAATTGAAGTTAGTGGAGGTATAAATGTTCTTAATGCCCTTGTTGGTATTGAAGAGCAAAGATGGGAACTTCTTAAAAGGAATGTTCAAGATCTTGTTACAAACGCTAAGGCTTTATTTTGGAGCGACCTTTCTGATAACGAGAAAATTAGTCTATTTACAATAAAAGAAATCCCTGAAGTTGAGTACCTAAGGAAAAACCCCACCGAATACTGGGTAAAAGTTAAAGGACTCAAAGAGCCATCATTTCTGATTTTATCTGAACAATATGATAAATTCTGGCAAATGAATGAAGTTTCATCTCTCCCAGCTTATAGCTTTTTAAATGCTTTCATGGTGGAAAAAGATGGCTTTTATAAAATTTATTATTCTCCCCAAAAGTATGTTCTACCAGGTCTTGTTATCAGTGGTTTTTCATTGATACTTGCTAGTGCTATATTAGTAAAGCTTCACAATAAAAAACGGGTATAATTATAGTTGATGTTATTAAAATTATTTGCTTATTTTAAGACTGCAACAATCAGGCAAACAACAATAACCTTTTCCTCAACCTTTATTAATGGACTTTTGGGACTTGCTTTCTACATCTTGGTTGCTAGATTTTTGGGTCCCGAAGCTTTTGGTCTTTTTAATGTAACAATAGTTCTTATCACTATGGTTTCCGATATTGCTGATTTAGGAACAAATACAGGTATTGTTAGTTTTGTAGGCAGATATTTCATAAAAAGTAAAGCTCTTGCCTATAAATACTTAAAACTTGGATTGATAGTAAAAATAACCTTGGGGGTTTTAGTAATCATTCTAGGAGAAATACTTTCTGGATTTATAGCCTTAGACTTGTTTCAGAAAAAAGAAATCCTAATTCTTCTCAGGGTGGGATTTGTTGGGGCGTTGGGATATTTGATTTTTGGATTTGCAACCAGTTGCCTCCAAGCTACCCAAAAATTTTTTCGCTGGGCACTTCTTTATATTGGAACAAACCTTATTAGATTATTATTAATTATAACATTTTTTTTACTTGGGATTTTAACGAAAGAATTAACTACCTTTGTTTATTTTTTAGTCTTGTTTCTGGGATTTTTGTTTTTTTTGCTAATTTTTCCCACAAACTTTCTTTACTACAAGACTGAACCAAAAATTGTAAAAAATTTTTTGCATTTTAACAAATGGGTGGCGGCATTTATTGTTGTTTCTGCTCTGTCTTCCAGGATTGACTCTTTTATCTCAGTCCGCTTATTGGCTCCCTTGGATCTTGGGTTTTATTCTGCCGCAAATCAGCTTGTACAAGTTGTACCCCAGTTTGTTTCAGCTTTGGGAATTGTTATTGCGCCCAAAATGGCCTCAATGGGCAAAAGAGAGTCTTTTATCTCTTATTTTAAAAAGACCCAGCTTCTGGTTACTGCCTTTTGTATAATCGGGGCATTGGCAACTCCGGTTATGGCTTTTCTCATACCCTTGGTTTTGGGAGATGTTTATCTTGGTTCACAGATTATCTTTGTTATTCTTATGATTGCAATGCTCATATTTTTATTTTCAGTTCCTATTCATAGCGCGGTTATCTATTACTTTTCTTACCCAAGATTGTTTTTTTGGTTATCCCTGATTCATCTTTTTACTGTTTTGACTCTTGGGGTTATTCTTATTAGGTTTTTTGGTGCAGTGGGCGCTTCCTTGGCTGTTTTGGTTGGGTCAATGCTGAATTTTGTTGTACCATGTGGCTGGCTTGTCAGAAAATTAAGATGATAAAAGGCAAACCCAAGATTATCGTTGTGATGCCCGCTTATAATGCAGAGAAAACTTTAGAAAAGACAGTTAGAGATATTCCCCCGGGTTTGGCAAATGAGATAATTGTAGTGGATGATGACAGTTCAGACAAAACAGTTAAAAAGGCCAAAGAATTAAAATTAAGAACTTTTGTTCATCCCCAAAATCGTGGCTATGGCGCCAATCAAAAAACTTGCTACACACTGGCTTTGAATTATGGAGCAGATATAGTTGTTATGATTCACCCCGACTATCAATATGATAGTAGCCTAACAGAGGAACTTGTAAGACCAATAATTCAAGGACGGTTTGATATTATGTTGGGGTCAAGAATAAGAACACGCAAAGAGTCCTTAGATGGTGGAATGCCTTTGTATAAATATCTGGCAAATCGCTTTTTGACAATTGTGGAAAACATTGTTCTTGGACAAAACTTATCAGAGTATCACACCGGCTTTAGGGCATTCCATAAAAGAGTGTTAAAGGAAGTTGCGTTTCACAAATTCTCGGACGATTTTGTTTTTGATCAAGAAATACTTATCTCATCTGTTCAAAAGGGTTTTAGGATAGGAGAAATTCCTGTGCCAGTTCGCTATAATCCTGATTCGTCATCCATAAATTTTCCTCGCTCAGTCAAGTATGGATTCGAGACACTTTTGGCCTTAATTAAATATCTGATACATCCAAAACCATGAAGATTTGGTCTCATACTCTAGTTAAAAATGAAGATAGATATCTTTGGTATGCCGTTTCCAGTGTAATTGATTATGTGGATAAAGTTCTTCTTTGGGACACAGGAAGTCAAGATAAGACAATCAAGATTATAAGGGAACTTAGAAAAAGATATCAAGACAAAATCAGCTTTAAGGAGGTTGGTGAGATTACAGTTAGTGAATTTCCTAGGGTTCGGGAGGAAATGCTTCGGGCGACAAAGGCTCAATGGTTTTTGATTGTGGATGGGGATGAGGTCTGGTGGAGGGACTCGATTAAAAATTTAAGTAAGACAGTCCGAGAAAGAGGGGATGAATATGAATCTATCGTCTCTTATTTTTATAATGTAGTGGGGGATATTTATCACTACCAGCCGAAAACTGCCTCCGGATACGAGATTGATTCAATCAAAGGCAACTTGACCATAAGGGCTATCAATAAAAAAATTCCGGGTCTTAGAGCCTTGGGGGAGCATGGTCAACAAGGTTATTTTGACATTGAGGGGATTGCGATACAAAAAAGATCAAAGTCTAAAAGACTCCACATTCCCCAACCTGCCTTTATGCATTTTACAAACATGCCCAGATCATCTCAAAGGTCTTTAGATTTGATGGTTCCGAAAAGGAAATTTAAATATAAGTATGAAATAGGCATTCCCTTTCCGCGGGATTTTTATTATCCTGAGGTTTTTTTCGAGAAAAAGCCGGATTTTGTGGATGATGTTTGGGAAAAAATGAGAACCTCTTATTATCTAATTTCTTTACCTTTAACACTTTTACGCAGGCTAAGAAGAAAACTTTTACCTCTTGGAAAAGGTTATTAAGATGTAAAAAAACTGCTTGAGGAAACGAACTTCCCCATGCTTTTGAAGATTTATCCTTCTTCTTGTGGTAATTAAAGATAAAAATGTACAATAGTTGAAGTGAAAATGAAACTGACCATAATTATTCCAGTTTTCAACGAGGATAAAACCGTATCAGAAATCATCAGAAGAGTCAAGAAGGTTAAATTGGCAAAGGGAGTTACAAAGGAAATAATTGTTGTTGATGATGGCTCAACTGATAAAAGCCCCAAAATGATTGCAAAAATTAAAAAAATTAAATTCTATAGACACGCGGTAAATAAAGGCAAGGGTGCTGCCATTAGAACAGGGCTTTCAAAAGCCACTGGTGACATTATCCTTATTCAGGATGCAGATCTTGAGTATAATCCTAGGTATTATCCGAAATTATTAAAAACAATCTTAGAGGGGAAAAGCAAGGTGGTTTATGGAACAAGACTAAAAAATTATCCTCTTCGTCTTTTGGGTGCCAAAAAAACTCCCCTAATCACCCACTATCTTGGAAACAAATTTTTATCTTTAGTGACAAACGTTTTGTACGGCAATAGATTAAGCGATATGGAGACTTGCTATAAGGTTTTTTTAAGGGAATGTGTTGAGACTATAAAGTTAAATGCTAACAGGTTTGAATTTGAACCCGAAATAACAGCTAAAATATTAAAAAGAGGCTACAAAATTACAGAAGTTCCAATCAGAATCCGGCCAAGAGGTTATGATCAAGGGAAAAAAATCACTTGGAAAGACGGGTTTATTGCTCTTTGGACACTTATAAAATACAGATTTGTGGATTGATTATGAAAATCGCAATTCTTTCCTTTTTCAGCGGACAAAATCAAAGGGGAGTCGAAAACTGGACGCACGAGATTGCTCAGAGGCTGACAAGAAAGGGTAATAAGTTAACAGTATTCCAGGCCGGTAAAAATATACCCGTTTCGGATTATCAAACCTTTATTGTTAATTTAACTGTCGATTGGAAAAAGCCAGATTTTCGAGGAAGTTTGGCCAGAAGATTATTTGCAGACTACTGGAGTGTTAGAATTGCTATTTTTACCTTGAAGATTATACCCAAGATTTGGCTGGAAGGGTTTGATATCCTTATCCCCACAAATGGGGGATGGCAGGTTGCCTTGGTGCGGCTTATTACTTGGCTTAGGGGGCAAAAGATGGTAGTTGTCGGGCATTCTGGAATTGGTTGGGATGACGCAAATAATCTTTTTAGTTTTCCCGACGTTTTTGTAGCCCTGACCCATGAAGCCCAGAAATGGGCAAAAAAAATAAATCCCTTTGTAAAAAGCGTAGTTATCCCCAATGGGGTTAATCTTAAAACTTTTTATCCACTTGGAAAGAAAGCTAAAATTGCTCTTCCTGAACCTATCATTTTGGTTGTTGGAGCATTGGAGCCAGGAAAAAGAATTGACCTGGCTATCCGTGCAGTTTCCAAATTAAAAAATGCCAGTCTTTTGGTTTTGGGAAAAGGAAAACTGGAGTCTAAAATTAAAAAGCTGGGCAGTCAACTATTGGGAAAAAGGTTTTTACTTACCTGCGCCCCTCATACTGAATTACCTGAGTTCTATAGAGCTTGCAAAGTTTTTACACTGCCTTCATGGAGACAAGAGGCTTTTGGAATAGTTTATCTGGAGGCATTGGCAAGTGGGTTGCCGGTTGTTGCAACTGACGACTCCAAGAGAAAAGAGATTATTGGGAATGCAGGTATTTTAGTGGAGCCGACAGATATTCAAGCTTATGCTCTTGCTTTGGGCAAAGCACTTCGGATTAATTGGAAAGATAAACCCCGAAAACAAGCTGAAAAATTTGACTGGGAGAGAATTTCTGAAAAATATGCAAGGCTTTTTGAAAATCTACTTAGATGAAGGGAATTACCACAACCATTATTGCCAAAGATGAAGAAAAAACGATTGGAAAGGCGATTAAAAGTGTGCTTTCATTTTCCAGTGAAGTTATTGTGATTCTTGATAGTAGGACAAAGGATAAAACAGCACAAACGGCCAAAAAACTTGGTGCGAAAGTTTTTAAGCGTGTTTTTGATAATTTTGCAAATCAAAAAAATTACGCAGCCTCAAAAGCCAGTGGTGAGTGGATTTTCTCCTTGGATGCAGATGAAATTGTAACCCCAAAGCTGGCTGAAGAAATAAAAAGGACAATTTCCGATACGGATTGTGACGCCTTTTTAATACCCAGAAGAAACTTCCTTTTGGGAGGAGAGATTAAACATACCCGTTGGAGTCCAGATAAACACATCTGGCTTTGGAGAAAAGAAAAAGGGGGGTGGGTTGGAGAGGTTCACGAAGAAGTCAAAGTTACTGGAAAGATTGGCGAGCTTTTACATCCAAAAATTCATTATCAGTACAAAAAAATCTATGAATTTTTGGAGATGGTTAACTTTTACACCCAGCTTGAAGCAGAAGAAAAAATCAAAAGGCGCTTTACTTTTTCTTATTTTAAATTTTTTTATTATCCTTTTCGTTCTTTTGTCGGCAGGTATTTTTTAAAACTTGGGTTTTTGGATGGATGGCGAGGTTTTGTTTTATCCTATCTTATGGCAATCTACAGGTTAGTGACTTGGGTGAAGGTTTGGGAAAATGAAAAGGCTTCTTGAAAAAAATTCATTACTTTTTATTGTCTTTCTATCTTTATTGTTAAGATTGGTTTGGATAGATCAGGGCCTATGGCTGGATGAGGCTATAGGCGCTCTGGAAGTCAAAAGACACGGGTTTTGGGGAATACTGACTATTTTTATTAGAAATGACAACCACCCGCCATTGTACTATCTTTTACTGGAAGCTTGGACAAGAATTTTTGGTTTTAGTGATTTTGCCATAAGGAGTTTATCGGTTATCTTGGGAGTATTAAATGTTTTAGTTCTTGTTAAAGTTGCCCAGCTTGTTTTTCCGAATAAAAAAGGGCTGCAGAAGGCGGTGGGATTATTTTTAGCAACTTCGCCTTTCCATATCTACTACTCCCAAGAAGCGAGGATGTACATAGTGGCTGCTTTTTTAACATGTCTTTCTATTTATTCTTTCCTCAAACTTGTTAAGGGGCAGAGTCTTTTTGACTGGATACTTTTTTCTTTTTCAATTACGGCAACAGTTTTTACTGACTATTTGCCTTTTTTTATTCTTCCTGCCCTTTGGTTATTTGCGCTTTTGAGGATTAGAGACAGTGGGTGGTGGAGAAGTTTTTTGCTTTCTCATCTACCAATTTTTGTTTTAGGTTTACTTTGGCTACCAACTTTTTTTATCCAGCTTTCTTCTGGTGGCTGGCTTGTTTCCATTCTCCCGGCTTGGGCAGAGCTTGCCGGAGGAGCAACATTAAAAAATCTGCTTTTGGTTTGGATGAAGTTTATCTTAGGCAGAATTTCTCTTTTGCCTAAGTATTTTTACTATGCCCTTATTGTTTTAGCTTCGCTTCCTTTTGTTTTTGTTTTTTTGCAATCTCTTAAAAAATTTAAAAAATTTCTGATAATTTTTCTTTGGTTTTTTATCCCTCTTTTTTTGGGTTTTGTTTTTTCTTTTATTTTCCCAGCCTTTTATTATTTTCGTTTTCTTTTTATTTATCCAGCATTTGTGCTTTTGTTGTTTGTTGGTCTTCTAGGGTTGACAAGAAATAAGAAAAAAATTCTTTTTTCTATTCTTATTTTTTGCAATTTAGTGGGTTTTTACTTTTATGTAGCCGATGAGAATCAAAGAAGGGAACAGTGGCGCGAAGCTACACGGTTTTTGGAAAAAAGCGCTGATGAAGACGCTGTGGTAGTTTTTATCTATCCAGAACCTTTTGCAGCCTATCGCTGGTATCAAAGAGGCATTATCAAAGCCTATGGGGTAACCGATTCTATTTCTGCCAATAAAGATGAAACCTTAAAAATAACCAAAAAAGCAATTTCAGACAAAAGCAAAGTCTATCAATTTAGTTATCTTGAAGATTTGACTGACCCCCAAGGCCTTGTCAGGCAGACTTTGAGAGAGAGCGGTTTTAGAATTACAAAGACATTTTCTGAATTTAAGGGTGTAGGATTAATAAATTTATGGGAAAAAGAAGAATTTTAATATTTCTCTTAATAATTTTGTTTCATTTGTTTTTATTAAAAAGCATAAACTTTTTTCCTTATCCAGAGCTTTTTGTCTATTCGTATTTAACCTCCAAGGGTTTTTTACCCTATGCACAGATATTTGACCAACACTTTCCGGGATTGGTTTTTTCTCCAATCAATCTTTATTCGCTTGGAATGATGACCCCGCAAAGGATTGCTCTTTTTCACTTTGCTTTTATTTGCATTTCACATCTTTTCTTATTCAAAATTTCACAAAAAATGTTTAAAGGTTGGTTAATCTTTTTACCTAACCTCCTTTATCTTATTTGGCAACCTTATTTTGAGGGGTATGTTTTTTGGATAGATAGCTTTATTACGCCGTTTCTATTAGCCTCTTTTTATTATCTTTTTAGCGACAAAAAGATTAATCTCTTTGTCTCAGGAATTCTCTTGGGGTTTGCTTTTACTTGTAAACAAGTAGTTTTGCCACTGATTTTTCTTTTGATTTTGTATCTTTTTTTGATAAGAAGAAAAGGAATATTTATTTTTTTATTAGGATTATCCTTGCCGTTATTGATTATGCTTTTGTATATTTTGAAAATTGGAGTTTGGAAAGAGTTTTATTATTGGACAATCACTTATAATCTAACAACATTTGCCTATCTGGGAAGAAAATTACCTACCTTATCACTTTTATTAAGGGCTGGTTTGGTTTTTTTTATTGGCTCAATCGCTTGGTTCACTGTAATTTATAAAAATGCCAAAAAAGGCGCAACTTTACTAGGGATTTTTGGCTTTGCGTCTTTGTTTTTTACCTTTGCCAGATTTGACTATATTCATCTTCAGCCATCGCTACCATTTTTTCTTTTAATGATTGTGCTTCTTTTTTCCAGACTGTCAATGAGATTAAAGATTTTATTTGGAGCTTTCTATCTACTGACCAGCTTATTGCTCATTAGTAGATTTTATATAATTATGCGTGGTAGTAAGGTATATTTTTTTGGTAATCTCGAGAAGGAGGTAGCTATGGAAGTTAGAAAACTCACCAAACCTGCTGAGAAAGTTTTTGCACTTGGTACTTTGCCCCATCTTTATTATCTTTCTGAGAGGTTACCGCCGGGAGGAATATTTGCTTTTCAATTTCCATGGGTTATGGTTGTTGCAGAAGAAAGGATTTTGCTGGGTTTGATTTCCGACCCGCCGGCATTGGTCGTCAGAGATACAAAAGCTCAAGTTGACGACAACCTTAACATAATTTCTTTTATTCCCGAGATTCATAAATACGTAGAAGAAAACTACCTATTATATAAGAGGATAGGTGAGAGTACAGAAATACTAATCAAAAGGGAAAAGCTGTGAAAATTGCAATTGACATATCTCAGGTTGTTTATGGAACAGGGGTATCTGTCTATGTAGAAAATCTTGTCAAAAATCTATTAGAGATAGACCGTGAAAATTCATATATTCTTTACGCTGGTATTTTAAGAAGATTCGGGGATTTAAAGAAGTTTTTTGGTTCTTTACCCAAAAGCTCAAACTTTCAAAAAAGGATATTTCCAATTTCTCCGACATTTGCGCACATTATTTGGAACAAGATGCATGTTTTTCCTATTGATTATCTTGTGGGGAATATGGATATTTTTCATTCGTCGGATTGGACTCAGCCACCAACACGAGCTTACAAGGTTACCACTATTCATGATTTATATCAGATAAAATTTCCTGATTATTGTGACCCAAAGATAGTTAGTGTTCATAGGGCCCGTTTGTCATGGGTGAAGAAAGAAATTGACAAAGTTATTGTTCCATCTTTTGCCACTTTTAATGACCTTGTTGATTTGGGATTTCAAAAAGAAAAAATTAGCATAGTAGCCGAGGCAGTTGATCCTGTTTTTAGGCCCAAGTCTCAAAAGATAATTAACAAAATCTTGAGAAAATACAAAATAACTAAAAAATATATTTTATCTATTGGTTACTCAGAGAGAAAAAACAGCGCTCGGATAATAGAGGTCTTTCAAAATTATTTCCAAAAACAAGGGTACTTGTTGGTTTTCACCGGAAATTATCCGGTGGGCCTTAATTTTGGAAACTCTATCAGATTTTTGGGTCATATCCCCAAAAAAGACTTACCAGCTTTGTACTCAGGAGCTACCGTTTTGCTATATCCTTCAATTTATGAGGGATTTGGATTGCCGGTTTTGGAAGCCTTTGCTTGCAAGTGTCCTGTTGTGACTTCTAACACCTCTTCTCTACCAGAGGTGGGGAAGGGGGGAGCAGTTTTGGTTGATCCCTACAGCGTGGATTCTATTGCTGATGGAGTATTAAAGGTTATCAAAAAAAGAAGAAGTTTAGTAGATAAAGGAATTAAAAAAATCAAAAGTTTTTCATGGAGAAAGACAGCAATGGAAACACTTAAGGTTTATAATAGAATGTTTTAATTGAATAATTCATGATTATTGGTATAGATGGTAATGAAGCAAATTGTCCTGAAAAGGTTGGGGTAAACCAATATGCTTATAATTTGCTTTGGGCGCTTAAAAGACTTGAGACCAGTTGGTCAAAAAAACATAGGGTTATAGTATATTTGAAAAATTCTCCCAGAAATGATCTTCCTTGCGAGAGCTTTTACTGGCAATATCGGTTGTTGCCTGGTAAAAGACTTTGGATAATTACCAAATTAATGCCGTTTTTGTATACAACAAAGGAAAAAATTGATGTTTTTTTTACCCCCGGTCATTATTTACCGCCTTTTTTACCTGTTCCAGCGGTCTGTGCAGTTATGGATCTCGGATATCTCAAATTTTCGGAACAATTTAAAGCTTATGATTTTTGGCAATTAAAGCTTTGGACTGCTTGGTCCATACTTAAGGCAAAAAAAGTATTTGCAATATCCGAAACTACCAAAAAGGATATTGTACGACATTATCCTTTTGCAGCGAAAAAAGTCTGTGTTACATTGCTTGGGTATGATAAAAAGATGTTTTATCTAAAAAAAGACATAGATGATGTGCGACGAATAAAGAAAAAATACTCTATAGTAAATGAGTATGTCTTGTTTATCGGCACATTAAGGCCTAGTAAAAATGTTGAGGGATTGATTAGGGCATGGTCTGAAGTTTGTAAAAGATATCCTGATATATGTCTTGTTATAGCCGGTAAAAAAGGTTGGTTGTATGAGTCAATTTTCAAAAAAGTTAACTCTTTAAAACTTCGAAAAAGGGTGATTTTTACCGGTTTTTTAGCAGAGGAGGATAAACCTTCTTTAATAAAAGGAGCAAAAGCCTTTGTCATGCCATCTTTTTGGGAAGGGTTTGGAATAGATGTAGTTAACGCCATGGCCTGTGGGGTTCCGGTAGTCATTTCTAATCAAGGAAGTTTACCAGAGATTGGGGGAGAAGCAGCAGTATATGTTAATCCTTATGACGCTCATAGTATTGCAGATGGAATAATAAAAGTTCTTTCAATGAGCAGAAACGATTATAATAAGATAGTTAAAGAGAATCTGAAATGGGTTAAAAGGTTTGACTGGGAAAAAACTGCAAGAAAATCTCTTGAAGAAATAGAGAAAATTGTATGATTATTTACTCTGAAAATATAAAAATTACTAAGTCTGGATTAAAATTTACTGATAAACATGGAGAGCCCCTAAGTTATAGTCAGGCCAGTGAAAAAATACTGGGGCGGGTTCAGAATTGGTTTTTAGATTTTGAACTTTTTCTAATCCACCTTGTTAGTTTTCATATTCCGTTTCATAGTTTTAGAAAATTTATTTTCAGACTTGCAGGTGTGAAAATAGGCCGTGGAAGTACACTACATATGGGTTGCAAGTTTTTTTATCCCAAAGGAGTATCAATTGGTGAAGATACCATAATTGGCGACAGAAGTTTTTTGGACGGCAGAGCGCCTTTAACTATTGGAAATCATGTAGACATTGCCTCGGAGGTGATGATTTATAATTCAGAGCATAATATAAACGATGAGTATTTTCGAGCCACTACTTCTCCTGTTACAATAAAAGATTATGTCTTTATTGGACCAAGGGCGATAATCTTACCCGGTGTAAATATAGGAAAAGGAGCGATTGTTGCTGCTGGAGCAGTGGTTACTAAGGATGTTGGTGATTTTGCAATTGTTGCTGGTGTTCCGGCAAAAGTTATAGGAGAAAGAAAAAACAAAAAACCACGCTACAGGCTTGGTAGAGCTCGTCTTTTCCAGTAATGAAGATTCTAGTCGCTATTTTTATATTTTTTATAACTGCTATCTACCTTATAGTGCCTAGTCCCGATTTTCCACCTCCTCCTCCGGACTCAGTTCGTTCTTCAGAACCTGCGGACACAGAGTCGCCACTTAGGAGAGCGTATTTTACAAATATGTCTCGGGAAGAAGTTATAAATTTTTATAGAAAAAGCTTTGACGGGAATACCCGTTTTTTTTCCATAAGGCTTAATTACCCACCGGAGGAAGCCCAGACAATAATCAGAGACCAAACAAGAAGTACTTATTTAGAAGAAATTGTTCACCCTTTGCGTGAAACAATTTACATAAATGGCTTTGAGCCAAAAGAAAAAAAGGATGAGATTTGGTATGAGGGTAAGCACTTTAGGCAAAAAGTTATAGTTAGGTATGTACCCAGTAGCTCAATTACCAGGTTGTCTATATGGTTTTGTACATTTGTAATTGGATATTTTATTTTTAAAGAATTAACTAATTTTTGTAATTTGAAAAAATGATAACTCAATTGTTGGAGCTAAGAATGAGAGAAGATGGTAAGCCTAAAAGGTTGGTAATAAAAATAAAGATAATATAAGGCCTAAGAATGAAGGAATTTTTAAAATATTTGGTTGCTGGAGTAATCTTGGTAATTCCTTTATATCCAAAGTTCCCATTAGTGAGTGTTCCCGGCACTTTTGTGTCTATCAGGGCTGAGGATTTATATATGCTTTTTGTGGTTCTGATTTGGTTTTTTTGTTCTTTGAACGATTTTAGAAGAACACTTTCTCAAAAGATAACCAAAGCGGTCATTCTTTTTTTTGCAATTTCTCTGGTTTCAGTTGCCTCTGGGATATTTATTACCAAGACGGTTCAACCGCACATAGCACTTTTACATTGGCTAAGAAGAGTTGAATATATCCTGCCGCTTTTTATCGGGATTAGCATTGTTAAATCACAAAAAGACTTAAGCTTTTTTATTAAATGTTTAGTAATTGTTATTTTTTATGCATTTTTATATGGAGTGGGACAGAAATACTTTGACCTTCCAATCATTACCACTCAAAACTATGAGTATTCAAAAGGGATAGCCTTGCGCTATACACCCGGGGGCCACCTAACCTCAACTTTTGCCGGTCATTATGATCTTGCCACCTTCCTTGTATTTGTGCTTCCGATTTTTGTTGTTCTTTTAGTCTGTGTGAAAGCAAGTAAATCTTTTTCTTCCTCAAAAATAAATTTATTTTTGACAAGAAGCATTCTTCTAGCGGCTGTCTTATCTGGTTTTTGGCTACTTGTGAATTCTGTATCCCGTATCTCTATACTTTCTTATCTTTTAGGTACAACAATCTCGCTTATTATAGTAAAAAGGTATAAATTCATACCTCTTATTTTAATTTTTTCAATCCTTTTTGTCAGTTTTTCCTCAAACTTAATCTCCCGTTATACCCAAATTATTGAAGTAACACTTAAAAAGTTTTTTTCAGATACAATACAAAGTTTTGTTTTACCTGAAAAGTTAATTCCTCTAGCTTTAGCACAAACATCTTCTTTTCCTCAAAGAAGAACTTCAGAGGCAACACCAACGCCAACCCCCGTCGTTATTTTTGAAGATAGATCCACTTCAATACGTCTGAATGTTGAATGGCCGCGGGCAATAAGGGCTTTTCAAAAAAATGTATTTTTGGGCACAGGTTTTTCTTCTATAACACTTGCTACAGACAATGATTATTTAAGACTGCTGGGCGAGACTGGTGCACTTGGATTTATGGCTTTTATCTTAATTTTGTTGTGTTTATTTAAGACCCTTTTTTCAAAACTACCCTTAAAGGGTGATTTAAATTTAAACGATGTTTACCTTGCTGGAGTATTGGGAGGAGTAACTGGAGTAATGCTAAATGCCTTATTTATTGATGTTTTTGAAGCCTCAAAATTTGCAATCATCTTTTGGTTATTGATGGGATTTGCTTTCAAGTCTGCACAAAAAATTGGTAATGAGTAAAATATTCCTACAAATATTCGGGAAGAAAAACCGTGAGTATTTAATTTTATCAATGATTGTTTTCACGGGCTTTTTATTGAGAGTTTATAAATTAGACTCTCCTCTTGCCGATTGGCACTCGTTTCGTCAAGCTGATACTTCCTCTGTTACTCGGGTATATTTAGAAGACGGTATAAATCTACTTTATCCGCGCTATCACGATCTTTCCAGCACACAAAGCGGGAAGGATAACTTGTTGGGGTTAAGGTTTGTGGAGTTCCCGCTTTACAATCTAGCACACTATCTGATTGCAGTTATTTTTCCTTTTTTTAATCTTGAGGAAGCCGGAAGATTGACCTCAATTTTGGCGTCCTTGTGGTCGCTTTTTTTTATCTATCTGATATGCAAAAAAATATATAACAAGAAAGTGGCCATTTTAGCATCTTTGTTTTTTGCAATACTTCCTTTTAACATTTATTTTTCCCGAACAATATTACCAGAACCACTGGCGATTTTGCTCGCCTTGATGGCTATTTTTAGCTTTATACTTTTTTTAGAGCAAGAAAAACTTTTATACCTTTTTTTAGGTAGCCTTGCTTTTGCATCTTCTTTATTGGTTAAACCATTTACCATTTTTTACGCCGCTCCCATTATTTATCTTGCCATAAGGAAATATCTTCTCATAAGAAAATATACAATTGGGTTATTATTAAGGCAAAAAACCTTTTGGTTGTCTCTTTTTTTAACTCTGGCGCCCCTTTTTTTATGGAGAATTTGGATTTTGCAGCATCCCGAGGCGATACCGCGGATTAGTTGGATGTTTAATGAAGGCTCAATACGTTTCCGGCCAGCCTTTTTTAGGTGGATTTTTGGGGAAAGAATCGGTCTTTTGATTCTTGGGATGTGGGGTCTTGTCCCTTTTTCTTTGGCTTTAACTAAAATTAATAAAAAAACTCTCTTTGTGATTTTCTGGTTTTTGGCTGAGGTTTTATATTTAACTATCTTTGCTGCGGTTAACGTCAGACATGATTATTATCAGATTTATCTTCTTTCTCCAATTTCGATACTTCTTTCTTTGGGTGTAGTTTATCTTTGGGAAGATAATTTTTTTAATAAATTTGCCTCTAGAATTTTAGTCGTTTTTTCTGTTTTTATGATGCTTGGGATGAGTGCCTATCAGGTCAAAGAATTTTACAAAATAAACCACCCTGAAATTATCGAGGCTGGAAGGGCACTTGATATGCTTGTTCCCAAAGATGCCTTGGTTATCGCTGCCTACAACGGCGACACAGCCTTTTTGTATCAGACAAAAAGAAAGGGCTGGCCGGTTGTAGATGATTCGTTTGAGAATCTTATTAAAAAAGGAGCAAGTTTTTATATCTCTGTTAATCTTAATGACCCAGATACCTTGTATCTTTCTCAAAATTTTCCTGTTCTGAAAAAAACCGAGAAGTTTATAATAATTCAATTAACCAGATAAAAAATGAGAATTTTAATGCTAGTTCCATTTTTGCCTAATACCTCAATGTCTGGAGGTCAGACGCGTTGGTACAACATTATTAAGTATATGTCCAAAAGCCACAGAATAACTCTTTTTTCTCTTATTAAAGATGAATCTGAAAGAAAGTTTATTCCCGAGCTTAATAAATACTGTGAAAAGGTTGAAGTTTTTAAACGTCCACGCTCCCCTTGGACAGTTAGAAACTTACTGCTCACAGCTTTTAGTCCCTATCCTCTTTTGGTTATTCGTAATTGGTCTCCCCGAGTGCGAAGTGCCATTAAAAAAGAGCTTTCTAACTCAACCTACGACCTAATTCATGCCGAAACGTTTTATGTGATGCCCCATATACCAAGAACTAATATTCCCAATATCTTGGTAGAGCAAACAATTGAGTATCAGGTTTACAAACATTACGTTGATAATGAGGTCGCCCCTTTTTTTAGGCCAATTTTTATGATTGATGTTTTAAAGTTGATGTTTTGGGAAAAGTACTTTTGGAAAAAAACCACGAGGGCCGTTGCAGTTAGTCCTGAAGACAAAAAAATAATGGAAAAGCTTGTCCCTGGACTTAAGGTTGATGTTATTCCAAATGGGGTTGATTCGGATTATTACGCCAAAAAGTTTCCCAAGAAAACCCCACCGCGGGTTTTATATGGAGTTTCTAATTTTGAGTGGTTGCAAAACCAGGAAGCTGTTGAAATTTTAGTGAAAAAAGTTTGGCCGCTTATTGTCAAGGATTATCCTTTTGTAAAGCTTTGGATTGTTGGAAGAAAAATGCCAAAATGGATAATTGAGCTTGGTAGAAAAAGAGATGACATGGAAGTTAGCGAAAATATTTCTGACCCAAGAGAAGCTTATGGTGGTTCAACGGTTATGGTGACACCAATAAAAGGGTCGGGTGGGACACGATTAAAGATTCTTGAGGCTATGGCCGCCGGACTTCCAATTGTGTCAACAAGTGTTGGCGTGGCAGGGCTTGGAGTTCAGAAAGGAAAGCACGTTTTAATAAACGATACCTTCGCCGGTTTAGCAAGGGAAACCATTAGGATTCTTAAAGATAAAACTTTAGCACGAAGGATTGGAGAAAATGGCAGGCAGTTTGCTAGAAAAAATTATGATTGGAGGGAAATTGTCAAACTTCATGACAAGATTTATGAAGAAATTTTGAAAAAATGAAAATAGCTATAGATGGTCGTTTTTATGGTTTGGAAAACGCGGGATTGGGTAGATATACCATTGGCCTTGTTGAAAATTTAAAGACTCTTGACCAAAAAAACAGTTATACGATTCTCTTGACCGAGAAGTATTTCCAGAAATTAAGCTTTCCCAAAAACTGGAAAAAGATAGCTGTTAGCTTTAGACACTACAGTCTCAAAGAACAGTTGGAGCTTCCCAAAATAATTAACCAAGAAAATCCAGATTTGGTGCATTTTTTGCATTTTAACATCCCAATAACCTACAAAGGAAAATTTGTGGTTACGATACACGATCTTTTGATGCACAGACAAAAAGGGAAAGAGGCTACAACTCTTCCTTTTTTGGCCTATAAAATCAAAAGATTGGCTTATCATCTTGTTTTCAAAAAAGCAGTTTTTGGTTCAAGAAAAATAATCGTCCCCAGCAATTTTGTGAAAGAAGATCTTGTAAATTATTATCGCATTCCCCAAAAAAAGATTGAAGTCGTCTATGAAGGTGTTGATCATTTTTTGCGATCTGTGGACGCAGGGAAAAAGGTTCTTAATAAATATCAAATTAATCTTCCTTACTTTATTTATTCAGGCAACGCCTATCCCCATAAAAACCTCAAAAGGGCAGTCGAGGCGATTTACTTTCTGAATAAGGCAAGTTCAAAAAGATTTTTGTTTGTCATTGTTTCCTCAAGAAATGTTTTCGTCAAGAGGTTGGAGAGGATGATTAAATCAATTGGAGGAGAAAAGTATGTAAGGCTTATCGGATTTGTTCCTGATAATGACTTGGTGTATTTATATAAAAATTCGCTTGGCTTTTTGTATCCTTCTTTATCAGAAGGATTTGGTCTTCCAGGATTGGAAGCTATGGCCGCCGGCACACTAGTTTTGGTGTCGGATATCCCAGTTTTTCATGAGATTTATGAGAATCAGGCAATATATTTTAATCCTTATGACTTTTCAGCAATCGAAAGAGAAATGAGGAATGTAGTTGAGATGGACCCAAAAAAAAGGCAAAAACTTATTTCTTCTGGACAAAAATTTGTTAAAAGATACTCTTGGATAAAAATGGCAAAAAAGACTTTAAAGATCTACAAGGATGTTTTAGAGAACTGAGAGAGTCTAAAGAAATATGAAAGTTGCGCTTGTTTATGATAGGGTAAATAAGTGGGGAGGGGCTGAGAGGGTTCTTTTAACTCTTCACGAGATTTTTCCACTTGCCCCTCTTTTTACTTCTGTCTGTAACATCCAAAAGGCCAAGTGGGCGAGCACTTTTCCTCAGATTTTTTGCAGCTTTTTACAAAAAATTCCCTTTGCCAAAGATAACCATGAATATCTTCCCTTTTTGATGCCTTTGGCTTTTGAATCGTTTAATTTTGATGATTATGATTTGGTGATTTCGGTTACCAGTGAAGCTGCGAAGGGAATAATTACAAAGCCTTCTACTAAACATATTTGTTATTGTTTGACACCGACAAGGTATCTTTGGAGTGGTTATAAACTTTACTTTAAGAGTAAGCTTTTGAAATTTTTAGCAAGGCCGGTTGTTAACTATCTTAAAAAATGGGATAGAATTGCCGCTCAGAGGCCCGATGTAATGATTGGCATATCAAACGCTGTTTGTAAAAGAATAGAAAAGTATTATAAAAGAAAAGCAAATCTCATTTTCCCGCCAGTTAATTTAGATATTAAATCTAAAGAAATTAAAAAGAAAGAGGATTATTTTTTGGTTGTTGGTAGATTGGTGAAATACAAAAGAGTTGATTTGGTGGTGCGTGTTTTTAATAAACTTGGTTTTCCTTTGGTAATTGTTGGTGAGGGAAAAGAGGAGAAGAAATTAAAGGCCATGGCCTCGACCAACATTAGTTTTATAAAAAAATTGACAGATGACGAGCTTATAAATTACTATAAGAAATGCCGTGCGGTTATTTTTGCTCAGGAGGAAGATTTTGGACTTGTTGCTGCAGAGGCACAGGCTTGTGGAACACCTGTAATTGCTTATAAAAAAGGAGGAATAAAAGACATTGTAATTGATGGGAAAACGGGTATTTTTTTTGACAAACAGACAGAAGACTCGCTGGAGAGTGCTTTATTAAAGTTTGAAAAAGTAAATTTTAACCAGAGTTTTATAATGGGCCAAGGGGGTAAGTTTACAAAAGAGAGATTTAAAGCGGAGTTGTCACGAATCATAAAAAGGTATGTTGGAAAGTGAACTTAAAAAACATCTTTATGCCCTTATTATTGTTGGGGGTGGTGGAACACGGCTTTGGCCAAAATCCAGAAATTCTACCCCAAAACAGTTTTTAAAACTATTCAAAGGTAAAACATTGGCGCAAATTACTTCTGAAAGATTACAAAAATTTATTGCTCCCGAGAGGATTTTTGTGGTAACTACAACTGAAGAATACAAAAAAGAATTTATAAGAGAGGTACCCTTTATAAAGCCTGAGAATGTTATTGATGAACCGCTGAGAAGAAATACTGCTCCCGCCCATGGACTTGGCGCAATATATATCCATAAAAAAGACCCTGAAGCAGTAATTATTAATGCCTATTCTGATCAACTTGTTGATCCCGAACATGAGTATATTAAAAACATAGAAACCGCCGCGTTTGCCGCCTTTAGCGGGGATTGGCTTGTTGCAGTAGGAGTAAAACCAACCTACCCAAATCCCGGCTATGGACACATCAAAAAGGGTGGTAAATGGAGAGTGTTTCAACGAAAGACGCTTTACAAAGTCAATCGCTTTACCGAAAAACCGGCTTTGGAACTTGCGAAGCGTTACACAGCCTCGGGTGAGTATTTTTGGAATGCTGGTCAGTATGTTTGGAGAGCAGATAGTTTTTTGCGCGCCCTAGAGCGTTTTGAACCCTCGATTTTTAAGGGATTGCAAAGAATTGGTCAGGCAATCAATACCCCAGAAGAAAGAAAAGTTATGCTTTATGAGTATAAAAAAATGCCGGAAATTTCAGTTGACTACGCAGTTTCCGAGCGGGCGAAAAATTTTGTGATGTTGGTGGCTGATTTTCACTGGATAGATGTTGGAGATTGGAAAGAGGTTTGGGAGAATTTACCCAAAGACGATCAAGGAAATGTCATAATCGATGGTGCTCAGAAAGGTGGGGAAGTGATAAATATTGATACCTCAGATGCTCTTATTCACACCGATGGACGTGTAATAGCTGTGATAGATGTGGATAATGTGGTTATTGTTGATACCAAAGAGGCACTTTTGGTTTGTGCAAAAAGTAAAGCGCAAAATGTCAAAAAGATTGTTGAAGAACTAAAAAGAAAGGGAAGAAAGGAACTGCTTTGAAATTTTTAGTAAAATGAAGTAGTATAATTACCCACCTGCCCGAATATGTTGTATGACATTACTAAAAGAACGATAGACATAGTGGGGTCACTGTTTCTTTTAGTTTTCTTTTTTCCCGTACTTGTCGTAACAGCAATTCTTATCAAAGCCACTTCAAAAGGCCCTGTTTTTGCAGATACACCTGCAAGAGTTGGGAAAGATGGAAAGCTTTTTTACCCCTTAAAGTTTAGGTCAATGATTGTAAATGCACACACACTTCTTAAAACAGACCCAAAATTCAAAAAGTTATACAAGGAATATAAAAAATCAAGTTATAAGCTTTTTGATGATCCGAGGGTGACCCCTGTCGGCAAATATATCCGGCGCCATTCTATTGATGAGATACCCCAGCTTATCAATGTTCTCAAGGGAGAAATGAGTATTGTTGGACCAAGGCCCTATTACCCGGATGAATTGGAAGAGCAACAAAAACGTTACCCCAAAACAAGAAAACTTGTTAAGGAGGTTCTGTCAATAAGGCCAGGTATCACGGGTTTTTGGCAGGTTTCCGGTAGAAGTAACATCAATTTTGATAAAAGAATCGAAATGGATGCTTATTATGCGCGTAAAAGGTCAATACTTTTGGATATTTTAATTCTTCTTAAGACTCCATGGGTTATGATTTCAGGGGTTGGTGCTGTATAGTATATTAAAAAATTTTAACTATTATGAGTGATGACTTTGAAATTATTAGAAAAATCAACCTTGAATCTAAAAAGAAGTCTGAGGCTTCAAATTTTGCTCCCAATTTGAAGGAGTTAGACACGAATGAAAAGCCTCAGTCCTTACCGGGTAAAAAAAATAAATCCAAAAAGCTCTTGAAATTTTTTTTGGGAGCCTTTTTTATCTTGGTTTTGGTCTTGATAATTTGTGTTTTGTTTATCGTCAGACCGCTTTTGAAGGTTTATGAAGATGTAGAAAAATTGGCCAAAAACGCTAATGAGGTACAGGCAATTATGGATTCTCCGGATATTCAAAAAATCAAACAACAAGCCAAAATTATTCGGGAAAACCTAGCCTCTCTTGAAAATTCTGTAAACTATTTTTCCTGGACCAAAAACTTACCAATTCTAGGTAGGTATTATTCTGACTTCCAGTCAGCTATTAGAGCCGGTTTTTACGGTCTTGATGCAGCAGATATTGCCATTTCCACAGTTGAGCCTTACGCCGACATAATTGGGCTTACGCCAAATAAGGACGGGGCAAAAAGTGGCGAAGAAACAGCCAATGACAGAATTGAATTTGTTATTCAGACACTTGAAGAGGTAATTCCTAAAATAGAGGAAATCTCATCAAAGGTGGTTAAAGTCCAAGAGGAAATTGACAAGATAGACCCCTCTTTTTATCCGGAAAAAATTAGAGACTTTAAAGTAAGGGAAAAGATAATCAAAATAGTCAGTCTTGTTGATGAGGGCGCAAAAATACTTTCAGACGCAAAGCCGCTTTTGCAAAAAGCTCCTTATCTTATTGGCTTGGACGCGCCACGCACATATCTTGTTCTTTTTCAAAATGATAAGGAACTGCGCCCCACCGGAGGCTTTATTACAGCCTACTCAATTATGACAGTTGATAAGGGTAGGATGCGTCCCGTATCCTCAAACGACATTTATAATTTGGACTCTCGCTATACGCCAGTTGTTCCAGCGCCTGAAGTTTTGCGCAAATACCTTAAGGGGCCGTATATCCTTTCAAAAAATTATCGTTTGAGAGATATGAATTTTGCTGCCGACTTTAAAGAAAGTATGGCTCTTTTCACGAAAGAAGCAGAAAAGGTTGGTATTAGAGATATTGATGGAGTGATTGCTGTTGATACAGAAGTGGTGGTGAGAATCTTGGAGGTTGTTGGCAAAATCGGTGTTCCGGGATTTGGAAATTTCAGCACAGAGATAATTCCTGAGTGTGATTGCCCTCAGGTTGTATATGAACTTGAGAGTTTTGCCGACATTGAAGGTCCGGTTGTTTGGAGTCAGGATGAGCCAGATAAGATTATCTACGCTCCTCCAAATTATGACAATCGCAAAAAGATTGTGGGGCCACTCATGAACTCGGTTATTGCTAATGCTTTGGGACAGCCTAAGGAGAAAGTTCCGTCTCTAACCCGGGTCGCATGGGACCTTCTTACCCAAAAACATGTTCTTTTGTATCTAAAAGATGAAGAAGCACAAAAAGCAGCTGAGGCTTTTAATATTGCCGGTAGAATTTCAGATTTTGATGGAGACTATCTTCATATTAATGATGCCAATCTTGGAGGGAGGAAATCAAATCTTTATGTAACCCAAGAGGTCCATCAGGAAATTTTAGTTTCCCAAGACGGATCTATCGAAAAGACTCTTGAAATTACTTATAAGAACCCCAAAAGCTATGATGGCTGGTTAAACTCCGTTCTACCAAACTGGACTAGAATATACGTACCCAGGGGCTCTCAATTAATTTCAGTTACAGGTTTTGACCAGCAGGGTGAAGCCTATGAAGAATATGGTAAAACGGTGTTTTCGGGAGGATTTCAACTTCGTCCGGAAGGAGTAGTTAAAATTACCATAAGGTATAAACTTCCCTTTAAGGCCAATAAAAACTATAATCTGTTAATTCAAAAGCAGCCAGGTACCGCTTCCCCTCTTTACACCTTAAAAGCTGGCAAATTTGAAGACGAGTTTTTTCTTTGGACAGACAGAAAGATAAAGCTTTCTTTATAGTGCGCGCGAGAAATTATACGACAGAGGCTATTGTTCTTGGTAGACGCGACTTTTCTGAAGCAGATAAAATCATAGTTGTTTTCAGTAAAAGTATTGGTAAACTTTTTTTAATTGCCAAGGGTGTAAAAAAACTAACCAGCAGGAAACGCGGTCATTTGGAAGTTTTTTCACACATTCGTTTCTCGGCAGCAAAGGGCAAAAATCTGGATATAATAACTGAAGTTGAAACAATTGAGAATTATTCTGATATCCGCCAAGACCTCAGAAAAGTTGCTGTTGCCTACTTCTTTGTTGAGACGGTGGCTAGATTGACACAAGAAGAAGAGCCTCATCCAAAGGTTTTTCAACTTCTTATTTCTTATTTAGATTTACTAAAAGAAGCTAAAAACCTGAAGAAATTAAGGGATGAATTTACTTTGGACATTTTAGTTAATTTGGGTTTTTGGAGCCGCAGCAAACCTCTTTTAAATCCGGATTTATTTTTGGAAAGTGTTACAGAACGACAGATAAACTCAGTTAGAATTGGTAAAAAGCTACTCTCCAAAGTATAATAGGATTTATGAGTTTAATGGATGAAATTGTCTCCTTGGCAAAGCGCAGGGGATTTATCTTTCAGGGGAGCGAGATTTATGGGGGGTTGGCTGGATTTTGGGATTATGGCCCCCTTGGGGTTGAGCTTAAAAAGAATATCAAAAATGAGTGGTGGAAATCTATGGTCTATGAAAGAGAGGATGTGGTTGGAATAGATGCCGCGATTATCATGAATCCCAGAGTTTGGGAGGTTTCAGGGCATACAGAGTCTTTTTCCGACCCCCTGATAGAGTGTAAGCTTTGCCATAAACGCTTCAGACCCGATAAACCAGAAAGTGTCAAAGAGCACGAAGATCAACACTTAAAAAACAAGGAAAAGGTTTCTTGGACTAAGCCCAAGAAATTTAATCTTTTAACAGAGGTTTTTCTGGGAACAACCGAGCCCAAACAAAAAGCTTATCTGCGGGGTGAGATTACCCAAGGAGTATTTGTGAATTTTAAAAATATTCTTGATTCAACACATATGCGTATTCCTTTTGGGGTTGCCCAGATAGGAAAGGCTTTCCGCAACGAAATCACCCCGGGAAATTTTACCTTTAGAAGCAGAGAATTCGAGCAGATGGAGCTTGAATATTTTGTCAGGCCTGAAGAGAAGGAAGGCAAGAAAACTTTTGAATACTGGAAGAATGAGCGTATAAACTGGTATGTTAATCTGGGTATACGCCGAGAAAAGTTAAGACTCAGAGAACATACTCCAGAGGAAAGGGCTCATTACGCAAGAAGCGCTGAAGATATTCAGTATGAATCTCCTTTTGGTTGGGATGAGTTTGAAGGAATTCACCACAGAGGAGACTGGGATTTGGGACGTCATCAACTAAAATACAAGGATCCTGACTCCGGTAAAGAATATACACCCTGGGTGATTGAGACATCCGGGGGGGTGGATAGAGCGGCTTTATTTTTCCTAATTGACGCCTATTGTAAGGATAACGGCCGGGTTGTATTAAAACTAAATCCCCGTCTTGCTCCCTATAAACTGGCTGTTTTCCCACTTTTGGCAAACAAACCCAGTCTGGTTAACAAAGCAAGAAGCATATTTGAAAAATTGCGGGGGAAGTACCCTATCTCGTGGGATGACAGGGGAAATATTGGAAAAAGGTATTTTGCTCAGGATGAGATTGGTACCCCATGGTGTTTGACTGTTGATTTTCAGACACTTAAGGATAATACTGTTACTTTAAGGGATAGAGACACGACCAAACAAGAAAGAGTTGACATCTCTAAATTGGAAGGCTGGCTTGAGAGTAAATACAAATGCCAGAAAAAGAAAGCAGACAAAGTTTAGAAGAGAAAGACTGTGATGAGTTTAAGAAATGGGGGTTTTACGTTTACATTCAAGGTCATGAAACAGGAGGAGGACACATCACAATGAAATTCCATGCAATCGAAATAGATCCTAATACTTCTTTCCCATTTGATGGTATGGATTCGGGAACGCTTCATCTTGTTGCAGATAGTCTTGATGAATTAATAGAAAAGATAGATGATTTTCGTCGACGAAAACCCAAGAAAGGTTGACAAAAGCCCCCGGAAATTTAAGAATAAATATAAATAAGCAATAGATTTTTCTATGAAGAAATTATTTCCCATTTTTCTTCTCGGCGCAGGGGTAGTTTTTTTGATTGTTACTTTTGTCGTCATCAGTGGAAAAGACAAAAATGGGCAGGGGGTTGAGATAGAAGAAAAGATAGCCGATATACCCCTTGAGCAAAGGCCATTTACAAGTCTAACCCCAAGCGAAGATGGTCACTGGTTGAAATTAAGGATTGAGGAGCCACAAAAAGTAACTGGGGCCAAAAGCCTTGATTATGAAATTTTGTACAAAGTAGCAGACGGCAGGGTTCAGGGGGTTCCGGGTACAGTTTCTTTCAAGGGTGAAAAGATAATTGAGCGGGATATCCTATTGGGGTCTGAGTCCTCAGGTAAATTTCGCTACGACGAAGGAGTTAGAGAGGGAACTTTGACACTTCGCTTTAGAAACGAGAAAGGTAAGTTGGTTGGGAAGCTTTCAACTGATTTTCATTTGCAGGTTGAGGATGAAATCTTAACAAGTTTGGATAAGGAGTTTTCTTATAAACTTGATAAGGCAGTCAAGAAAGTGTTTTTTGTAACAATGAAAACTTTTGGCGTGCCGGGAAAATTTGAAGGCATTTTTTCAAAAGGTCCTTATGGGGTTTTTTCTTCCAGCAAGGGCAAAGTTGCCGGAAAAGTTGAAAAGATTGACAGCGTTTATTGGTGGAGTGGAAGTGAATGGAGGATGTTAGAAGAAGGTAATGCTTCTGATGTGGGGGTATTCGTAGGGACTTCTGATATAACAGAGTAATGGACCGAAAGAGTCTGGTGCGAAATTTGGTCAAGGAAAAGCCCTACCTTTCTTGGTATACAAAGGCAGATGACTTAAGTTACGAAAGTGTTTTGGAGAGTGTGCTAAACTACGGTAGCTGGGAAGATTATATTCATCTAGAGAAAATTTTAGGAATAGAAGAAGTAAGGGCGCTTTTTGAAAAGATAACTAGTAAAAAGAGAGTCAATCTAAGGCCGCAGACAGTGGAGTATTACAGAAAGTATTTCCAAAAATATACATGAGGAGATACTTACAAGGCAACAGAAAACACTTCTTCCTTTATTAAAGGAGTTCTCAAATGACTTTGGTTTGGTTGGTGGCACGGCCCTTGCTCTCCAGATTGGTCACAGAAGGTCTGTTGATTTTGGCCTTTTTACTCTTAGAAGTTTTGATATCGAGAGGATTAGAAATACTGTTAGACAAAAATTTGCTATTCAGGAAACGTTGGTTGAAAATCCCAATGAGCTTACGCTTGCTATTAACAACGTCAAGCTTACATTTTACAAATATCCTTATACTATGGGTTTTCAAAAAGCTTAAACAAGGTTATTAAAATGCCTGATATTTTGACGCTTGCTGCGATGAAAGCTTTTGCTCTAGGAAGAAGGGTAAGTGGAAGGACTATGTAGATCTTTACTACGTTTTTAAAATCTATAGCCTAAAGGACATAGTGACGAAAGCAATAGGAATTTTCAAAGAAGAGTTTAATGAGAAGCTTTTGAGGGAACAACTTTCCTGTTTTACCGATATTGATTATTCAGAAAAGATTGACTATCTAAAGGGCTTTGAGGTAAGGGATGAAGAAATAAAAAGAAAATTGACCGAAATTAGCCTTTCAAGATAGCAGGTCTTCAGATGTGGGAGTGTTTGTTGGTATTTATAAGGGAAGTGAGTAAAGAAAAAATTAACCTTAAGTTTTATTGGAATTTTTTGCCTAGGTTAGATAATAGCGAGGCCGCAATGTCAACATCAGTGACCAGAGTTGTTCCGCTTTCGATTGCGGCTTGACGGATAAGTTTCCCATCGCTTATTTCTTTATCATCGCGTTTAGGATTTGTGGGAATATTTATAATAAGATCAAACATATTTTTTTGTAGAAGATCCCTTAGGTTTGGTTGTCCATTTTCGCTTATTTTATAAACTCTGGTTGAGGGTATTCCGTGCTTTTGTAAAAAGAGATTTGTGTTTTGGGTCGCGTAAAGAATATGGCTGTTACTTCTTAATTTTTTAAGGCTGGGTAAAAGTTTGGCCTTGTTTTCGTCTTTACCTATTGAAAGTAATATTGTTTTCTTGTGGTCAAGGATTGGTTGCATGCCGCGTTTGGCTACATCCCAATCTTTGGTTTGTCTATTCATTAAACAAAAAAGAGAGCATTGTCTAATATCATCCATACCCAAGATAAACTGCATAACCCTTTCATTACCTATCCCATATCCTGCGTGAGGTAAGGTTTTTTGAGCCACTATAATATCTTCGGTATACCACTGAAAATCTTCATATTTTCCACCACGTTGCTCGTGCATTTTATACATCTTAGATGTCAAAAACCTCACAATTAGTTTTACCCCATCGTGCTCGCGGACAGCAGAGCCGACTCCCTCTCCACTGAAAGGAAATATACAATCAGCCGAAAGAACCACCCTGGGGTCTTTCGTTGAGACTTTCATATTGAAGAATTTGATTTCTTTTGGATATTTCATAATAAAAACTGGAGAGAATTCTGCAGTGTTTTTTCCGTAACCTCTTGTTTTTTTGTTGAGAAGCTCAACTATCTTGGCTTCATGCTCGGATATTAAATCATCTCCAAATTGTAGTTCAGGCCAACCATTCTTTTGTAAAAGCAAGACAGCTTCTTCGTAGGAAATCCGCAAATATGGCCTTGCCATAATCTCCTTAAGAAGAGCAGGATCTCTTTTGTAATCTGATTTGAGAATTTTACTATTGTTTTCTAGAACTGAATTTATCATCGCTTTTGTGGCTAGTTCAATATGGGCAAGAAGTGTTTCGAACATCTTTTCTTCGTCGTATGTATCTTTAGTCATCTTTGCCATTGTACAGTCAAACTCTTCCTCTGTTAATCTAAATTGTCGAAGATGTCTTTTGTCCTCTGTCTCCTCATCGCGACCACTAAAAATTATCGTGTAGACACCGTGAGCGTATTGCAAAACTTGTTCGAGGGCAAGCTGACCTGTTTGAGTGAAGAAAAGAGGTAAATTAAGTCGGTTGCCTATTTTGAAAAGAGTGTCCACATTTTCGCAAGCTCCAGTTATACCAACAATTGCTGGTACTTCTGCGTATTGTAAACCAAGTGAACGATAATGGGCAATAGAGCCATAAAACATCGCAGAGCTGAAATTCACCAAGTTCTGAAAATGTTTATTATTATCTTTGAGTGACATATAAAAAAAAGACCCTTGCGGGTCTTCTTTGATAAATAATTTTTGATTTATAGTTTTTCCAGAGTTCCCCTAATGCCATAAAATAATCTCTAAAATTTTAATCTAGAGATTTTCTAAAAAAGTGTCAAGTGGAAAAATTGAGTTTTTGGGTTTTATTAGTCTTGACAATTCGTGAAAACGGTATCAGAATGGTGATAAGTGGTGCAAAGTGGTGAAAAGTAATTTATGTTTATTGGACAGTATGAAGCGGTTCTGGGAGAGAAAAATAGAATCGCTATACCCAAAAAGTTTAGAAACGAGCTTGGTGAAAAATTTATCATAGCAAAGTGGTATGAGGGTTGTTTGGTCCTAGTTTCGGGGAAATATTGGAGTGCACTTTTAGAAAAGCTAAGGGGTAGATCAAAAATTATAACCTTGCCGGTTAGAGACACAGACAGGTTTATCCTGGGTTCAGCCTATGAAGTTGAGCCAGATTCTCAGGGAAGGGTGGTTCTTCCCGAGAAGTTGGTAAAATACGCGTCTCTTAAAAATGAGGTGAGCTTTTTGGGGCTTGGAGACAGAATTGAGATCTGGGATAAAGTTCTTTGGGAAAAGCGAGAAAAATTTATCTCAGAAAATGCCGAAAAGTTGGTCGAGAAATTAGCACAGATAAGTGATGGCCAAAAGTAATCTGGTACACAAAAGTGTTCTTTTAAAGGAAAGTATTAATTTTTTGCACATTGAAAGTAAAGCTCGGTATATAGATGCAACCCTAGGAGTTGGTGGTCATAGTATAGAAATTTTAAGACGAGGGGGGAAATTATTGGGAATTGAGCAAGATCCTGAAATTTTGAAAATTGCCCAAAAAAATATTAGGTTAGCCTGCCCTGCCACTGAGAAAAATTCTCGGTGGTTTTACAAACTAGTTCAGGGTAATTTTAAAAACGTAAGATCAATTGCTCAGGAAAATGGTTTTGACCCCTGTCAGGGAATCTTGGCCGATTTGGGGATATCAAGTTTGCATTATGAGCAAAGTGGGCGCGGTTTTTCCTTTAATAAACCTGATGAGCCTTTGGATATGAGGCTTGACCCCAAAGTTCAGGCAGTAAAAGCCTCGGATTTACTTAATAGTCTTGGGAAAAAAGATTTGGTTGACACATTTGAGTTTGTAATGGGAAAGGCTCTTGCCAAGTGGCTAGCTTACGAGGTTATCAAGGCTAGAGAAAAAAAGAAAATTGAAAAAGTCGGGGACCTTCTAAGAATTGTTCAAAGGTTACACTTAAGGCCAAAAGATATTCACCCAGCCACCAAACCCTTTATGGCTCTTCGGATACGTGTTAACTCCGAGCTTGAAAATTTAAGCATTTTTCTCCCTAATGCCTTCGAATTATTGGTAAAAGGGGGAAGAATGGCCATAATCAGTTTTCACTCCGCTGAAGATAGGATTGTCAAGCGGTTTAGTAAAGCGTATGCAGAAAGTTTAAAGGTTTTAACCAGAAAACCGGTTTTTCCCAGTTCACGGGAGATAAAAGAAAACCCTCGTTCGCGAAGTGCGAGATTAAGGGTTTTTGAAAAAATAATTTGAAGATATGAATAAAAAATATATCAAAATATTTATAGCTTTTCTTGGATTTTTATTGGTGGTTACCGTTTTTCTTGCTATTGAGTCTGCAGGGAATGGTTCAAAGCTTTACTATCTTGAGAAAGAAAGGACAAGGCTTGAAGAAGAAAACAGGCAATTAAAAACTGAGTTGATTGCAAAAACCTCTCTTACAAAGATAGAGGAAATTGCATTATCTTTGGGCATGAAAAAATCAGAAGATATAATTTACATAGATTCTGAAGTCCCTATTGCTAAACTGCCTTAGAAGATTTAATGAATGAAGAAAGACGCAAGGCTTCAACTTCTTGGAATATTTTTGGCAATCTCTTCTGTGGTCCTTTTGGGCAGGCTTTTTTTCTGGCAGGTTTTAAAGGGAAGTGAACTTTCTACCCAAGCTCGTTTTCAGTATCAGACGCGCGATATCCTCTTTGCACCACGGGGCAGCATCTTAGCTAAAGATAGTACATGGTTAGCAGCAAGTGAGGAGGCTTATCTGGTGTTTGCCTTTAAGCCGGATATTAAGAGGACTCCTCGGGAAATAGCCAATCTCTTGGCGCATTTTTTTGTTGAGGATTCGCAAAACCAGCAACAATTATTGAACGAGGCGATGAGAATTGAGGGTTTGCTTTCTCGAGAGGATGTTGTTTGGATACCCCTGAAACGTAAAGTTTCAAAAACCGTAAAAGAAAGTATTGCCAGCCTTAATATTGACGGAATTGGCTTTGAAAAAGAAGAAAAAAGATTTTATCCAGAGGGTTCTTCTGCGGCTAACCTCTTGGGATTTGTCGGAAAAGATAAAGACGGTAATGATAAAGGTTACTTTGGCCTTGAGGGTTATTGGGATCTTTCACTTTCGGGTAAACATGGTTTTGTTGAGCGTGAATCTGATGCCAGGGGAAATCCAATTCTTTTTGGAGAAACAAAAGAGACTCCAGCCGTAGGAGGTATTGACCTTGTTACACATATTGATAAAGCTGTCCAACGAGTAGCTGAGGAAAAATTACAAAAGGGTATTCAAAAATATGGTGCAAAAGGAGGACTGGTTGTAGTTATGAACCCGACAGATGGGGGAGTCATGGCAATAGCGGTTTCGCCCTCTTATGACCCAAAGACTTATCAGAAATTTTCAGACGAGCTTTTTAGAAATCCGGCTATTTCTGATTCCTTTGAACCCGGTTCTATTATCAAGCCGCTGGTTATGGCAGCTGCACTTGACAAGAAAGTGGTGGACATGGACACAAAGTGTGATATTTGCTCAGGGCCAGTCAAGATTGATAGATACATGATTGAAACTTGGGACAAGAAATATTATCCGGACTCTACAATGGTTGATATCATAGTTCATTCAGATAACGTTGGAATGACTTTTGTTGCTCAAAAACTTGGTGCCGATGCCCTATATGATTATTTTAAAGCTTTTGGTTTTACGGAAATTACTGGCATTGATCTTCAGGGTGAAGCAAATATACCCCTGCGTGCAAAAGGAAAGTGGAGCAGTATAGATTTAGCAACTGCTTCTTTTGGCCAAGGAATTGCTTTAACTCCTATTCAGATAGTTAGAGCTTTTGCAGCTATTGCTAATGGAGGTTTTTTGGTTAAGCCGCAGGTTGTTGACAAAATTCAAAAGGGTAGTTGGAGCCAGGATTTGAAAGTTGAAGCACAACATCGTGTTTTATCTGAGGAGACAACCCTTAAGGTTAAAGAAATGATGGTTGCTGCTGTTAAAAATGGCGAAGCTAAATGGACTGCTACCCGAGGATTCAGAATTGCTGGAAAAACTGGTACCGCCCAAATACCCATATCTGGTCATTATGACGAGGAGAAAACGATAGCCTCTTTTGTGGGATTTGCGCCGGCTGATAAGCCAAAATTCGTGATGCTGGTTACTCTACGGGAGCCAAGCAGTTCTCCTTGGGGTTCAGAGACTGCTGCTCCTTTGTGGTTCGATATTGCCAAGGAGCTTTTCTTTTATTTTGGAATTAGACCAGAATCTTAAAAATTGCCGAAAAATTGATTGGCTGTGTTAAAATAAATAATCTATGTCTAAACTTATAGTTTCAGGAGAAAGGACGCTGTCAGGAAAAGTAAGACTATCGGGTAATAAAAATTCTGCACTTAAATTGATAGCTGCCAGCCTTCTTTCAGATACTCCGACTACTCTAGTCAATATGCCCAGAATCACAGACGTTTCGGTTATGTGTGAGATTGTCAAAGATCTTGGCGCCAAAGTAGAGGGGGTTGGTACAAATAAAATTAGAATAGACCCATCCGGTGTAAATAAATATATTATCAAAAAGGGTCTGTCAGGAAGAATAAGAACAGCCCCGCTTTTGATAGCTCCCCTCCTTTTAAGATTTGGTTGTGCCCAAATTTCCACCCCTGGGGGTTGTTCGATAGGTAAAAGACTTTTATCAACGCATTTTTCTTTACTTAAGTCAATGGGGGCCAAAATCACAAAAAAAGGGGACGGATACTTTATAAAATTTAACCCCAAACCCAGATTTCGTGAAGTTTTTTTAGAGGAGGCTTCGGTTACGGCGACTGAACTTGGTCTATTGTTGGCATCTGGTATAAAATCAGAAACGATAATTCTAGATGCCGCCTGTGAACCACACGTTGAAGATTTAGCTTTGATGTTGACCAAAATGGGTGCCAGAATAGAAGGGGCTGGAACAAATAGTATCAAGATAGTTGGAGCCGGAAATTTAAAAGGAACAACACACGAGGTTATTCCTGACTATATTGAAGCTGGCACATGGGCTATTGCATCCGCTATTACCCACGGAAACGTAAAGATTGAGGGGGTTAGGAAAGAAGATTTAAGAATGATTTGTTGTTACTTTGATCATCTTAATATAAAGTATTCCTTTCCTGGGGAGAATATTTGGGAGATTAAACCATCGAATCTTAGATTTGATGGTCAAATCAAGGAATTTCAGACAAGACCATGGCCAGGTTTTCCTACAGATTTAATGAGTCCGCTTATAGTTGCAGCCACACAAGCAGAGGGGCAGGTGGTTTGTCATGACTGGATGTTTGAATGGAGGATATTTTTTGTTGATGATCTTATCTCCATGGGGGCAAAAATTATTATCGCGGATCCCCACAGAGTATTTATTGTCGGTCCTGTTAAATTGAGGGGGGCTGAGATGATTTCTAAGGATATCAGGGCGGGCATGGCAATTGTCTTGGCGGCACTGGCAGCTAGGGGTAAAAGTGTTATTGACAATTTTGATGTTATTGAAAGAGGCTACGAGGATCTTGAATTGAAACTCACTAGCCTTGGAGCTGAAGTAGAGAAAAGATGAAGATTATTCACTTCATGGGAATTGGTGGAAGTGGAATTTCTGCAGCAGCAGTTTTGGCGAAATCTCAAAACTTTCAAGTCACCGGTTGTGACGAGTTAAAATCAACTCCTTATTTAGATAAGGTCAGACACTCGGGAATTAAAGTTTATTTTGAGCATAGTGAGAAACATCTTGAGAACATAGACCTTTTGGTTATTACCCCAGCAGTCTTGAAAAGAAATATTCCAGAGATTAAAAAAGCAAAGAAAGTTATCACCTGGCAAAGATTTGTTGGTGAGTATCTTCAAAAAGGCAAAAAGGTTATTTGCATTTCAGGCACTCACGGAAAGTCAACTACCACAGCTATGGCTGCTTGTCTTTTGGAAGATGCAAAATTTAATCCTTGGGCATTGGTTGGAGCGACAGTTAAAAAATGGAAAACCAATTATAGAGTCGGTAAAAGCAAATATTTTATTACAGAGGCAGATGAGTACAACAATAATTTTTTAAACTACAACCCGAGTGTGATTATCCTAAATAACATTGAGATGGATCATCCTGATTTTTTCAAAGATAAGGGCGAACTTCTTAATAGTTTCAAAAAACACATAAAAAATTTAATTGGAGAAAAACTTTTGATTGTCAATTGGGATGATAAAGGAGTGAGAAAGCTTCTTGAAAAAAATCCCCCAGGAGTCAATCTTCTAAAGTACGGCATTAACGGAAACTGCGAATATATTGCCAAGAATATCATTCTAGGTAAAAATTTTTCTTTTTTTGAGGTTGATGGACTAAGTTATAAACTGCAGTTACCGGGAGCTTATAATATTTCCAATGCATTGGGAGTTATCGCACTTGGTAAATTTTTGAAAATTAAGGACGAGATAATACAAAAATCCTTGGCAAAATTTGAAGGGGTTGAAAGAAGAATGGATTTAATCGGCCACTGGAGGGGAATTAAAATTTATGATGATTATGCTCATCACCCGACAGCGATAAGGGTTACCCTTGATGCTTTGAAACAAAAACACCCCCATGCAAGAATTTGGGCAATAGTTGAGCCGCATTCCTACTCCAGAACCAAAACCTTGTTGCCTTATTATAAGAATTGTTTTTTCAGTGCTTCTCTAGTAATAATCACAAAAATTTTCAAAGCCAGAGATACTCAGGATTTTGGTGTTAGCGGGCAAGATATAGTTCGTGTTTCCAGACACAAAAACATTCGCTATATTGCGGATTTTAAGAGTGTTGCCGAATATTTTTGGCAAAATGCAAAAAAGAAAGATGTGGCCATAGTTATGGGAGCTGGAGAAAGTTATAAATTGGCGAGGATGTTATTAAAAAAAAATTATGCGAATTGAAGAAAATGTCAAATTAGCGCCTTTAACTACTTTTAGAATTGGGGGTAGGGCACGCTTTTTTATTAAAATAAAAAAAGAAGATGAACTCAGAAATGCTTTTGAATTTACCAAGTCCAAGAAGCTACCAATTTTTGTATTGGGTGGTGGAAGCAATGTTTTAATAAGCGACAAGGGTTTTCCCGGAGTGGTTATTCAACTTCAAAATAAGAAAATTGTTTTTTCCTCTCTTAAAAAAAGCTGTTTAGTGAAGGCTGATGCCGGTGTAATTTGGGATGATCTTGTGGAAAAGACGGTTAAAAGAAATTTACAAGGGATAGAGTGTTTATCTGGTATTCCCGGTACAGTTGGTGCGGCGCCAGTCCAAAACATAGGGGCCTATGGTCAAGAGTTGAAAGACGTGTTTGTAAGTTTAAAAGCATTCGATACAAAAAAAGAAAAGTTTGTAATTATGAATAAAAAAGATTGCAAATTTTCTTACCGCCAAAGCGTTTTCAAAAAAGAAAATGCTAGATTTGTAATCATTAATATTACTTTAAAACTTTTTAAAAACAAAAAACCAACTCTAACTTATGAATCGCTTGTTAATTTTTTGAAAGAGAAGGGAATTAAAAAGCCCTCTTTACAAGATGCCAGAAAAGCAGTTCTAATGTTGAGATCTCAAAGACTGGAAGATTATCAGGGCCACGGAAATGCTGGTTCTTTTTTCAAAAATCCAGTTGTTAGTAAGAAATTTTTTCTTAGCCTTAAGGAAAAATACCCCGATATCCCTTTTTTCTTTACCGAAGACAAAAAGGTTAAACTTTTTGCCGGTTGGCTTATTGAACAGGCAGGCTGGAAAGGGAAAGTTTACGGCAATGTTGGAGTATCGGACAAAAATGCCTTGGTTTTACTTAACCGGAATGGAAAGGGAAAAGCAAGAGAAGTAAAAAGACTTGCAAATCTTATACAAAAGGATGTCAAGAAAAAATTTGGAGTAATTCTTGAACCTGAAGTTTGCTACATAAGTTTTTAAAAATGGCCAAAGTCAAAAAGAAGCTTTTTAGGTTTATCGAAATTTTACCACAAAAAAAGGTGTTTGGTTCAGAGGATATTTTTATTACAGGCGTTTCAGATGATTCTCGAAAAGTGCAAAAAGGTAATCTTTTTGTTGCAATTTCAGGTTTTACGCTTGACGCACACAAATTTATCCCAGAGGCTATAAGAAAAGGTGCGTCTGTTGTTGTTGGAGAAAAAGAACCTCAAAAAAGTTGGCTTAAGGCAATAACCTATATAAAAGTTTCAAATTCCCGAGAAGCCTTGTCTTATCTTGCATCTTTTTGGTATGGACAACCAGCAAAGAAATTAAAGGTTATCGGAGTAACCGGCACTGACGGTAAAACAACGACTGCCAATATGATTAAGGCAATTTTGGAAGGATCGGGGAGAAAGGTTGGTCTTATCTCAACTATTGGTGCTGAAATTAGTAAAAAAGTTTATGAAACAGGCGCCCACGTAACCAATCCCGAGCCGCTTGAACTGCAGAAAATTTTGAATTTAATGGTTATGGCAAGATGTACTTATTGCGTGATGGAAGTAACTTCCCAAGGTATTGACCAGCAAAGAATTGCTGGAGTGGATTTTGACACAGCCGTACTGACCAATATTACCCCCGAGCATCTTTTTTATCACAAAACTTTTGAAACTTACAGAGATACAAAGCTTAAGCTTTTTCAAAAAGCAAAAAACGCTGTTTTGAATAAGGACGATTCCAGTTTTCCTATTTTTACAAAAAGAATTTCCCCAATAACAAATATATATACTTATTCTCTAAAACAGAAAGCTGACTTTTGGGCTGATAAAATTCAGGAAAATGCCAAAGTTTCCTTTCAACTAAATTATAAAAATAAAAAGATTGATATTAATCTTAATTTCCCGGGCCAGTTTAATGTGGCAAATGCTCTGGCCGCAATAGCGGCCTCCAGAATTTATAAAATACCTTTTAGAATAATAAAGAAAGCTTTGCAGGATTTTCGTCTTCCCGAGGGAAGGCTAGAAGAAATCAAGAACCAAAAAGGTATAAAAATCTTCATAGATTTTGCTCACACACCGAATGCTTTGCAGAATGTATTAACAACCCTACGCCCCAAAACTAATGCTAAGTTAATTGTAGTTTTCGGATGTGCCAGTGAGCGAGACGATAGCAAACGTCCGGTAATGGGAGAGATTGCTGGTAGGATAGCTGATTTTACTGTCTTGACAAGTGAAGACCCCAGAAATGAAAGTATCGCAAGAATTATCGAAGAAATTGCAGCCGGAGCTAAAAGAGGGGGTGCAATGGAAGTTGATGAGGGGAAGTTTAATAGTTCGAACCATCAAACCAGAGGGAATTACTTTCTGAAAATTCCAGATAGAGGTGAAGCAATATATTTTGCAATTAATAAAATTGCTCAAAAAGGTGACCTTGTGGTGATTTGTGGAAAAGGGCATGAAAAAAGTATGAATATCAAAGGAATAGAGTACCCATGGAGTGATAGAAAGGCAGTTACGATGGCTCTTGGTGGGAAAGTTAAAAAAATATCATGAGGTTCAAAAATAAAAATGTAGCTTTAATAGGATTGGGAATTGAAGGCAAAGATGCACTGAAGTTTTTACTTGGGGAAGGTGCTTTTATTACAGTTTTTGATCAAAAAGAAAAAAGTGAGCTAGATCTGACAGGTTTAATGATAAAAAAAATAAAATTTATCTGTGGCAAGAACTATTTAGACGGCGATTTTTCGAATTTTGATTATATTGTCCGATCTCCGGGAGTTTATCCATATAAGCCCGCCCTCCTCAAAGCCAAAAAGGAGGGAGTACTCATAACCAGCCCGATAAAGATTTTTTTCGAAAGATGTGCCGGAAAGATAATTGGAGTTACCGGTACCAAAGGAAAGGGAACAACAAGTAGCCTGATCTATGAAATTTTAAGAAAAGTTCAAAAAGAAGTTTTTTTGGCCGGCAATATTGGAATTCCCTACTTATCTTTATTAAAAAAGATTACTAAGAATTCTTGGGTGGTGATGGAACTTTCTTCATTTCAGCTTATTGACTTAAGAAAAAGTCCTCATATCGCGGTTGTCTTGAATATTACAAAGGACCATCTTGATTGGCACAAGGATATTAAAGAATATGTGAATGCCAAAAAAAATATTGTTCGATATCAGAATGAGAAGGATTTTGCCGTTATCAATTCCGATTACAAGGTTTCGAAAGGTTTTGGGAAAGTAGCAAAAGGAAAAGTAATCTATTTTTCCGGCAAAGATGTTTTAAAGTTTTATAACACTAAAAAGTTTTTACTTCTTGGAAAACACAACTGGGAAAATATAGCTGCTGCAACTGCGGTTTCCCGGGTCTTGGGAATAGGAAGAAAAATAGTCCAAAAGGTTGTTTATAACTTTAAGGGATTGGAACACAGATTGGAGTTTGTTGGAAAAGGTAGGGGTGTCTCTTTTTATAATGATTCGTTTTCAACTAATCCACAACCTTCAATTGCTGCTGTTAATTCCTTTAACGCACCTATCACAATCATCTTGGGGGGCTATGACAAGGGATTAGATTATACAGAATTAGGAGAAGTGATTAGTAAAAAGAAAAATGTTGGTTGTGTTGTTTTGATTGGGGACACAGCTCGAAAAATAAAAGAGGCTCTTTTTTATGCAAAGTACAATGGTAAAATTATTGAGCTTGGAAAACCCCCTACGAGAGAAATTGTGAAAGTGGCTTTTAAAAATACTCCCAAAGATGGAGTAGTTGTTTTTTCTCCTGCCTCAGCTTCTTTTGATATGTTTGATGATTATAAACAAAGAGGAAAAATCTTCAAAAAGGAAGTTTTGAATTTCCTAAAAAATCACTAAAAATGGGCTTTAGAATAAGATATTTTTAAGTATGTGGTTGATAAAAAAGATAATTCGCTGGTGGCTAGGAGGAAGTAATTTTCCTATGGTTCATGTTGAAAAATTTTTGGCCTATAAACCAGAAAACATTTTTGTCTTCCTTGGTAGTTTAATTAAAAATTTGGTTTATCACCCGCTTCGACGCAGATTAGCTAAATATTATTTACTTTTTCTAAAAAAAGTCTTTGGTCTTAAAATAGTGGCAATAACCGGAAGTGCCGGAAAAACTTCAACCAAAGAGATGATTTATAGTATTCTTTCTTTGTCTGGGAAAACACAAAAAACCTACAAAAATATTGATCCCATTTACAACATTCCCTCTACAATACTTTCCACAAGTCCCTATACAAAATATCTGATTTTGGAAATGAGTGTGGAGTATCCTGGAGAAATGGATTTTTATCTCTGGCTAGCTAAACCTGACATTGCTGTTATAACCAATATTTATCCTACTCATTTGGAGTTTCTTAAATCAGTTGAAGGAGTCAGTAAGGAAAAATCCAAGCTAATTAAGTGTTTGACCCCTACTGACTGGGCAGTTTTGAATTCAGAGAACTCTTTCACTAGAAGCTTTAAAAATTATACACGGGCCAAGGTGGTTTATTATGGGGATAAGGGGTTCATTAAGGCTAAAAAAATATCCTACACCAAAGATATGAAGACAAAATTTACCCTTTATGTGGGAAAGGATAAAAAAGTTGTTCGATTACCAATGCTGGGTAGACAATATGTTTCAAATGCTCTTGCTGCTGCAGGTGTTTGTCATCTTCTTGGTTCTTCGCTTGAGGATATTAAAAGAGGTTTAGAAAATCTTATTCCACCTGAACACAGAATGACTCCAGTTTTACTCAAAAGCGGTACAGTCGTATTTGATGATAGCTACAATAACAATCCAGAGGCGGCTAAAATTGCCTTAAATCTTTTTTCAGCTCTTTCAAAAGGAAAAAAGAAGATAGTGGTTATGGGGGAGATGAGAGAACTGGGTGGTTTTGAAGAGAAATATCATAGGGAAATCGGAAAGACTATCGGAAATTTGAAGTTAGATTTATTTATTGGAATTGGATTAGCTATGAAATATTCTGTCCAAGAAGCCTCAAAAAGAATTTCTCCAGAAAAAATAATTTGGTTAAAAACCTGGGAAGGTGCCTATAGATACCTCAAGAAATATCTCAAAAAAGATACTTACATCTTAATTAAAGGATCACGCTCATTGAACCTAGACTGTCTTGTTTCAAAGTTGTCATGAGCCTCTTTTCTGGGCTATAATAACTTTGTTTAGTATATGAATTCGCCAAACATCCTGCCCTTGGCTTTAGGACTTGTGATTTTTTCATTTCTAATAAACAGCGTTCTTATTGTGCCTTTTATAGATTTACTTTATCGATTTAAAATGCTTCGCAGAAAAGAAGGTGCAGGAAAGGGTAAAGTTTCTTTATTTGATAAACTTCACGATAAAAAAGCTGGAACACCTACTGGTGGTGGTATTTTAATCATTGCTTCTGTTGTGATTTTGTTTCTTTTTGTTTTTCCGCTTGTCTCGAGGCTTGGAGTTTATATAAAAAGTGCCCATGATCTTAGAAATGAATTGCTTATAATTTTTTTTACGTTTATATCATTTGGAATTTTGGGTTTATTCGACGACCTAATTAAGATATTTGGTAAACCCCGTCAAGGGAGGATGGGTTTTTGGTATGGTCTTGGAAGGTGGCAAAAATTTGCTCTCCAGTTTTTTTTGGCAATAATTATAGCTACGTGGTTATACCGTGGTCTTGGAATTCATATTCTTCATATACCCTTTTTTGTTGATGTTTTGGACCTTGGGGTTTTTTATATACCCTTTGCAGCCTTTATAATAGTTTTTTTCACAAATGCTTTTAATTTCACAGATGGCCTGGATGGCCTTTCATCGGGACTTTTATTAATTTACCTTTTTGCATTTATTATTACTGTAGGAGCCATAGATACCCCCCTGGCTATATTTATTACCCTGTGGATTGGAGCGCTTATTGCGTTTTTATACTTCAATATTTGGCCGGCGAGAATCTTTCTAGGCGATGCCGGAGCATTGTCTTTTGGATCAATGATTGCAGTTATCGGTCTTTTAACGGGTAATGTTGCAGCGCTTTTTGTAATAGGAGGTATTTTCGTTATAGAAGCAGCTTCTTCCCTAATTCAGATAATTGGTTGGAGGTTATTTAACAGGCCAATTTTTCCCCTTGCCCCAATTCACCACGCTTTTTTGGCAATAGGTTGGGAGGAACCAAAAATTGTGATGAGAGCTTGGCTTGCTGGAATAATGTTTGCGATTGTTGGTCTTTGGTTGGCAACCATGTAATAGCAAAAAGCTCTAGAAAATATTGGAGTGTTTTTATTCAAATTCAAAAAGCCAAGAAGAAAAATTTATACCCCAATATCAAGGCGTGGACTACGTTTGAGTACTAAGAAAAAAGGTTTGGTAGATAAGGGATTATTATTTACAAGTTTAATGCTAACCATCTTGGGGTTTGTTGCCATTGCAGACGCTTCGGCACCGTTGGCGCTTTCTGTTTTTTCCGACAGTCTCTATTTTGTTAAACAACAGATTCTTTGGGGTATCTTGGGTTTTATTTTATTGATTGTTTCAAGCATGCTCCCTTACAATTTTTGGAAAAAAATAGCTCTCCCCCTTTTTGTACTAAGCGTGATACTTTTAATCCTTGTGCTTTTTCCTGCATTTGGCTCCAAGGTCTTGGGTGCGCGCCGTTGGTTAAACTTGGGATTGGTATCCTTCCAGCCCTCTGAATTTGTCAAATTAACTCTGGCTATTTATTTGGCTTATCTTTTGGAGAAGAAAAAGGCTTTTTGGATAAATCTTATTCCGATAATTTTAGTCTCAGGACTTATTATGCTTCAACCCGATTTGGGCACAACGATTATTATTATTTTGATAGGTTTTTCACAGCTATTTGTATCAGGAATAAATATTTTATGGCTAGCTGGTCTTGGGCTATTGACGACTCTATCTGGTTTTTTACTTATACACTTTTCAGAATACCGAAGAGAAAGAGTGCTTAGTTTTATTAAATCTATAAGTGACCCCCTAGGTTCTTCTTATCATATTCGCCAGATTCTTTTAGCTTTAGGCTCTGGAGGAATTACGGGAGTTGGCTTAGGTCAGTCTAGACAAAAATTTTTATTTCTTCCAGAGGTGGCAACAGACAGTGTTTTTGCAATTATTAGCGAAGAGATAGGTTTTATAGGTGCTTCGGTTATAATAATAGGATTTTTCTTTCTTACTTATAAAATGTATAAAATTGCCTTAAAGACTACTGACCCATTTTCTAGATATTTAGCTACAGCCATAACTGCCTGGATTGGGGGACAAGTTTTTTTGAATATCGGATCAATGGTTGCTTTAGTGCCTTTAACTGGTATCCCGCTTCCTTTTTTTTCATACGGAGGTTCAAGTTTGGTTATGATTTTAGTGGCTATTGGAATTCTAATCAATATCTCAAAACATGCAAAAGAGTGATAAAAGACATATCAAAATCGTTTTAACTGGGGGACATGCAGCCACCTCTGCCTTGTCTGTGGTTGAAGAGTTTCTTAGACAAAGTGATAATTATTTTTGGGAAATTTTTTGGATAGGAGCAGCTAGCGCTTTTGAAGGCCATAAGGTTTTACCTCTAGAACAGCGCGTCTTGCCGCGTCTGGGTATAACCAGTTATAAAATAGTATCTGGAAGAGTTCAAAGAAAGTGGAGTAGGTACACCATACCCTCGGTTTTGAAAATTCCTCTAGGTTTTTTTCACGCACTTTTTTTACTGATTAAAATTCGTCCTCGGATTATTCTTTCCTTTGGAGGATTTGCAGCTTTTCCTGTTGTGTTGGGAGGATATCTATTAAGAATTCCGGTAGTTATTCACGAACAGACTGTAGCAATAGGCCTGGCCAATAGAGTTTCTTCTTTCTTCGCCACCAAAATAGCCATCTCGCGAAGGGAAAGTGAGAAATTTTTTCCTTCCTCAAAGGTTAAGCTTATTGGTTTGCCGCTTATGTCATCAATTTTCGAAATATTTCCAAAAAAAAACCACGGAGTGCCACCGACTATTTACATAACAGGAGGCTCGCGTGGTGCTGCCAAGATTAACAAGGTTGTTGATGAGATTCTTGAGCAACTCTTAAAAAAATATATCATAATCCATCAATGTGGTAATCTTGAGTATGCCTATTTTTTGAGAAGGAAGAGGAATCTTTCTCCGGAACTTTCTCGAAGATACGAAGTTTATGATTTCATAGACCCAGCTGATGTGGCTTCTGTTTATCGTAGAGCGGATATTCTAATTTCGCGTGCAGGAGCCCATACTGTTGCAGAAATCATGGCAACAGCCCGACCTTCAGTTTTGATACCCATCTCTTGGTCAAGATACGATGAGCAATTACAAAATGCCCGCTTAGCCCAAAAAAGCGGCTTGGCGGTAGTAATAACGGAGGATAAGCTTTCCCCAGGTATACTTTTGCAAAAGATTGAAGAGATTTTAAAAAATTGGACTTTTATGGTCTCAGGCTCCAAAAACACTTACTCTAAACTTGATCGTCTAGCTTCCGGCAAGCTGGTGGAATTAATAAAATCTTGCTTGTGATTTTAGAGTCATGAAGAGGTTTTTATTATTTATGGGGATTTTGAGTTCTTTTTTATTAATCTTAGTTGTTGAGCGAATAATTCCAATTAGAACAATTGTTTGCAAGAGTCAATTTGGACCTTGTTCAGATTTTTTAAATTCTGCTCTGGCTTCTATCCAGACGACAACTCTTAAGGAAACAAAAAGGGCGGTCAGGAATTTTTTAGATAGGCAGATAGGTGTTTTCGATTACCAGATTAAATTTTCATTACCTGATAAACTGGAAATTGATGTTATTGAAAGAAAAGGAATTGCTGCAATTAGGCAAAAAGATGGTAAATATCTGATTTTTGACTCCAAAGGGAAAATATATGCGCTTGTAGACAAAACTGCACTGCCTGTAATCGAAACTGCCGAGGGTTTACAATATGAGGAGAATCTCAATCTGGGAGAGGAGGTATCTTTTGCTTTAGTATTTTCCGCAAGCCTTTTAGAAAAATTATATGAGCTTTACGCGGTGAAAAAGGGTTATTTTGAGAACGATACCTTGAAGGTTAGTCTTCCCAATGGAATAGAGGTTTATTTTCCCTCAAGTGGAGATATTTCTTATCTATTGGGGTCTCTAAGACTTATTCTTTCAGGGTTGAATCATTTTCAAGAAGATTCTAAAATTGAAAATGGAGGCAGGATAAGGTCGATTGATTTACGTTATCAAAATCCTGTAGTCAGATAGTAAAAAAATGGCCAAAGGAAAAATTACGGCAGCAATTGATATTGGTTCTTCGAAGATAACTGCAATTATCGCCCAAGGTGAAATAAACCCGGTGACATATGATTCTAGTATTAATATTCTTGGTGCAGCCACTTCCGTGTCCAAAGGTGTGAAAAGAAGCCAGATAGTTGATATTGAAGAAGCTGTAGACGCTATTATTGAAGCGGTAGAGGCAGCGGAGCGAATGGCGGGATACAATTTAGATAGAGCATTTTTATCTGTAGGAGGCGCTCATATTGCTTCGCAAAATTCCACGGGGGTGGTGGCAATATCAGATCCAGAAGGAGAAGTTTCCAGCGAGGATGTAGATCGAGTCATAGAAGCTGCCAAAGCAATATCCCTTCCCACTTCTCGGGAGGTTATTCATGTAATTCCAAGAAGCTTTACGGTTGATGGCGAAGGCGGTATTAAAGACCCTGTAGGTATGTTTGGTGTGAGGCTTGAAGTGGATACCCATATTATTACCTCCTCATCCGCAGCTTTAAAAAATCTTACAAAAGCTGTCAATGAAGTAGGAGTGGATATAGAAGATATAGTTTTTTCTGGTTATGCTTCAGCCCAGGCAGTTCTGAGTGAAACCGAAAAAGAATTGGGGTGTTTGCTTGTGGATATTGGTGGAGGAACTACTTCTTATTGTGCCTGGATAGATGGATCACTGGCTTATTCAGGCACTATTCCAATAGGTGGTAAAAATGTGACCAATGATTTAGCCATTGGTCTTCGTATTTCTCTGGATACGGCCGAAAAAATTAAACTCACTCTCTCTACTGACAAGAAATCTAAAGAAACCAAAACTGATCAAATAGATATATCAGAAACTGGCGCACTTGGAATTAAGAAAGTTTCAAAAAGAACTGTTATTGAAGGAATTATTAGACCTCGATTAAATGAAATTTTTACCATGATAAGGCTTGATCTTGAGAAGGCTGGTCTTATTAATAAAATTCCCTCAGGCGCAATAATCACAGGCGGAGGAGCCTTAACCGTTGCCATAGAAGATGCAGCAAAAAGGATGCTTGTTTTGCCGGTTAGAATTGGAGTACCACATGGAGTTGGAGGTCTTGTGGATGACATTCTCACACCAGCATTTTCTACGGCTATAGGTCTTATTCTGTATGGAAACACTCCCTCTGGGCGACATAGCAGCTTGCCGGCTTTTAGAGAAAGGTTTAAACTAGCATCAAAGGACTTGTTTGCTAATATTTTTAATAAAATTAGAGATCTTCTACCCTGAGTAAAAATCAGATTTGCTTTTTTAGATTTTTAAAGATAGAATCTGCTCACATATATGGCTCTTGTTAAGCCGGATGAGGCAAGAATTGCAAAAATTAAAGTAATTGGTGTTGGGGGTGGTGGAGGAAATGCGGTTTCCTCTATGGTTGAATCTGGGCAAGTTTCTGGGGTAGAGTTTATTGCCATTAATACAGACGCCCAAGTGCTTCTCGCTAATCAAGCTCCCACGAAACTCCAGATTGGAGAAAAATTGACAAAGGGACTGGGTGTTGGGGGAAATCCTGAAATTGGTCTGCAGGCGGCTGAGGAATCTGTAGAAAAGATAAAAGAACTTTTAGTTGACTCCGATATGGTTTTTATTACTGCGGGAATGGGAGGGGGGACAGGTACCGGAGCTTCACCTATAATTGCCAAGATAGCCAAAGAAAGCGGTGCCTTGACAGTTGGTATTGTGACTAAACCTTTTAGTTTTGAAGGAGCAAGAAGGGCGGTGGTTGCTGAGGAGGGAATAGAAAAATTACGCGAAGAAGTTGATACAATGATTGTTATACCAAATCAACGTCTTATGGACGTAATAGATAGAAAAATGACCCTTCTTGAGGCATTTAAAATAGCCGACAGCGTTTTGTCTCAAGCTGTTGGTGGAATAGCAGATATAATTACTACCCCTGGGCTTGTCAATGTTGATTTTGCTGATGTAAAAACGATTATGAAAGACGCCGGTACGGCGCTTTTGGGAATAGGTACGGGAGTTGGGGAAAATCGTGCCCAAATGGCCGCCCGTGCGGCTGTTTCTTCTCCGCTTTTGGACCTTTCTATAGATGGAGCAAAGGGGATTTTATTTAATATCTCAGGGGGGCCAGATCTTACTATGTATGAAGTGGATGAGGCGGCTAGAATTATTTCCAATCAAGCAGATCCGGATGCCAATATAATCTTTGGAGCTGTTGTTAAGAATGAGTATAGTGACCAAATAAGAATAACCGTTGTGGCAACTGGATTTGACGAGACACAGGCCCGTATTTCACAGATGATGCAGGGAACTGTTAGCCAACTCCCGCAGTTGCCTGTCCAGGAGGAAAAAGAAGGGGTTGAGGAAAAGGATGAGTCTTCTGAGAAAGAGAAAGAAGAAGAGACAGAAGAACTTCCGCCCTCTCCAGATGAAGATTATGGAAAAGAGTATGACATACCCGCTTTTCTTCGTAAAATACACTAAAAATGTTAAACTAGAGTCATGGTAGCAAAACCCTATTTTTCACCTGTCGATTTGAAGATAAACTTTCCCGAAATGGAAAAAAAACTTCTTGATTATTGGTACAAAAAAGGAATAGTCAAAAAGTATTTATCTAAAAATAGAAATTCCAAGAAGAGATTTTCTTTTCTAGATGGTCCAATCACTGCCAATAATCCTATGGGAGTTCATCATGCATGGGGCAGAACCTACAAAGATCTTTGGCAAAGATACAAAAACATGAGAGGTTTTAAGGAGCGTTTCCAAAACGGTTTTGATTGCCAGGGTCTTTGGGTTGAAGTGGAGGTGGAAAAGGAACTTGGCTTAAAAAGCAAAAAAGATATTGAGAATTTAGTTCCGGGCAATAAAGAAAAAAGTATTGCAAAGTTTGTTGAGCTTTGTAAGGCCAGGGTTAAGAAATATTCCAAGATTCAGACCGAGCAGTCAAAGCGCTTGGGGTATTTTATGGATTGGGAAAATTCCTACTATACCCTTAGTGACGAGAATAACTATATGATTTGGTATTTTTTGAAAAAATGTTGGGAAAAAGGGCTTATTTACAAGGGAACCGATTCGGTTCCATGGTGTCCCCGCTGTGGTACGGCAATTTCCCAGCATGAAATTTTGACAGAGGATTATAAAGAACTTACTCACGAGACTGTTTTTTTTAAAGTCCCTGTTAAAGAAAAGGATTTTAGTCTTTTGGTTTGGACTACCACACCTTGGACTATTCCTGCCAACGTCGCACTTGCTGTCAACTCCGATTTTATTTACAGAGAATGGATAAACAAGAGAACTGGCGAGAAGATAGTTTTTATTAGAGAGGATCAAGTACCTAAAGAAGAAGGTTATGATTTGTTTGTTAAAAACATTCTTGAAGAATCTCAGTGGAGGGCGGGTAAAAGTTTTCAGGGTAAAGAGTTAGTCGGCCTAACGTATAAAGGTCCCTTTGATGATTTGCCCCGGGTAGTGGATGCCATGAACTCAGCTCCCCAGACATTCCATAAGGTAGTTGAAGCTTCTGACTTGGTTGTTGCCACCAAAGGAACCGGAATACTACATGTTGCCCCAGGGGCTGGAGAGGAGGATTTTAAACTGGGTAAAGAGAAAAATTTAGCTGTAATAGAAGTTATTAATGAGGAAGCAAATTACTATAGTGGTATGAATGAATTTTCGGGTCGAAATGCCAAAAATGAACCAAATATCATTATTGATTATCTTCGGAAAAAGGATGGGGGTAAATTTTTCTTTAAGATTTCTTCAATTACCCACCGTTATCCTGCTTGTTGGAGATGTAAAACAGAGCTTGTTTGGAGAGTGGTTGATGAGTGGTATATAGCCATTGATCCAGTAAGAGATGATATGAAAGCTGTAGCCCGGAGGATTAATTGGATTCCAAAGTTTGGTTTGAAAAGAGAGCTTGATTGGCTGGATAACATGCACGATTGGCTTATTTCCAAAAAAAGGTACTGGGGGCTGGCTTTGCCTATTTGGGAATGTGCCAGTTGTGGCAATTTTGAATTAATTGGCGGTAAACAAGAATTAAAGGAAAAATCTATCAGGGGCTGGAAAAAGTTTGAAGGACATTCTCCCCACAGACCATGGATAGATGCTGTTGAGATTGCCTGTAGTAAATGCCTGGGGGTCTGCAAAAGAGTACCGGACGTGGGTAACCCGTGGTTGGATGCGGGAATAGTTTCATTTTCAACTATTTGTAAAGACAACAAAGGAGCCCCGCTTTATATAATTGATAAATCTCAGTGGGCAGAGTGGTTTCCTGCTGATTTTATCACTGAAAGTTTTCCAGGGCAATTCAAAAACTGGTTTTATTCGCTTATTGCCATGAGTACGGTTCTGGAGAAAAGGGAACCGTTTAAGACCGTTTTGGGTTTTGCAACTCTTCTTGCAGAGGATGGAAGGCCAATGCACAAAAGTTGGGGTAATGCCATTGAGTTTAACGAGGCGGCTGAGAAAATTGGCGTTGATGTTATGCGTTGGATGTATCTTAGGCAAAATCCATCTGAAAATCTTCTTTTTGGTTATAAATTGGCCGATGAAGTGCGCAGAAAATTCTATTTGAAGATTTGGAATATCTATAATTTTTTTGTTACTTACGCAAATTTGGAGGACTGGAAACCAACGTCAAAAAATAACCAGGACAAACTTATTAGAATTGAGAAAGTTTTAGATAGCTGGATACTTTCTAGATTTTCAGAAGTAAAAAAAGAAGTAACCAACCTCCTTGATAGTTACAATGCTTATGGAGCCTGCATGATACTAGAGGCTTTTGTGGATGATTTTTCCAACTGGTATATCAGACGTTCCCGAAAAAGGGAAGATAAGAATAATTTGTTTGGGATTTTGTATTATCTTTTAGTCAATCTTTCGAGGGTACTTGCACCATTTACTCCCTTTATTAGTGATGCAATATATCGCAATCTGACAAAGGAAGATTCTGTACATCTTTCCGATTGGCCAGTTGAGGATTTGAAAGTGGACGAGGCATTAATTACCAGAATGACTAGACTGAGAAAAATAGTTGAGATTATTCACTCTCAGCGTAAAAGAAAAAATATTCCCGTTAGGCAACCTCTTTTGGGAGTTGAGGTAGTTGCTTCTTTCCCCAAGCCCGAAAGTGAGCTTGTTGAGCTTCTTAAGGATGAGGTAAATGTTCATAATTTGAAGTGGTCAATAGGGAAAACCTTGAAGGTGAAACTGAATACGAAAATTACTCCGAGACTAAAAGAAGAAGCAAGAGTCAGAGAACTTATCCGCAAAATTCAGTTAGAAAGAAAGAAAATAGGAATAGGGTTGACTGACAAGATTTATGTTTTCTCTCCTTGGGTCCCCGCTGACCCGTTGTTTATAAAGAAAATTCTTAGGAGTACCCTTGCAAAGTCAATTAAAAAGGGAACGTTTAAAATCACAAGGGCATCTTCATGAGAAGGATAGTTGGGGGTATTGTCAATGAGAAAGGTTTGACAATAGGCGTTACTTTAACTTTGATTTTCAGCCTTTTGGTCTTAAATTCCATTGCAGAGTACTCATTAAGGCAACATATTTTGTATATACTTTTGGGAAGCTTACTGTTTATAATCTTTTCGGCTATTGATTTTGAGGTGTTATCAATTTTTGCAAATCACTTTTATATTGGTAGTCTGTTTCTTCTTATCTTACCCTTAATAATTGGTCAAATAAAAAGAGGCGCAGTTAGGTGGATAGACATTATGGGATTTACAGTTCAACCCGCGGAGATAGTCAGACCATTTCTTCTGATTTTTTTTGCGACTTATCTAACTCAAAAGGAATTGTCATTTAGAAGAATTCTTAGAGCTTGTTTCCTTGTCTTGATACCCGTCTTTTTGGTTGCAATTCAGCCTTCGTTGGGGGTGGCGATACTTACGTTTATGGGTTTTTTGGGAACCCTTCTTGCGTCGGGCATAAACAAGAAAAACTTTCTAATTATGGGTGTTTTGATAATTTTGTTTTTACCGCTTTTGTGGTTTGTTCTTGCTCCATATCAAAGGCAAAGGTTGGAAAGCTTTATTAATCCCCACATAGACCCAACCGGAGCAGGTTATAATAGTATTCAGTCAATGATTTCTGTTGGTTCTGGTGGACTTTGGGGAAGGGGATTGGGTCAGGGTGCTCAGACCCAGCTATTTTTTCTTCCAGAAAGACACACCGACTTTGTTTTTGCCTCAATTTGTGAAGAGTTAGGTTTTGTGGGAGCGATGCTTGTAATCGGGATTTTTGTTTTTATTCTTTATAGGATATCTAAAATTTTAGGAGAGGCGAGAAATTTTGCTTCTCGTTCTTTTATTTTTGGTATTTTTTTAATTTTACTTTCGCAAACTACTATTCACATAGGTATGAACTTGGGGTTGCTTCCTATCACAGGAGTTCCTTTGCCCTTGGTCTCGCTGGGTGGATCATCCTTAGTTGGAACCATGATTGGCCTGGGGATGGTTATTGGGGCGAAAAAGAAAATATTCTCATAAACTGTTTGATTATATTTCAAGGTTTTCTTATCTAATGCTATAATATACTCTAAATATGAAATACGCTGTGATAAAATTTGCTGGTCATCAGTATAAAGTTAGTGATGGCGATGTTCTGACTGTTGACAAAACCCTTGAAAAGACGTTAGTTCCTCCTGTCCTTCTTTATGTAGATGATGGGGAGGTTAAGATTGGTAGCCCGTATGTGGACAAAATAAATATAAAGCTTAATAAAATCGAAGATAAAAAAGGGCAGAAACTTTATATCAGAAAATATAAAGCAAAGTCCCGCTATAGAAGAAAGATTGGTTTTCGACCTGAGCTGTCGACATACTTAGTAAAGTTAAGATAAAACTCCACTTAATATATCAATCTATAACTTTCTAATCTATTGACATCTGTGAAAAATTGTTTTAGACTTTTTTGGCTATGTCAAAGAAAAAGGCTGGCGGCAAAACAGCACAACACAAAAGACCAGCGGGAAAAAGACTTGGAGTAAAAGTAACTCACGGCCAACTAGTAACAAGTGGATCTGTCCTCTTGCGCCAAAGAGGAACAAAGTTTAAAGCTGGCAAAAACGTGAGATTGGGAAGGGATCATACTTTGTTTTCTGTCTGTAAAGGATTAGTGAGATTTGGCAAAAAAGCTGGAAAAAATATAGTCTCGGTTGTTTCAGGCTAGATTAATATGGCAGAGGAGATTATTCAAGTTCATGTAGATGAACTGCAGGCCAACCCCTTACAACCACGAGGTTCAATTACTCCGGAGAGCTTGGTTGATCTAGTGGACTCGATTAAAGAACATGGAGTTTTGGAACCTTTAGTTGTTGCCAAAACTCCAGCTGGTTATCAGATAATAGCTGGTGAGCGAAGGTGGCGAGCCGCAAAATTAGCAGGGCTTACTCACGTCCCTTGTATAATCCGCGAAACCACTCCCAAAGGAATGCTTGAAATGGCACTTGTGGAAAATGTTCAGAGGGTTGATCTTAATCCCCTTGACCGGGCAAAGGGTTTTGAAAGATTGATGAATGAGTTTGGTTTGACCAATTCTGAAATTGCCGCCAGAATTGGCAAATCGGTTGCCTATGTTTCAAATTCCATAAGACTTCTCTCTCTTCCTGATGCGCTTAAAGACGGTCTTTTATCGGGACTTATTACAGAAGGCCATGCGAGGGCTCTGGCTGGCATAGATGACCCCGCCCTTATGGTAGAAGCTTATAAAATTATTTTGAGGGAGTCTGGCTCAGTAAGAAGAGCCGAGGAGATTGCCAGGAGAATGAAGGCTAAGTCAAATCAACCTCTCAAGCCCCAAACTAGAAAAGACCAACTTAGAATTGTTTCTGAAGAACTTGATAGAATGCAGGAGGATCTAGAGAATGCCCTGAAGACCAGTAAAGATGACAAAACGACCCATGTTAAACTCATACGTTCGAGAAGAGAAACAAGGATTAGTTTTGTTTTTAAGGGAACTTTGGAAGAAACAGAAGAGAGGCTTCACAGACTTTATAAAGCAATTACCTCTTGAGCTTAGTAGATAGCCGCTTGAATAATGCCGGATTTTTGTGGGGGCCAATAGACAAGCCAAGCCTTGCCGATAATTTTTGTTCTTTCAATAAAACCAAAAGCTCGAGAATCTAAAGAATGATCCCGATTATCACCCATCACAAAAAATGAGTTCTCGGGAACTAAAAGTTCTTTACCATTTTTTGCGAAATTGCCCTCATTTGTGATTTGCTCTGGGCTCAGGTATGGCTCGTTTAAAATTTTTCCGTTTATGAATACCTTTCCATTTTCAATCATAATCTTTTCTCCTGGAAGAGCAATTATTCTTTTGATATATTCGTCTTTACCATCTGGAGCCTTAAAAACAATGACATCCCCGCGTTTTGGATTATCAAAGCGATAGGAGATTTTATCTGTTAGAAGAAACTCACCGTCGTCGAAACTTGGGTACATTGATTTACCGTGAATTTTGTGGGGTTGAAGGATAAGAAGATAAACAAAAAGAAAAATTGCGATTGCAAAAACCACAATTTGCATGATATCTAGGATGAATGCTCCAAGAGTTCTTAACATAAGATTGATTATAACACTCTCTAATGGGTGTTGCGCTGAAAAACGTCAAAGGTGGTATTCCACCTGATGGGTGAAGGATTCAAACAGTGTAGTTCGCTAATTGTTTTGGCGTTCCTGAATACCATTGCCAAAATTGCATCCTCGATAAGATAGTGAATATTATAAGTAAGAGTTGGGTAAAGATGTTTAACATAACTCATTTCCGCCTTTCTGGTTTCTCCTTCCACGAAAGAGGGAATATTAAAGGGTAGAATTTTGGATTCAAGGTATTTTACTCTGGCCGAAGCTTCTCCTCCATAGGGCTTAAAAAGTTTTCCGTTTCCATCTGCGCAGTAAAGAGCTCCGCCGGGGGATTCGATAGTGCCTCCTGCCACAACTCTTGAGACTCCAATTCCGGAAGCCCCCAAAAGAAGAGTGATAGAGACATGATCCGAGGCTCCGCCTTCAACTATCACGGGTATTTTGATTTTACCTCGAAGCTGCCATAAAAGTTCAGGCCAATTAATTACCAAACCGCTTCTTAATCCTGTTGTACACCTTCCTCCTCCTCCGATGCCGATAAACAGTCCGTCTGCGCCTTCAGCTTCTGCCCTCTGGGCTTGTCCGACATCCACTATTTGACCGCTAAAGATTTCTATTTTATTCTTATATTCTTTTCTTAATACTTTTGTGGTTTCGACGGGTCCATTGCCCGGTTCAGGGGAATAGATTCGAAATGTGCGCACTCCAGCATTAAAAAGTGCTTCGGCCCTGCTCAGAGCTTTTTCAGGATTTGCCTCAATTACTCCTGAGACATTCCTTCTCCATAATTTTGAGATATAGTCTCGGACAGGATGGTCTTTTAAGATTTGTTGCTCCATTAAATTGAGCCATTGAAAAACTTCTTTAGCAAGGTCACTTTGACGCTTGATATCTTTTGTCAATCCATTTCGGGGAATCGCAGCCAGACAGTGAGACGCTGCCATTGTTGCCACAGCTGCGGCAGAATTCCAGATATCCGGACTTGCACTACCCACGAATATGTGACGTGCTTGTTTTCCCAATTTGACAAATGGTCCTTGGGCGTATCTTTCGCTTCTTTGGATTCTGGGTTTTTCTGAACCAACAATGGTTGCTCCAAGGTCGCCTATAGATAAAGATAAACCCATTTTACTGGCAGATTCGAAGGCTTTAGAAGAAATCTTTGGTGGTGCTTTAAATTTTTTTTTGTCTGTAAGGCGTAAAAAATATATCCTATAAGGATGATTAAAAAGTTCTAAGAAAAAACGCCTGAGACGAAGGGTTTTAATAATCATCTCTTGTGGTAAAAGATATAAAAATTTGTATGAAAGATAGTCATAGGGAGTAAAAACCAACCCCTGGCTTGGATAAACAAGTTTTCCTTCTTTGGAAAATTCAAGCCATGGTGCTAGATAGTTTTTAATATCCTTTTCTTCTTGGAAAAGAAGTTTTTTAATCCTTTCCTTGCCGGCGACAGGATCCCGTAGCTTTTCAAAATCAGTTTTCCAGTTAAGAAGTTGTTGTTTCACCAAATTACTATACAATAATTTTAATGTCAAAGAAAATACTTTATTTTGCAACAAGCAATGAGGGAAAATTAAAAGAGGCAAGAGAAATCTTGGTTGATTTTGAGGTTCGTGGTGTGGAAGCTCAGATTAATGAGATACAATCCCTAAATGAGGTGGAGGTGGCAAAGCAAAAGGCAGCGGAGTATTTTTTTACTTTTGGTAAACCGATATTTGTTGAAGATTTGAGTTTATCTTTCAATTATCTTCGCGGTTTACCGGGAACTTATATTAACGATTTTCTGAAGGTTTTGGGTAATGAGGGTTTGACACGTTTGATTCCAAAAGGTCAAGACAGGGGAGCAAAAGCGACAACTGCAGTTGTTTTTTGTTGGTCTAAGGACAAATATAGGGTTTTTAAAGGAGTGGTAAAAGGGAATATCGCAGAATTTCCAAGAGGAAGGGGAGGGTTTGGTTGGGACTCAATTTTTATTCCAGAGGGAGAGGTAAAAACTTTTGCAGAAATGAATTTAGTTCAAAAAAACAGGTATTCAATGCGAGCAATTGCTCTAAAGAAATTTGCGAGTTGGCTTCGAAACAACCAAAAGTGCTAAAATAGTAAATTAGGAACGGTTAGCTCAGTGGTAGAGCACTGCACTCACATTGCAGGGGTCATAGGTTCGAATCCTATACCGTTCACAAACGGGTAAAACTTAAGTTTTATGAAAGTTTCGGTTGTGGTAGCTGTTTACAATGAAGAGGAATCGATAAAATTACTCTTGGAGTCGCTCCTTCGCCAAAGTAGAAAACCTGATGAGATAGTGGTTGTGGATAACGGTTCTCAAGACAAGACAGTTGAAATTCTCAAATCTTTTTCCTGTAAATATCCAAAAATTCGCATCTTTGTTCACAAAGGGACTTTGGCTCAGGGTAGAAATCTTGCCGTGAGAAAAGCTAGTTATAAAATTATTGCCCAAATTGACGCCGGTTGTGTAGCGAAAAAAGATTGGCTGGAAAAAATAATTACCCCCTTTACGCAAAAAACAACAGGTGTTGTAGCAGGTTACTACAAAATATTGGCCGACTCTTGTCTTCAAAAAGCAGCTGCCCCTTTCTTGGGTGTTTTACCCAAAAGGTATGATATTCGGAGTTTTTTGCCTTGTGGTAGATCTATTGCCTTTAGAAAATCTGTTTGGGAAAAAATTGGTGGCTATTCGGAAAAATTGGATAGGTATGGAGAAGACACTCTTTTTAATTACCAGGTGATACAAAAGGGGTTTAAGATGATTAGGGTTCCTGAAGCGCTTGTTTATTGGCAGGTGCCGGGAAATTTAAAAGACCTTGCGATAAAGTTTTTTAGATATGCCTATGGGGATTTTCAAACAGCTATTTGGTGGCACCCCCAACATAAGTTAGCCACCCACAACATTAAGGTTCTGGGAATATTTGTTAGATATTTTTTAGGCATTTTTCTTTTGATTTTAGCTTTTAGGAATCCACTTTATTTTTACTTATTAATAATTTGCTTTTTGGGTTACCTTTTTTGGTCTATCCTCAAACTTAGGGACTTGGTCACAGGAACACTTCCCCGATTGATTATACCTTTAATCCAGCTGACATCAGACCTTTGTATCATGGCAGGTTTTGCTTTTGGGCTGATAAAGCTTTTGGTCTAAGTCAAATGAACTACTTTTCATCTACTGTTCGTGGTATTTCTTGGATGGGACTTCTCAAAATCTTTATGCGCGGGATTGGTTTTATTAGACTCGCAATACTTGCCAGAATTCTAACTGCCAAAGAATTTGGGATTTTTGGTATAGCCGGGATGGTTCTTTTGTTTTTGGAGAAAATTACCGAAACGGGAATTAATGTTTTTTTGATTCAGGAAAAAAAAGATATGGAAAATTATTTGGACACGGCGTTTTTTGTTTCTGTCGTTAGAGGACTTGCCTTAACCCTTTTGATTCTTATATTGACTCCTTTTATTGCACTTTTTTTTAATACCCCCGAGGCAATACCCTCACTTCTACTAATAAGTTTAGTACCTCTTATTCGAGGATTTATTAATCCCGTTATCGTGAAATTTAAAAAAAGGTTGGAATTTGGCAAAGATTTTGCTCTCCGTTCTACACTTTTTTTTATTGACGCTTTGGTTGCCATATTGGCTACATTGATATTGCGTTCGGCAGTTGGTTTGGTTTTGGGAATTCTAGTTTCTGCCTTGGCAGAGGTTATTATTTCTCAAATTTTAGTTCTTCCTCGACCGCGATTAAGATTTGAAAAAGTAAAATTTAAAAAGGTAATTGCCCGTGGAAAGTGGGTAACTGCGGCTGAATTTTTGGAGTTTTTATCAACCAATATTGATGATGTTGTTGTTGGCAGGATTTTGGGATCAACGTTTTTGGGTTATTACCAGATGGCCTATAAGGTTTCCGAACTTCCGCTAACCGAAATATCCCAAGTTGCTGGTCAGGTTACTTTTCCTGTGTACTCCAAAATTTCAAAAGACAAAAGACTGCTTAAAAAAACATTTTATAGGACTAGTTTTGGCGTTGTCACTTTGTCCTCTTTTTTGGGTTTGGTGATTTTTTTCTTTGCTCCAATTATTGTGGAAATACTTCTGGGAAATTCTTGGAGTGTTACAGTCCCTATCATTAGACTGTTGTCTATTTTTGGAATTGTAAAGGCAGCCTCATACCCATCTTTCTCTTTGTTTCTGGCTGTTAAAAGACAAGATTTTGTTATGAAAGTCGTACTTGTGACTTTTATTACCCTTGCGATTTTAATTTTGCCTTTTGTTGCTTTTTATGGTCTTGCCGGTGCTGCTTCCGCTGTGGTTATCTCTGTTTGTGTGAGTGTTCCCTTGATAGTTTATTATCTTAAATATATTCTCTCATGAATTTATCGGCTGTTGTACTGACTAAAAATGAGGAAAAGGGGATAGGGGATTGTCTTGCTAAACTTAAGTTCTGCGACGAGATTATTGTCATTGATGATTTTTCTACTGATAAAACAGCAAGTATTGCCAAAAAATTTGCTGCAAAAGTGGTAAAAAGACGTCTTCAAGAAAATTTTGCTAAACAAAGGAATTTCGGCCTTTCAAAAGCACACGGAAGCTGGGTACTCTTTATCGATGCCGACGAAATGGTAACAGAAAAACTTGCGTTGGAAATTCTAGAATCTATTAGGAAAACTTCTTTTGACGCTTTTTATATAAAAAGACGGGATATTTTTTTGGGTAAAAAGTTAATGTTTGGAGAAGGTGGAAAGACAAGACTTCTTAGACTGGCAAGGAAAAATAAAGGGCTCTGGAAACGCCAGGTTCATGAGAAATGGGAGGTAGAGGGCAAAATTGGTGAACTTGAGGGCGAACTTCTACACTATTCTTGTGATAATTTGAGGGATTTTTTGTCTAAAATAAATTTATGGAGTAGTATGCACGCGAGGGCAAATTTTATTGAGGGTAAAAAATCTGGCCTAGTTAAAATAGTTTTTTACCCAGTTGCCAAATTCTGCCAAAATTATTTTTTGAGATTGGGGTTGTTAGATGGTTTGCATGGTTTTGTACACGCAATCTTAATGAGCCTGCATTCTTTTTTGGCTTGGAGTAAATTATGGTTTTATCAAAAAAAATTCAATTAGAAAAATTGTTGGTTTTTTGTTTGCTAGTGGTTTTTCCATTTGGTCAGCTTTTTAGGATCAGCATTTATTTACAAAATTTTAGATTTGTAATTCAGCCACTTGACATTCTGGCTGGGATCTTTCTTTTTCTTCTTTTAGTCAAAAGATATTTTTTACCTTGGTTTTTAAAGCCGCTAGTTCTTTTTTTAATTGCGGCAGCATTTTCTTTTGTTTTGTCCATTTTCTTTTTTAAAAATCTTTTCTGGATTACCGGTTTTTTATATCTTTTCAGACTTTTTGCTTATTTAAGCTTTTGTATAGTTTTGTGGAACCTTCTTATTACCGATAAGCTTTCAAGAGAGCTACTTTTTAATTGCCTTTTGATAATATCAGCTTTCGCGGGATTTTTTGGCTGGATTCAATATCTTTTTTTGCCAGATCTTCGGGCCTTAAAATATCTTGGTTGGGATGATCATCTTTACAGAATGGTAGGAACTTTCCTTGACCCGGGGTTTTTAAGTGGGATTTTGGTTTTTGGTGCTCTTGGAGCTTTATCCAAGGTATTAATCAAAAAAGATTTTAGATATTTGGGAGTTTTTTTGTTTTTTTTGATTACATTGGCCTTTACATATTCAAGGGCGGGTTATCTTGCCCTTTTTGCGGGGTCTTTTTATCTTTTTTTCAAAACTGCAAAAGCTAAAGTCTTTTTGCTTTTAGTGGGACTTTTTTTTCTAATTTTGATTTTTCTTCCCCGCCCAAACGGTGAGGGAGTGAAATTGGAACGGATTTTTAGCATTCTGGCTCGCTACGAGAACTATAAAGGGGGGCTCGCGATTTTTAGTAAATTTCCTCTTTTTGGAGTGGGTTATAACAATATCTGCTTTGCCAAAGATGCGCTGCTTGGTGAAAAAGAGTATTTTTCAAATAGCTGCAGTGGTTTGGATTCAAGCTTTCTTCTTATACTGGCAACTACAGGTCTAGTGGGTTTACTTGTTTTTTTGTCTGCGGTGCAAAAAATCATTTACTTCTCAAAACCTTCTTTTTACAAAGATGTCTTGAAAGCTATTTCTTTTGCCTTGCTAGTTCATGGCAGTTTTGTAAATAGCCTTTTTTATCCCTGGATACTTATTTGGGTGTTGGTTGTTCTTGCTCTAACTTACGCTAAAAGTTTTGCTAAGATGCCCAGAAAAGAGTGAGTACCGTCTCAGTGGCGTTACCTGCTTGGTCAGAAGCTTTTATGGTAAAAGAGTTCTCGCCGGGAGAAAGAGAAACTAGATGAGAAAAGATTCCGTCATTTGCGACTACAACGAATTTCTCATTAACAGTTACAGAGCTTTCAGGATCGGTTTTACCTTTGATGGTCACATTTTTTTGTCTTAAGCCATAAAAATTAGTTGTTGTGGGTTCGAGTATCTGAAGATTTGGGGGTTCGTTATCATAAATTACAGTTAATCTTTTGGACTCTCCGCTTTGATTTGCGTTTTGGTCAACAGCAATTGCATAAAGCGTGTTTACTCCTTTCTCAAGTAAGATTGTTTTGGAAAAAAAACCTTCTGAATCAACCAATGCCTCTTTCTTTTTGTTATTAAAGAAGATTTTTACTGTCGAAGCTGGTTCGGCCTTTCCGGTTATTTGAATACTTTGTTCTTTGGTATACAATGTTGGGATTTGCAGAGTAGGGGGTGGTGGGGGAGTTTTGTCAAGGGTATCAATTGGTTGCTTGCTTTTGCCGAGTTCTGACAGGAATGATGAGAACTTAATAATCAGCGGAAAACCAAAGAAAATCAAAATAACCAAAGTTACAATGCTTAGTCCCCCATAAATGAGAGTTGCCCGAAGGTTTCTTTTTTCCTCGATTTGAGAAAGTCTAGAATAGTGCTTGTAAACCATCTGTGAGCCAGGAGTGGGAATTGAACCCACGACCTAAGCTTTACGAAAGCCTTGCTCTACCAACTGAGCTATCCTGGCTATATGAATTATACTATACGTGTTTATCTCTAGTTAAAAAACCCCGCTAAAAGTTTACAAACTGATTTAAGCGAGCTGGTTTTGCATTGTAAAGAAAGCCATTGATCCTTTGTACTAAAGGCGATTTTAGAATTAAAACTTGCGAATTTCTGGGCTTCTTCTCCCTTCTCTCTTTGCCAATAATTGCCATTATCAAAGCCAAATTCATAAGAAGACAAGCTACTTTGACAATGCCAATTTAGCCTGTCCCTTATTTCACAATTTGTTTCACGGATAGGCTTTTGACCTTCTGTCCAATAAATAACCTCGTTTTCGCGTTTATAAACATGGTAAGTAATTTTGGCTAGGGCGTAATCGGGTCTTTCACAATGATTAAGATATACCGTTTCCTTACATAAAATTGGATAAACGCTTATCCGGGAATTAAGAGAATCCAAGCTCAAAAGTTTAAAGGCAATAATAATCAAAACACTTGCTGAAAAGATTAACGGAATTGGCCAGAGCTTAACTTGGATAAACTGAAATTTATCAGACACTTCCTTTTTAGTATAGCACTTTTGTGAGCAGCGGAGCGGATTCGAACCGCCGACCTTCTCCTTGGGAAGGAGACATTCTACCTCTGAACTACCGCTGCAGATTATGAAGCATAAACCCAGCTTACTGATAATATTATAGCAAATACTATTTTGGTAAAACCAGCTCGTTGCCCGGATGAATTAAATCAGGATTTGTAAGTTTATTAGCCTTTGCAATCTCTACCCATTTGTATGCGTCAGAATACTTCTTTAATGCAATATGCCAAAGGTCATCCCCTTTTTGTACCACATATTTAGCTTCGCTTGGAGTTCTTTGCTCGGATTTTGGTGAAAAAGAGGGTGAGGTTTCTTTTTCATTTTGATTTTCCAGAATGGGTATAATTATTTCTTGTCCCTCTTCAATTAAGTCTGGGTTTTTTAAATTATTTGCTTTTGCAATTGAAACCCAAGCGTGACCATCGTTATAGTATTTCTGAGCAATTTTCCAAAGCGATTCTCCTCTTGCAACTGTGTGTTTTTCTGGCATGGGTTGTTCGGTTATTTCAGTTTCAATGCCAGTGGGAAAGGTTGTACCTGTGGGAAGATTACGAAAATAATTGATTACTAAAATTCCCAAAACCACAATTACCAAAATTCCAAGGAGGGTGCTAATCGTGTTTTCGTTAAGTTTGAGCACTTTGAGTATTTTTTTTATATCCATTTTGTTTTTCACCCCCCCAAAAAACCCCCACCTTCTTTATAGGTCATCATTTAGTTGAAGTTATAGACGAAATCTTGCTTAAAGTCAAGAGACTATGGGAATTTATAAATTATTAGTCCAATTTTTTGGAGTATTCATTCAAAGAGTCAATGTTGTAGGATATTAATAGCCAATAACTTGAATTTGCTGGATAATTGTCTCGGAGCTCTTCTAGGGGCTTTATAAAACTTTTTAGCCTCTTGATGGCATTTTTCTTTTCGCTGTCGGTGCCTTTTTCAATTAAGTATTCAGTTAAGATACCGCTAAAATATGACAATCTTTCGCTTGCTTTTTGTAGCTCTTTCTTTTTGTCATTTTTTACAACATTTCCAAGTTCAGACATTCTTTTGATGACAAGCGTTTCATAATAATCCACCTTTGCACTATGGCCCTTAATTACAGCAACTCTTACTTTTTCCCAGATACGTTTGAGAGGATAAATAAAATCGCCGGGATTAACTGACTGGGGAGGCAAGTTTAAGTCATCGTAACTATTTGCTTTAACATGCGTTAGAGATAAAAGTACAATTAAGATTGTTGTCAATCCAACAAGAAAAATGGTTTTTGGCATATTTATCAAGGCATGATAGCCGTCACAAACATTCTTGTCAATTGTTTTCTCTTATTTCTCTGGTTATAATTTATATATAAATTAACGGTTTTTAAGGAGGTGAGGAGAGTGTATAAAGTACAAAAGAAAGATGGAACTTTGGAGGATTTTGATAGAAACAAAATACTTAATGGAGTAGTTAGGGCAGGAGGTTCGCCAGAAGATGCACAAAAAGTTTTGGCAGAAGTTGAGACTTGGTTGCCAACTGTGGCCAAAGAGGGAGTTGTCAAATCTTATGAGATAAGGACAAAAGTTCTGTCGATTTTGAACCAGATAAACCCGGCAGTAGCCAAAAGCTTTGAATCTTTTAAAAAGTCACAGTAAGTGAGGTTGTTTAAAGTTATTTTTTATAGTAAGATATGTGATATGGGGCTGTAGCTCAGCTGGACAGAGCGCTTCCCTGTCACGGAAGAGGCCGCGCGTTCGAGTCGCGTCAGCCCCGCAAACAAAGTAAAATCTTCTTTTTTTAATAAGTTTCTTTCACCTGTCTTTTCCGGGTAATATAATAGTGATAGGTGTAATGAAGACTTATAAGAGCCTGACCAACTTGGAGATAGCAGAACTTCTGCGTAATGTAGCGGCCTCCTATGAAATTAAAGACGCAGATAAAAACAAATTTAGAATAATTGCCTATAATCGAGCCGCTGATTCTATAGAACACCTCTCAAGTGAACTTAAAGATCTTTGGGATGAAGGAAAACTAACTGAGGTGGCCAGTATAGGTTCTAGTATTGCTAGACATCTTGATGATCTTTTTAGAACGGGTAAATCAGAGCATTTTGTAAAAGTGATGAGTAATATTCCCCCTGCCACATTTGAATTGATGAAGCTTGCAGGAGTAGGTCCCAAAACAAGCTATAAACTGGTTAGAAATCTTAATATTTATGATAAAGATGAGGCAATCTCTATTCTCAAAAAAGCCTGTGAAAAAAACAAAGTAGCCTTAATCGAAGGTTTTGGAGAAGAATCTCAAAAAGATATTTTACGCTCAATTAATGAGTACCAAGGAACTTCCAAACGCATGCTTTTATCCTATGCGTGGAGTCGCGCAAATGAAATTTTGGAATGGTTGAGAAAGTCAGAAGAGGTTCTACGCGCGGATCCTTTGGGAAGTTTGCGCAGGAAAGCTTCTACTATAGGGGATATTGATATAGCTGTGGCCACAAAAGAACCAGAGAAGGTGTTAAATCATTTTGTTTCTTATCCCAAAAAAACAAGAGTTATTGAAAAAGGTGAACACAGCGCTTCGATTATGATTTCAGGTGATATTCAGATTGACCTTATGGTTCAAGATCCAGATAGTTATGGAGCGCTTTTACAACATTTTACAGGCTCGAAACACCATAATATCGCCCTTAGGGAATATGCACTTAGGAAAGGATTAAGTCTTTCAGAATACGGCATAAGAAAGTTAAAAGCCAATGCGCAAAAATCAAAACTTTACAAATTCAAAGATGAAGAAAGTTTTTATCAATTTTTAGGGCTTGAATGGATTCCTCCTGAATTAAGAGAGGATACTGGGGAAATCGAGGCAGCCGAAAACCATAATCTACCACGATTGATAGAAACAGCTGATATAAAGGCTGATTTACAAATTCATACCAACTTTGATATTGAAACGAGTCATGATTTAGGGGAATCCTCTATGGAAGATTTAATTATCAAGGCGAATCAACTTGGCTATGAGTATATTGCTTTTACAGATCACAATCCTTCCAAAAGCGCGCACAGCGAAAAACAGATTATAAATATTCTACGCAAAAGAAAGGAAAAAATTGAACAATTAAACTCTTCTTTTGTGAAATCTGTGAAAGGAAGTATAAAAAAAGTGTTCAATAGTTTAGAGGTTGATGTTCTTCCTCAGGGCGAGCTCTCAATTCCCTTGGCAGCTTTAGATTTGTTGGATTTTGTTTTGGTTTCTATCCACTCAAGTTTTAGACAAGGAAGGGATAAAACAACGAAAAGAATTTTAAAGGCCTTGAGTCATCCCAAAGCCAAAATTTTTGCTCATCCAACTGCTAGAAAATTGACTGTTCGTGAGGGTGTTGAGCTTGACTGGCCTTCTCTGTTTGATTTTTGTAAAACAAATGGCAAGTGGCTTGAGATTAATGCAGATCCTTCAAGACTTGACTTGCCCGATTTTTTAGTAAAAGATGCTGTAAAATTTGGAGTGAAGATGTGTATGGGTACTGACTCGCACCATATTTCAGGAATGGATAATATGCAATTTGGTGTTTCTGTTGCAAGGCGTGGATGGGCGACTAAAAATGATATAATTAATTGTGTAGGTCTTAAAAACTTTGAAAAATTACTTTAGAAGAATCTAAAGTTGTCTTTATTATCGATAGGAGGTGAATTAAATGAATATCTTAATAATTGCAGTTGTATTACTTATTTCAGCCATGGTGGTATATTTTGTTGTAACCTATAATTTTTTTGCCTCGACAAAAACCAGAGTTAAAGCAGCGGTCCAAGAGATTGGCAATCAACTCAAAAGACAAGCTAGCTTAATCCCAAATTTAGAAGCCTCAGTTAAAGGTTATTTGAAGCATGAAAAGAAAATCTTTGAAGATTTAGCCGAGGCTCGGAAATCGATTAGTGCGGCCGTTGAATCGGGAGATGTTCAAAAAATGGCTGACGCTGGAAGTCGGTTCGCAGCCCTTTTGCCGAGTATCAAGGTGGTGATGGAATCAAACCCTGAGATTAAAGGAAGCGAAGTTGTCACAAAACTAATGGATGAACTTCGCGACACTGCGGATAAGGTCATGTATGCAAGAAGGTTGGTCATCGATTTAACTGCGGACTATAATGTTAAGAGAGTAACTTTTCCGTCTAGTCTGGTTGCGAACATCTTTGGTTTTGTTGAATTGCCGGGAATTATTACTCCCGAATCAGGTGAACATCTTGAAGTGGGTCAAGAGGAAATGAAGACACCGACGGTGAAACTGGAATGAAGAATATCTACGAAGTTCAATCCGCAAACAAAACCAAAAGCCTTTTAATTGTAGTAGGCTTTGGGGTCTTCGTGGCTTTAAGTGTTTATATCTTAGCCCAAGCTCTTGCGGTTTATATGGGTTATGAAGTTGGTGGATTGGGAATGCTGGGAATAGCCCTTATTATCTCGGGTCTGATGAGCTTTGTGGGGTACTGGTTTAGTGATAAAATTGTCTTGGGAATTTCAGGGGCCAGATTAGCAGATAGAAAGAGGGATTTTCTTTTTTATACAGTAGTCGAAAATCTTTGTATTGCCTCGGGACTTCCCAAACCCAAATTGTATGTAATTGAGGATACAGCCCCAAACGCTTTTGCCACAGGGAGAGATCCTGAACACGCGGTTGTCTGCGCAACAACCGGACTTTTACAAAAACTTGACAGAACCGAGTTGGAAGGAGTAATTGCTCATGAGTTAACCCATATCAAAAATTTTGACACAAGACTTATGTCTGTTGTGGCGGTTTTGGTTGGAATAGTTGCCCTTTTGGGAGACTGGTTTTTGAGAATGAATTATTATGGAGGAAAAAGCGATGAGAGGAAAGGTAATGCTTCGACTTTTTTGTTTTTCTTGGGATTTGTTTTTGCACTTCTTTCACCAATTATTGCTAAGCTAATACAACTGGCAATTTCAAGAAGAAGAGAATTTATGGCAGATGCGGGAAGTGTTGCAATAACAAGACAACCCCAAGGACTTATCTCGGCACTGTCCAAAATTGCCACAGACCATGAACCCTTAGAGGCAGCAAACAAGGCTACTGCTCATCTTTACATAGTTAATCCTTTTAAAGAAAAAGCCAAGGGTGCTATTAACTCCTTTGCCAACCTTTTTAATACCCATCCTCCAATAGAAGAAAGAATCAAAGAGCTTCAAAAAATGCTTTAAAGTCTCTCTCGGGATCTTCTCTCAGAATATTCAGTGTTTGTAGAACAATTACGCAATCCATATTCTCTTGCAAACTTTATAAGATCAACATACTCGCCTTCCTCTTTTTCGACCAATATACCCTTGCAAAAGATTATTTTCCTTCTCTGTTAAATAATATCCATAAGTTCCGCTACCCACGACCGCGTGGCCAGGTGGGTCTTTTGGATAGAACGCTCGTTTTATTTTGGGCGTACGTCCTTTTGGGGTTGAAGATAAAGTATCTAAAGCAATAGTAAATGCATTTTCATCGGGAGAGACAGACTTTGTGAAGGGTGAAGGTTGGATGCCCAACATTTCCATCATTTGGTGCTTTGACAGCACATAATTTTCATTCAAAAGATTCAAAATTGCTTTTTTATATTTATTTATCTTTGGATAGTCCACAACCTAAAATATTATTTCTTATTATATAGAGTTTCATAATAAAAACAAGAAAAACTTTTGACATAAAATCTTTGTAAACCTCTAGTCTAAACATATAAGCATTTTAAATGCTTTAGCACTCTTGACATAAGAGTGATAATAACGCAAAATATGCTTATGGATGGGCAAGACGGAAACGTTCAAAGAATTATTTTAGATACTCCCAAGGAGGAAGGACCATTTTTGCCAAAATATACTGTTAATCTAACTGAGCTGGCAAAAGCTGGAAAACTTGATCCTGTAATTGGTAGAGATAAGGAGATAAGGCGTGTAATGCAGATTCTTTCCAGAAGGACAAAAAACAACCCTGTCTTAATTGGTGACCCCGGGGTAGGAAAAACGGCCATAGTAGAAGGCCTTGCTCAAAGAATTGCCGATAAAGATGTACCAGAGTCGTTGAAAGACAAAGAACTTTTGAGAATGGATTTGGCTCAGCTGCTGGCCGGAGCAAAATATCGGGGTGAGTTTGAAGAAAGGCTTAAAAATGTTATCAAAGAGATTGAGGGTGAGGCAGGAAAATATATCATTTTTATTGACGAACTTCATACAATAGTTGGTGCGGGAGGAGCAGAAGGTGCGGTTGATGCCTCCAATATGCTTAAACCTTCCCTTGCCCGAGGAACTTTAAGGGTGATTGGGGCAACTACAGTTGATGAGTATAGAAGATATATAGAGAAAGATAAGGCGCTTGAAAGAAGGTTTCAGAGAGTGGATATTTTTGAACCAAGTCTGGAGGATACAATTGCAATTTTGCGGGGTATTCGGGAAAAGTATGAGATACACCATGGTATAAGGATTACCGATGATGCGCTTATTGCTGCGGCAAAATTGTCAAGTAGATATATAAGCGGCAGATTTCTTCCTGATAAAGCAATTGATTTAGTTGATGAAGCCACTTCAAGTCTTCGAATCGAAACAGAGAGTATGCCCTCAGAACTTGATCTTAAAAAGCGCAAAATCACCCAAATAGAGATTGAACTTACAGGATTGAAAAGAGAAAAAGGCAAGAAAGTAGAAGAAAAGAAAAAAGAACTTGAGGAGAAATTAAGGCAACTGAAATCTGAAGTTGAAGAGCTTTCAAGCGAGTGGGAAGAGCAGAAAAAAATTCTCACCCAACTTCATGAGCAAAGAAAAAAGCTCGATGAGCTCAAAATAGAGTTAGAAAAAGCAGAAAGAGAAGTGGATTTGAATCGGGCAGCAGAAATCAAGTACGGAAGGATTCTGGAAGAGCAAAAAAAACTTAGCGAACTTGAAAGCAAATGGGCTTTAATTCCACAGGAAAAAAGAATTCTGAGAGATGAAGTGACTGAGGAGGATATAGCAAATGTAGTTGCTAAATGGACAGGTATTCCTGTCTCCAAACTTTTGGGAAGTGAGGTACAGAAACTTGTACACCTTGAGGAAGAGCTTTCCTTGAGAGTAGTTGGTCAGGAAGAGGGAATCAAGAAAGTGGCAAATGCGATAAGAAGAAGAAGAGCCGGCCTTACGGATTTAGAAGGCCCGATAGGGGTTTTTTTATTTTTGGGTCCGACAGGAGTAGGAAAAACCGAGACAGCTAAGGCTTTGGCCTTTGTAATGATGGGAGATGAAGATGCTATTGTCAGACTTGATATGAGCGAATATCAAGAAGAGCACACTGTCGCAAGGCTTATTGGAGCTCCGCCTGGGTATGTCGGTTATGAAGAGGGTGGTCAGTTGACCGAGGCTATTCGCCGAAGGCCCTACTCGGTTATCCTTTTGGATGAGATAGAGAAAGCTCACCCAAATATTTTTAATCTGCTTTTACAGGTTTTTGACGAAGGGAGACTTACAGATGGGAAGGGACGAGTGGTTGATTTTACAAATAGCATTATTATTATGACATCAAATTTACCTGAGGAGGATATCCGAAAAACATTCAAGCCAGAATTCTTAAATCGTATAAGCAGTATTGTTGTCTATAAGCATCTAACCCCTGAGGTAGTCGAAAAAATTGTTGATCTTCAGATTGCAAAAGTTATGAAGATGCTTTCTGAGCAGGGAATCAGCTTTTCCATAAGCGCAAAGGCAAAGAAATATTTAAGTGAAAAGGGGTTTAGTCATAACTTTGGGGCAAGACCTCTAAAAAGACTTATAGAGACCAAGATATTGGATGAGGTTGCTTTACTTATTATTAAAGGAAAGTTGACCTTGGGGGGAGGAGTTACTATTGATGTTAATAAAAAAGGTGAAATTGTAGTATTATTAGACCAAGGTGAAATTAAAAAAGGCTGAAGTAATAAAAATTGCCAAACTTTCCAATATCCCTGTCAGTAAAGAAGAGGTTGAAAAGTTTCGTACACAACTTTCTAGCATTATTTCATATGTAAAAAAACTAAGAGAGGTGGATACTTCCCAAGAACAACCAACAAGCCAAACGACAGGTTTAACAGATGTTTATAGAGAAGATTTGGTCAATAATATAGATATTCTTTCTCAAAAAGATGCTCTCTCGGGCACAGACAGAATTCATAATGACTATTTTGTAGTTCCGACGGTTTTTAAAAAGGAATGATGAGTGAATTACCTAAAAGCATTAAAGAAAACCAAAAGAATCTTATCGAAAAAAAATATTCGTGCTTGGAGTTGGTAGAGGCGTATTTGAGGCGAATCAGAAAGTATGACGACAAGCTGAATTCTCTTATAACTGTTAGTGATGAACTAGCTTATTCTCAGGCAAAAAAAACTGATAGACAAATTAAGGAATTAGGAAGGAAGCTGTATGAGGTAGATCCTCTTTTTGGCACGGTTGTTGTTTACAAAGATTTGTTTTTAACAAAGGGGATAAGAACTACGGCAGGCTCAAAAGTCTTGGAATTTTATGTTCCGATTTATTCTTCTACGGTGGTTAAAAGACTGGAAGATGCAGGTTGTATTACGATTGGTAAGGCCAACTGTGATGCATGGGGACATGGAGCGTCAGGAGAAAATTCAGATTTTGGTCCAACAAAAAATCCTTGGAATACAAAGTTTGTTCCCGGTGGCTCCTCAAGCGGTTCTGCAGCAAGTCTCAAGGCGGGTTTTTGTCTTGTTTCAACAGGGACTGATACGGGAGGTTCCATAAGGCAACCCGCAAGTTTTTGCGGAGTTGTCGGATTGAAACCCACTTACGGTTCTGTATCAAGATACGGTGTTATTGCCATGGCATCATCACTTGATTCGATAGGCCACATGGGAATAAATGTTGAGGATGTTGAGAAAGTATACGAAATAACAAAAGGAGAAGATAAAAAAGACGCCACGCTTAGAATAGCCAGATATCAAATTCCAAAAAGAAAATTAATTCTTGGGGTGCCCAAAGAGTACCTAGCCCAGGGACTGAATAGAGAAGTTCGCAGGGCTCTAGAGGAAACGATTAATGTATTTACCAGGATGAACTTTGAAGTAATAGATGTTAGTTTACCTCTGACAAAGTATGCAATTTCTGTATATTATATCGTTCAGCCCGCTGAAGTTTCTTCTAATCTTGCCCGCTACGATGGCGTGAGGTATGCAAACGATAGATTCTCATTTGGCGATGAGGCCAAAAGAAGGATTATGCTTGGTAATTATGTCCTTTCCGCAGGATACTATGATGCTTTTTACATTAAGGCTATGAAGGTACGAAGCAAAATAATAAAAGAGTACGACGAAGTTTTCAAAAAAGTTGATTGTCTGCTTGCTCCTGTTTCACCAACCCCGCCTTTTAAACTCCGGGAAAAAGCCGGTGACCCCCTTCAAATGTATTTATCTGACATTTTGACTGTTCCCGCCAATATAGTTGGTATACCCGCTTTAGCTATACCTTGTGGTTTCACAGCTTCGGGTCTACCTCTTGGTTTTCAGCTTATGGGGCAGAGATTCTCAGAAGCACTGCTTTTTAAACTAGGAAAATTGTATCAAAGAGAAACCTCCTGGCATTTAAGATACCCAAACTTATGATTAAAGAATATTTATCTATTGTAAAGAATAGAGAATTTATGTATCTTTGGATTTCACAGGTACTTAGTCAGCTTACGGTGAATTTTATTACTTTTCTTCTTTTGTTAAGGCTTTTTGAAAGAACAGGGTCAAGTTTTGCGACTTCTCTTATATGGGTTTCTTATGCTTTGCCGGCTATTATTGTTGGGCCGGTAGCGTCTGCTTTTGTGGACATGCATGATAGAAGAAAAATTATGATGTTTGCGAATTTTGCCCAATTTTCTATAATACTGTTTTTTTCTTTCTTTTACGATTACTATCTTTACTTTTCATATTTTGTGGTTATTATCTATTCCCTTTTTAATCAGTTTTACCTTCCCTCGGAAGCAGCGAGTTTACAGTTTTTGGTTCCAAAAGATAAATTACCTCATGCAAACGCTCTTTTTTTTATGACCCAACAGATAGGTCTTATTCTTGGTTTTGGGTTGGCTGGAATTTTTAGTGAGTTTTTGGGTTTTTCCAGAACGATTTTTCTCGCCTCTTTGTTTTTACTTTTGGCTTTTGTAAGCGTTAGTTTCTTGCCTCCGATGAAGTTGTCAAAGGAAGAGTCAGGTAATATTGAAGAGAAAATTTTTATCTTTATAAAAGAAATTTTAGAAGGGTATTATTTTCTTAAAGTAAAAAAGAAAGTGCTGGCAGCCCTAGCTTTTTTGATAATTTTGCAGGTTTGTTTGGCTGTAGTTACCACAAACTTGCCGGTTATTGCAAGGCAGCTTTTGATGGTTAAACCAAACCATGCCAGTTTATATGCTGTCATTCCAGCTGGGTTAGGTGCGTTTGTAGGTGCACTAACCATTCCCAGAGTCGTGAACAAAAAGATTAGAAAAAAAGTGATAATCAGAAGTGCCCTCCTTCTTCTTACTGTCTCTTTGTGGTTGATTGTACTTTTGGTTCCTATGCTGACTTTTTATTTTCGAACTTTTGTTGCAGTTGTCCTTTTTTTCTTGGCAGGAATTTCTTTTTTAGCCAATATGATTCTTGCACAAACTTACATTCAAGAAAACACCCCCAAGACTCTTATGGGAAGGGTTTTTGGTATTTTTTGGTTTTTAACAACTGTGGCAACAGTTATTCCAGTATTATTCTCAGCCACCATTACTGATCTTTTGGGAGTAGGAACCGTGCTAACAACTTTAGGTTTTATAAGCTTGGGTGTTTATGGAATTTCCCTTTTGTATGAGAGAAAGATAAAATTTTTCCGGTATGTCTGAGAACTATACACCAGTTATAGGCCTTGAAGTACATATTGAGCTTGCTACCAAGTCTAAAATGTTTTGTGGTTGCCCTGCAGATCACTTTGCTAAAAAACCCAATACCCAAGTTTGTCCCATTTGCCTGGGTCTTCCGGGCGCTCTTCCTTACGCCAATAGGATTGCCATAGAAAATACTATAAAGCTTGGCCTTGCCTTAAAGGCCAAGATTGCAACTTTTTCCAAGTTTGACAGAAAACACTACTTTTACCCGGACTTACCAAAGGGATATCAGATAAGCCAGTATGATTTACCTTTGTGTAGCGGCGGGATTTTTAAAATTCAAAGTTCTAATTCTAAGATTAGAATTAGAAGAATTCATCTTGAAGAAGATACCGGAAAGTTAATCCACCAAAAAATAAATGCTAGAAGTGTAACTTTGGTCGATTTTAATAGAAGTGGAGTTCCTCTTGTTGAGCTTGTGACTGAGCCTGATTTTGAAAACTCTGATGATGTTATTGAGTTTTTACAAGAGATTCAAAGGCTTGTCCGCTATCTCAAAATATCAAGCGCCGATATGGAAAAGGGGTCGATGAGACTGGAAGCAAATGTTTCTCTTAGAGAAACTCAAAAGCCGGCTTCCCATATTCCCCAATATAAAGTTGAACTTAAAAATATTAATTCTTTTAGATTCTTAAAAAATGCTCTCGAAGCTGAAATTCGTCGTCAAAAAGATATCCTCTCAAAAGGTGGGAGAGTTATCCAAGAAACCAGGGGTTACAACGAGTTAAAAAAGACAACCTTTAGTCAAAGATCTAAGGAGGAAGCTCATGATTATAAGTATTTTCCTGAGCCCGATATTCCGCCTCTTAAAATTTCTCCTACCCTGATAGCTATTCTTAAAAAATCTCTTCCCGAGCTTCCCTGGGAAAAGCGACAAAGATTTGAAAAAGATTATAATCTTCCTTCTGAATACGCATTAATCTTGACTAATGAGAGCTCTAGAGCAGACTATTTTGAAAAAGTTATAATGTCAGAAAATCTAGGTATGACGCCCAAATATGTTGCTGGCCTTTTTGTAAATCAGAATCTTGACAGAAATTATCCCGAAAGCGCATCTCTTATAAGGAAATTGCACAAGATTAGTCATAAAGATTTTATAAGAGGCTCTAAGGTTAAAGAAGCTCTTGAGGAAGTACTAAAAAGAGAGACACGAGCTGTCTCTGATTATCAGAAAGGTAAGGGAGAGGTAATTGGATTTCTTATTGGACAGGTGCAAAAACTTTTGCAAGGCAAGGGTGACCCTAAGCAAATTAGGGAATTGTTGTTAACTAAATTGAAAAATGACTAAAAAAGAGTCTTTTGTCCATCTTCATTTGCATACAGAGTATTCGCTTTTAGATGGTCTTTCTAAAATTCGCAAGCTTATTGAGTATGTTAAGGAAAACAACATGAATACTGTGGCAATTAGTGATCACGGGGCAATGTATGGAGCGATAGAGTTTTATAAGGAAGCGACAAGTCAAGGAGTCAAGCCAATCATCGGAATGGAAGGTTATACCACAAATGTTGACTATAAAAGTCGTCCAGAGAGGGGAAAATTCAAAAATTTTCATCTCCTTTTGCTAGCTAAAAATAAGGAGGGTTATAAAAACCTTATGAAACTAACTTCCCTAGCGCATGTATATGGATATTATTATCGACCAAGGGTTGATAGGGAAACTTTAAAAAAGTATTCAAGGGGACTAATTTGTACATCAGCATGTCCTTTGGGTGAGGTCGGTCAAGCTCTAGTAGAAGATGATTACAATAGGGCAAGGGAGATAGTTTCTTGGTTTTTGGAATGTTTTGGAGAGGATTATTATCTTGAGATCCAGCGCCATGAATACGAAAAATATATTAAAGACGCCGCAAATGAGGAAATTGCAAGGCTATTGAGACAACAAGTTGCCAATGAAAAAAAGATTAACCAAGGAATTATTAGGTTGAGTAGAGAATTTGGCGTCCCTCTTGTAGCAACTAATGATGCCCATTACGTCAAGAAAGAAGATGCAGTTGCTCAGGATATCCTTGTGTGTGTAGCAACGGGCAAAAATGTTTCTGACACACAACGCCTGCGATTTATTGACTCCCCGACTTTTTATGTGCGTAGTCCACAAGAAATGCGTGAGCTTTTTGCTGATATTCCTGAAAGTATTGAAAATACCAAGAAAATTGCAGATAAATGCGATGTCGAAATAACTTTGGGTCAATGGTTTTTCCCAAAGATAGATTTACCCAATGGAGTTAGAGCCCAAGATGAGCTTAAAAGAAAAGCACGTGAGGGAATAAAAAGGAAGTTTTCAAAAGTGAGCCAAAGCTTGAAAAACAGACTTGAATATGAACTTGAGGTAATTATCAAAAAGGGTTATGCTCCTTATTTTCTAATTTTTGAAGATATGGCTAATTGGGCTAAGGAGCGTTCAATTCCAATAAACACAAGAGGGTCAGCCGCAGGAAGCTTAGTAAGTTACGTTTTGGGTATAACCACAGTAGACCCAATAGAATACAACTTACCTTTTGAGAGATTTCTTAATCCTTTTAGACCCTCTCCTCCCGATATTGATATTGATGTAGCAGATGACAAAAGGGATGAAATGATTTTGTATTTAATTGAGAAATACGGCAAGGATAGAGTAGCCCAGATATGTACTTTTGGAAGAATGTTGGCTAGGGCTTCTGTAAGAGACGTTGCTCGAGTTCTTGGATTTCCATATTCTACTGGAGATAGAATTGCAAAACTTATCCCCATGGGATCGCAGGGTTTCCCAATGACAATAGATAGAGCTCTTAAGGAGAGTAAAGACTTAAAAGCTTTGTATGAATCTGATAAAGATGCCAAAAGGATTATTGACCTTGCAAAGCAGATTGAAGGTAATGCAAGGCATATTTCGGTTCATGCGGCTGGTATAGTAATTGCTCCCACAAATTTAGTTGATTTTACACCGATTCAACTTGACCCCTCCGGAGACAGAATAATTACCCAGTATGAAATGCACACTTGTGAAGACATAGGCCTTGTCAAGCTTGATGTTTTAGGGATAAGAAACTTATCTATTTTAAGAGGTGCAGTCGAACTAGTTAGACAGACTAGGGGGGTAGAGATAGACCTTACTAAAATTCCTCTTGATGATAAAAAGACCTTTGAGATGCTCTCAAGAGGTGAGACGATGGGCACTTTCCAACTTTCAGGAAGCGGAATGACCCGCTTTCTGGTTGAGTTAAAGCCCGAAAGAGTAGAAGACATTATGGCAATGATTGCCCTTTTCAGACCTGGACCAATTGCAAATATACCAGAATATATCGCCAGAAAACGCGGCGAGAAACCGGTTAGCTATTATCACCCCAAGATGAAAAAGTTTTTGAGTAAATCTTACGGTATTTTAGTCTATCAAGATGACCTTCTTTTTACAGCCATTGAGCTTGCAGGTTATAACTGGGAAACGGTTGATAAATTTAGAAAAGCAGTAGGCAAGAAAATTCCCGAAGAAATGGCAAAACAACACCAAATTTTTGTTGAGGGATGTATGAAACACTCAGGTATGAGTCGTGAAGAAGCTGAGGGGCTTTGGAAACTTTTTGAACCCTTTCAAGGATACGGTTTTAACAAGGCTCATGCCGCAAGCTATGGAATGGTTGCTTATCAGACCGCTTATATGAAAGCGAATTATCCTGTTGAGTTTATGTGTTCGCTTTTAACTGCCGAAGCCGGCGATAAAGATAAAATTTCTGCCGCAGTTAATGAATGCAGAAAAATGAAGATTGTGGTTCTACCTCCTGATATAAACGAGAGTGATGTTGGTTTTAAGATAGTGGAATACAAAGAGTCACTTGACAGAAGGGCGATAAGATTTGGATTAGAGGCAATTAAAAATGTTGGTAAAGCGGCAATAGAGGCGATTATTTCAGCTAGGAAAGACGGGCCTTTTGCCAATTTTGCGGACTTTTTGACAAGGGTTGACTCAAGAAAAGTAAATAAAAAGGTTTTAGAAAGCCTGATTAAGGTTGGCGCAATGAGCAAATTTGGCTCACGTGCTTCGCTTTTGACTTCAATGGAGGAACTGCGCAGTAAAATAGGAAAGACAACTTCGAATTCCTCCCAGCAACAAGGACTTTTTACAGGAGAAGAACTTAATAAAGTTTCTTCTCAGGACATGAATTTCTTCATTAATACCGATATTGCCGAGTTTAGCGATGAGGAGTTACAGAGCCTTGAGCGCCAGCTTCTTGGTTTATCTCTTTCAGCAAAACCAATTAGCGAACTTATCGGCAAATTTGAGCCCCACGCAACTCACAAAATTTATGAAATTTATTCTCCCACTACTTTTGACCAACAAGTGAGGATTGCGGCCGTGGTTTCCGAGGTGCGTGTTATAGTTACTAGGAAAAGTGGTCAGGAGATGGCTTTTGTAAAAGTGCAAGATGATACTGGAAGTGTGGAACTTGTTGTTTTTCCCAGCGTTTTTCAGACTACTAGGTCTTTTTGGGTTGATAATAAACCTCTTCTGATTTCAGGTAAGATAGATAGCAGAGAGGAACTGCCCACAATCATTGTCGAGGCAGTAGCCGAAAATGAAAGCCAGATAAGTAAACAGAGTGAAGATCGTTTGTTTATTAAAATTCCTCGTTTTACCAAGCCCGAACAACTTAAAAATCTTAAAAAGTTGTTTTTGTCGCACCCCGGTAACCAATCAGTGAGTATTGTTTTTGAAGAAAATAATCAGAAAATGGATTTGCCTTTTAAAATTTCGTGGAGTGAGCGGCTGGCAAGACTGATCGCACAAGTTCTTGAATAGTTGGACTACATTGGGTTAAAATAGCCTGTTTCAAAATTTTTTACGAGACTCTAAAAATTAATAATATCTAAACAAAATAAGACAATGGCATTATTTGTAAAACATAAAGAAACCCAATTTGGGGTGGGAGACATTATCAAAGTTTTTCAGAAAATTAAGGAAGGTGAAAAATTTAGGCTTCAGGCTTTTGAGGGTATGGTTATTGCCATAAGAGGTCATGGAGAATGTAAAAGCTTTACTGTCAGAAGAATTGGAACTCAAGGCATTGGTATTGAGCGTATTTTTCCGTTGATGACCCCTGTTATTGAGAAAATAGAAGTTGTAAGAAAAGGGGTAAGAGGGGTAAGGCGTGCCAAACTTTATTATACAAGAGAAAAAAGTAAAAAAGAGATAGAAAAAATTTATACAAGAGTCCATAGACGCGAGCAGGCTAAAAAGAGTAGCAAAGAAAAAACAATCAAGAAGCCACTTAAGAAAACTTCTAGGAAAAAGGTTTAATCTAAAGTTATTGACTCTTGACGAGTGTTATAATAGGTTATGCTTGTTTTAGGAATTGATCCGGGTACGGCCACAACAGGCTATGGACTTGTAAAAATGGGTGAGGACTCTTTTGAAGTTTTGGATTTTGGTCTAATTGAAACAGACAAGAATGGTGACGCAGCAGGGAGGTTGCGAGAAATAGAAAAAAAGCTCTTGAAAATTTTGGATTTTTACACTCCAGATGTCATGGCTATAGAGAAGCTTTTCTTTGCAACTAATGCCAAAACGGCTATTGCTGTAGGACAAGCACAGGGGGTAATTCTTCTTTGTGCAGCCAAAAAGAACACGCTGGTGTGTGAATATGCTCCTGCCATGATTAAAAAGATAATTTCAGGAGATGGCAGGGCTGATAAAAAAAAGATGCAGAAGCACTTACGTAAACTTTTGGGATCAAAGGTAAAAAGTCGTGCTCATAAAAAGACTCACTTTGATAATGAAGCGGATGCTCTGGCTGTGGCAATGTGCCACATCCTAAGGGTTAAAACTCTAAGGGAAGGTGGTGATAAAAATGCCAGGATTTAAGGTTGGTAAAGTTACTCACTATTACGATAAAATTGGAGTTGCTATTGTTGAGCTGGAGTCAGATTTGGCAGTGGGGGATAAAATTAAATTTGTCAGGGGAGGGGAAGATCTTTTCGAACAGACAGTGGAGTCAATGCAAATAGAACACAATAAAATTGAATCCGCCAAGAAAGGAGATACAATAGGCTTAAAAGTTAATGAGGAGGTAAAAGAGGGTGCTGAGGTTTTCAAAATCTAAAAAAAATAAACGCATAAGATGGAGACCAGCTCTTGATGTTGCTCAAAAACTTCAAAAAATTATCTCCTCAATAGAAAATGAAAAGTTAAAAACTACCAGAATTTTTTGTGTCAGAAGTTCAAATGCAAAAACTCAAGCTTTTGCCAGAATTTGGGGGCTCTCAAGAATCTGGCAAGAAGTTCTAAAGCAAGAGCCTGCATACATAATTGAGGTGATTTCAGAAAAATTTGACAAGCTTTCTGATAAAGAAAAGGATAGAGTGCTTTTACATGAACTTGCTCATATTCCTAGAAACGTTTCGGGGGCACTTCTTCCTCATCGAAGTCGCGGAAAAGGAAAATTTAAAGATAAGCTTAAAAGATTGATTTACTCTTACGAAAAAAAATGAATATTTACATTATTCACGGAGATGATGAGATAAGCTCTAGGGAGTACTTTTTGAAGCTTATCAAAAAACAAAAAGGAAATGAAATACTTCGTTTTAGAGATAATTATCCGGGGGGCATTGGGTCCTTTCTGAAATCGCAGAGTCTATTTTGTGATAAAACCTTATTTGTTTTAGAAGATTTATCTTCAATTAGCAAAAAGGAGCTGGTCTGGCTAGCAAAAAATGTTCCCAGACTTAAGGGGAATTTAATAATCTATGAAAAAAAAGAAATAGCATCCTTTATTCTTAAGATTTTTCCCCAAAATACGAAGTTCAAAAAGTTTGACTTGCCAAAACTGATTTTTATTTTCTTATCAATGATTAAACCCGGTAATACTCAAAAGGTGCTGGAAATGCTCCACAGGGTAGTCTTAATTGAGCCTCCTGAGTTTGTATTTGCTCTTTTGGCAAGTCATTTCAGAGATTTATATTGGGCCAAAGTTGACCCCCAAACACTTCTATATCCGGCATGGAGAGTTGGCAAACTGAAGTCGCAAGCCTCGCATTTTTCGGAAAAAAAACTAGCAAAATTCATTAAAAGATTGGCCGAAATAGACCTTTTGGTAAAAACTTCTCAAGCTCAATTACTTTCTTCTCTTGACCTTATGTTTATCAGGGAATTAGAATAAGTAACTTCAATGGATATGAAAATTGACCCAACAATCTTTAAGGCATACGATATAAGAGGGGTATATCCTGATTCATTAAACGAAGAAGTTGCTTTTCGGATAGCTAGGGCTTTCAGCGAGATAATAAGACGGGAAAATCCAGGTAAAAAGCCTGCTGTAGTGGTTTCCTATGATGCCAGACTCTCAAGCCCAAAGCTTCTACCTAAAATTTTTGAAGGACTGACTTTTTCCGGAATTGACGTTTGTGATATCGGTCTTTCTTCAACACCTACTTTTTATTTTGCGGTTTCTTATTGGAATTATGACGGTGGAATTCAGATTTCTGCTTCTCATAATCCGCCGCAATGGAATGGCTTCAAACTAGTTAGAGCAAGGGCGGTTCCCATAAGCGGAGAAAAGGGAATCTACGAGATTCGCGATATGGTTATTAAAAATGTTTTTAGCGAGATTTCAGAAAGAGGAACAGTGCACAGAAAAGAAAAAGTGGTTGATGAGGTTGTTGAATACATGAAAAGGAAAGTAGATTTAGAGTCTATAAAGCCTTTCAAAGTGGTTGCCGATCCCGCTAATGCCATGGGTGCTTTGGATTTGGAGGCAGTTTTTAAGGTCTTGCCTTGTAATCTTGTCAGAATGAATTTTAATCTTGATGGAAATTTTCCTTCTCATCAACCGGACCCCTTTAAAGAAGAGAATTTAGTTCCCCTTCAAAAAAGAGTAAAAAGTGAAAAGGCAGATCTTGGTATTGCCACTGATGGTGATGGGGACAGATACTTTTTTGTTGACGAAAATGGTGAAGTAATTAGACAGGAAATTCTGCGCGGAATCATGGCCCAATTAGCACTTAAAGATAATCCCGGAGCCACAGTCTGCTATGACATTCGGCCAGGCAGAATTACAAAGGAGATGATTGACGCAGTCGGCGGGAAAAGCGTGATGACAAAGGTTGGGCATTCCTTAATCAAAGAAAAAATGCTTGAGGTGGATGCAGTTTTTGGCGGCGAATCCTCTGGTCATTATTTTTATAAATTTCCCTTCGGCACTTTCGAAGCTCCTATTCTTTTGACTTTAAAATTTTTAGAGTATCTTTCAATAAGTGGTAAAACTCTTTCCCAGACAATTGCTCCCTATAGGAAATATTTTCACTCAGGTGAGATTAATTCTGAAGTAAAAGATAAAGAAGCAAAAATGAGAGAGATTGCTGAAAAATATAAAGATGGGAATGTTTGGTTTTTGGATGGAGTAAGTGTTGATTATCCTGATTTCTGGTTTAATGTGAGGCCAAGTAATACCGAGTCACTCCTTAGGCTTAATCTTGAAGCAGTTAGTAGAAAGCTTATGGAACAAAAAAGGGACGAAGTTTTGTCTTTGATAAGGTCTTGAATGTTTAGTCTTGATGATATCAGTCAAATAGAAAAATTAGATAAAGGAGGAGTAAGAGACTCTCTTGCTCAACTTCATAACCAAGCCGAGCAAGCTTGGAATGAGGTTTGGCAAATTGACCTTCCTAAAAATTGTCATCTTGTGGAAAATGTGGTTGTTTCTGGTATGGGAGGTTCTGGATTGGGGGCTAGAGTTGTTGACAGTCTTGTTTCATCTCGAGTGTGGGTGCCCTTGGAACTTTTTAGCGATTATTTTTTACCCAACTATGTTAACAAGAATTCTTTAGTTATAATATCTTCTTATTCAGGAAACACAGAGGAAACAATCTCCTCCTTTGAATACGCTCTTAAGAAAAAAGCCCAAGTTTTTATAATTACAACAGGTGGAAAATTAGCAGAATTAGCCAAAAAAAAACACCTACCAGCTTATATTTTTAAGCCTTGGGCAAACCCCGCTGCCCAACCTCGTCTTGCTCTTGGATACTCAATTGTTTCTATACTTACCCTCTTATGCCGCTTACGTCTTGTTGCTATCGAAGAGGATGAGGTAAGGGGGGGAATTGCCACTTTGCGAAAGTTTGTCGAAGAATTTTCTCTTGAGAAAAAAGAAAAAGAGAATGTGGCAAAAAAATTAGCCAAGATTCTCAAAGGAAAGATACCAGTTATTGTGGCTAGTGAACATCTTTGGGGAAGTGCCCACACTTTCAAAAACCAACTAAATGAGACATCCAAAACTTTTGCGGTTTGTTTTGACATTCCTGAACTTAATCACCACCTAATGGAGGGTCTTCGCAACCCCGCTCTAGCTAAAAAATACCTTTACTTTTTATTTTTGGAATCCAAACTTTACTCTTCTCAAATTGTTAAACGCTATAAACTTACAAAAGAGGTGGTTGATAAAAATGGGGTTGATCAGAACTCTTATACCTTTCGCTCGGGAGGAGTGACTAATCAGGTATTTGAAGCCCTGGCTCTTTCTAGCTGGGTTTCATACTATCTGGCAATGCTTTATGGGATTGACCCCCAAGTTATTCCTTGGGTTAACTATTTTAAGCAAAAGATGCTATAAATCTTTTTATGATTGCCAAATTTTGATCTTTACTTTACTATTAAAGAGAATTTTATGTCTGCCCAAGAATTTGTAGTAAATCTAAAAGACATCAGCAAAGATGACCTGCCCATTGTTGGGGGCAAGGGAGCAAACCTTGGTGAGATGATAAAAGCCGGTTTTCCGGTTCCACCAGGCTTTGCAGTTACGGTTTATTCTTATGAACTTTTTCTTGAAGAGAATAATTTAAAGGCCAGAATAAAAGATATTCTAAATTCGGTAAATATCAATAACCCTGATGAGCTCCAGAATGCATCAGAGAGAATTCAGAAACTTATTACCAAGGGAGAAATCCCCGAAATTGTCGCCAAAAACATAATATCTTCTTATAAGAAGCTTTCAGGTTATTTCAGAAAAGCCTTGGTAGCTGTGCGTTCTTCTGCAACTGCTGAAGATTTACCCACGGCCTCTTTTGCGGGTCAACAAGCCACTTTTTTAAATATTAGAGGCGAAGCAACTTTACTTTTCAAAGTCAGGGAGTGTTGGGCCTCTTTATTTACCGCACGGGCAATATTTTATCGAGTAGAAAACAAAATCCCTCACGAAAAGGTAAAAATTTCTGTTATTGTCCAAAAGATGGTGCAGTCAGAGGTTTCCGGAGTAATGTTTACAATTGACCCTGTAACAGAAGAAAAAGACAGAATAGTCATAGAGGCCATCTGGGGACTGGGCGAGATGATTGTTCAGGGCGCTGTTGTTCCTGATCGCTATGTTGTACAAAAAGATACCTTTGATATTTTATCAAAAGAGATATCTGACCAAACCCTTGAGTTAGTTATGAGCAAAGGTGAAACAAAAGAGGTTACAGTTCCCGTAAACAGGAAAGAGTCTCAAAAAATTTCAAACGGAGAAATTATTTATCTGGCCAAGATAGGTCAAAAACTTCAAGAGCACTATTATTTTCCACAAGACGTGGAATGGGCCAAAGAGGGCAAGAATATTTATATTGTTCAAACCCGGCCAATTACCACAATTGGCAATATTGTAAAGCGCAAAGAAATAAAGCTTGAAGGTGAAAATATCCAGCTACCCTCTTCTCCTATCTTAACAGGAGCAGCTGCTAGTCCGGGAATTGGAGTTGGACCAGTGGTCATAGTGAAATCTCCTAAAGAAGTGGGCAAAGTTAAACATGGAGAGGTTTTGGTTGCGCCAATGACTAGTCCTGATTTTGTGCCTGCCATGAAGAAGGCTGCGGCTATTGTTACCGATGAGGGTGGGCAAACATCTCATGCAGCTATTGTTTCAAGAGAACTTGGAATACCCTGCGTTGTTGGTACAAAAGAAGCTACAACAAAACTTAAAGATGGAGTGGTAGTTACAGTTGATGGAAAAAGTGGTAATGTCTATTTGGGTGGTAAGGTTGTTTATACCAAAGTTAAAAAAGACAAGCATAAAAAGATAAATTATCAAACGGCAACAAAAGTTTATGTTAATCTGGCAGAACCAGAGAGAGCAGGTGAGATAGGAAAGATGGATTTTGATGGGGTTGGCCTTTTGAGAGCAGAGTTTATGATAGCAAACATAGGAATTCATCCCAAGGAAGCAATCAAAAATAAAAAACAAGATATGTTTGTTAAAAAATTAGCCCATGACTTGGAAAAATTTTGTAAAGCTTTTAACCCCAGGCCAGTAGTCTATAGGGCTACAGATTTTAAAACCAACGAGTACAGATCTCTTCCCGGTGGAGAAAGATGGGAACCCCAAGAGCCAAATCCCATGCTCGGGTTTAGGGGGGCATTTCGTTATATTGCAACACCAGAAGTGTTTAATTTAGAGCTTCAGGCTATTAAAAAAGTGCGCAAGAAATATAAAAACCTATGGCTGATGATTCCATTTGTGCGCTCTCCTGAGGAGCTTAGAAAAGTTAGACGCTTGGTTGCCGCAGAGGGTCTTTTTGAAAGTACTACCTTTAAGTTTTGGATGATGGTGGAATTGCCGGTTAATGTCATAAAATTAAAAGATTTTATTGAGGTTGGGATTGACGGGGTTTCAATAGGTTCAAATGATTTAACAATGCTTCTTTTGGGAACCGACAGAGATAATTCTGAGGTGGCAAGTTGTTTTGACGAAAGGGCTCCGGTAGTGTATTGGGCGTTAAAGAGAGTCATTAGAACATGCATTAAATATAACATTACCTCTTCTATTTGCGGACAAGCGCCAAGCGAGTATGAAGATTTGGTAGAAAAACTGGTAAGATGGGGAGTAACCAGTGTTTCAGTTAATCCTGACACTCTAGAAAGAGTCAGAGAAGTTGTTTATAACGCCGAGAAAAAACTCGCAAAGAACTAAAAAAGCTTTTGTACCATGGCTAAAATATCACATATTTGGGCAAGAGAAATTTTGGATTCTCGAGCCATTCCAACTCTTGAAGCAGCTTGTAAGCTTGATAACGGTCAAGTAGTTGTTGCTTCTGTTCCCTCCGGTGCCTCAACCGGCACACATGAGGCCTTGGAGCTTCGGGACGGAGATGAATTTCGTTACAAAGGCAAAGGTGTCCTAAAAGCAGTTGAGAATGTTAACAAAATCATCGGCCCTGCCTTAATTGGTCGGGATCCCTCTGATCAGAAAGGGATTGATTTGAGTTTAAAACAACTTGATGGGACGGAAAACAAGTCAAGGTTAGGTGCCAATAGTCTTTTGGTGGTTTCAACGGTTGTTTTAAAAGCGGCTGCAAGTGCAAATAATATGCCCCTTTACTCTTGGGTGCAAAATTTGGCAACCGCCATGGGAATCAATGTAAAATTACACGTTCCCACACCAATTTTTAATATGATAAACGGTGGTTTGCACGGAGCGGGGAACTTGGATTTTCAGGAATTTTTCGTTATTCCTACTACCTCTAAGACTTTCAGCGAGGGATTAAGAATGGGTGTGGAGGTTTATTTGAGTTTAGGTGAGACGTTGAAGCGTCAAGGAGCCATTCACTCTGTGGGAGATGAGGGAGGTTATGCCCCAAATCTTTTTACAAATGCGGATGCCTTGGAAACTTTACTTTCAACCATTAGAAATGTTGGTTTGACGATGGGCAGAGATGTCTTTTTAGGCTTGGATGTTGCGGCTACTACTTTTTACAAAGACGGTACTTATTCAATTCGAGATAAATCAGCTCCTTTAAATGAGGACGGAATGATTGATTACTATAAAGCTCTGAATGAAGAATACCATATGTCAATTTTGGAAGACCCTCTACATGAGGATGCGTGGGTGGGATGGGAAAAGCTTTTTGCGGTTTTAGGAGATCAGCTGATTATTGTTGGGGATGACCTTTTGGTTACCAATCCCAAAAGACTTCAAAAAGCGATAGTCGAGAAAGCATGTAATGGCATTTTAGTTAAGCCCAACCAGAGCGGGACAATTTTGGAAACTTTAGAAGTAATTAAAACAGCTCAAGCAGCAAATATGAAAATTATTGTCTCTCATAGATCAGGAGAAACAAATGACTGGTTTATCGCAGATTTCGCAGTCGGCGTGGGAGCTGATTTTGTAAAGTTTGGAGCACCAGCCAGAGGTGAAAGAGTAGCCAAATATAATCGTCTTTCTTCTATTGAGCAGGAGTTAATTTACTTAAAGAAATGAATTTTAAGAAAGACTCCGCTAATTTCATAGTCTTGGCAGTTTTAGACGGCTGGGGTATTGCTCCAGCGGGTCCTGGAAACGCAATTAGCTTAGCCAATACAGTAAATATTAATCGACTTTGGGTATCTTGTCCGCATACTCAACTGGCAGCTTCTGGTGAGGCAGTTGGTCTTCCCAGAGGTGAGGATGGAAATACAGAAACTGGTCACATTAATCTTGGGGCAGGAAGAATCGTATATCAGGACTTAGCCCGAATCAATATGGCCATAGCAGATGGGAGTTTTTTTGATAACGAAATTTTAAACGCGGCCCTAAATCATACCCTCTCAAATAATTCCAATCTTCATTTAATGGGTCTTGTGGGAGCAGGTGGCGTACACTCAAACATAGAGCACCTTTTTGCTTTAATTCAACTAGCCAAGAAAAAAAATATAAAGCGGGTTTTTTTACATCTTTTTACTGATGGAAGGGATTCACCTCCAACTTCGGCAAAAACTTATATAGAGAAAGTAGAAGAAGTTATAAAAAAGGAAGGTGTTGGTAAGATAGCCTCACTAATGGGTAGGTATTGGGCAATGGACAGAGACCGGAGATGGGACAGGACGCAAAGGGCTTATTTTGCTCTAACTAGGGGGGAGGGTAAGTATGAGCGCTCTCCCTATGAGGCATTGGAAAACTCCTATAATCAAGGTATTACCGACGAGTTTATAGAACCAACTCTTCTTGTTGATGAGAAGGGATTTCCATTAGCAACCATATCAGACAATGACGCTGTGATTTTTTTTAATTTTCGTATTGACAGACCCAGACAACTGACATCTGCTTTTGTAGTATCTGATTTTAGAGAAGGAAACGTTGCTCTTGAATTTGATCCTTTTTTAGAGCGTTACGAGAAAACCCATCTCTCCCAAAAGGTGGCCAGCTATCAAAAACTTTTTAATCGCGGCAAAGCCTTAACAAACCTTTTTTTTGTGATGATGACCCAGTATTCCTCTGGTTTGGTGGCATCAGGCGCAAAACCCGCCTTTCCTCCTGAAAAGGTTGATATGCCGCTTGGAAAGGTCATCTCCATAAATAAATTGTTACAGTTGAGAATGGCGGAAAGCGAGAAAGAGCGTTTTGTAACATATTATTTTAATGGTCAAAACGAGGAAATTTTTCCGGGAGAAGACAGACTTATTACTCCTTCCCCAAATGTACCAACCTACGATCAGAAGCCGGAAATGTCTGCCAGAGAGCAGACTGAAAAACTCTTACAAAAATTGCAGGAAAAGAAATACTCCTTTATTCTGATAAACTACGCCAATCCAGACATGGTAGGGCACACTGGAAACATTGGTCCGACCGTTAAGGCTTGCGAAGTAGTTGATGAGTGCATCGGAAAAATTGTCAACTTTGTTTTGGCTTACGATGGAGTTTTATTTATAACTGCAGACCATGGAAATGCAGAGGAAATGATTAATCCCGAAAGCGGTGCCATTGACACTGAACACAGCAAAAACCCGGTGCCTTTTATTGTTGTTTCTAAAAAATATCTAGGGAAGCATGATATGCTCTCTACTGGTATTTTAGCAGATGTTGCTCCAACTATTCTTTCACTTCTTAAAATCGAAATACCCTCTTCAATGACAGGCAGAAATCTATTGGCAGAATTAGAAACTTATAGAAAATAATTTATCTTTCAAAGATATTTTTGGATAATATCCATAAAACGGGCAAAAAGCTTTCCTTTGTTGTTTTTTAGGTGTTCAATTACAGGAGGTAAGATGGAAATAAATATTACCAAGGCAATTATCGGCAGGAGATATTTATCAACATCTCCTATTACATTACCCAAAAAATAACCAAGAAGAAGCATACTATCTGACCAAAAAATTCCGCCAAAGATATTGAATGCTAAAAAGCGAGGATAGTACATTTTCCCGACCCCTGCAACAATTGGTGCAAAAGTGCGAATAATAGGTATAAAGCGGGCAAGAATTATGGTTTTACCGCCGTGTTTTTGATAGAAAGAATGGGCCCTCTCAAGGTGTCTTTTATCGAACAAAAGAGATTTCTCTTTTTGAAAAATTTTTGGACCAACTTTATTGCCAAACCAGTATCCAACCGAATCACCAGCAATAGCACACAAAGGAAGAAAAATTAGCAAAATATAAATATTAAAAAACCCCTGGCTAGCCAGAAGACCGGCAGTTACCAAAAGACTGTCTCCCGGAAGAAAAAAGCCAAAAAAAAGTCCTGACTCAGCAAAAACAATAGAACAAATTCCCAGATACCCTACCGTTGTAATGAACTCCTTTAAGTCAAAGCCCATGAGTTTTAATTCTAAAAAGTATTTAGATTAAAAAACAAGAGGAAAAAAATAGGGCGCTTATAGCGGACGCGTTTCGATGATCAATATCATTTATCATTTTTAAGAGTGATTACGGCAATACCTCCTTCCATAGGGTTTTTTGTTTGGTAAGGGAGGGAGGATAAAGGGCAATAAGCTCAGGAGCAAATTCAAAAACTTCAGAAGGTGTGTTTTGATTGTCTGCTCCTAAGTCTCTACCAAGTCTTAATC
>CAZDKH010000011.1:0-43682 GCA_964506225.1 uncultured Gammaproteobacteria bacterium
ATCAGGGTGAACCAAAGTATCTGCATCCAAATACCAGTTCCAGTCATTTTTCATTTCCCTGCCTAAATAATAGATTTGAAGTTTCTCATAAACAGGTGGCATATCAGGCCACTTTCGTCTATCAATCACATAAAAGTCATAACCAGTTTTCTCGGCTAGATGTTTAAGTAAAGGAAAAGTAAGCCTTGTTATTTCAGGAGCATAATTATCAACACAAAGAGTAAAAAGAGTTTTTTTAATTTTTTTCATCCAATTTTACTATTTTAATATCTTTCAACATTGGGTCTAGTTTTATCAATCACCCAAATATTTTCACCTTCCTGTCTAGGAACAAAGTTGGTATCCTGTATTCCCAGTTTGACGCTTTTTCTTTCATAGTCGTGTCCACAGAGAAGTTTTCTGCATTTAGGATACCAAGCTTGTATGTCGTTATAGACAGACTGTCTGTCATGAGCCGCGTCAATAAAGACCATATCAATTGAATTATCGGGGAAAAGCGAAGCGGCCTCAACGCTTTTCATCTTTACAATTTCCACATTTTTAAATTGAGACATATTTGCTCTTAACTCCTGTTCCACATTAGGATGTATTTGCGGGTCTTGCGAGAAATCATCAACCAGATAGACTTTACCTCGGCAACCACTTGCCAAAGCGTGAGAGCTTCTTCCTTTCCAGGAGCCTACTTCAACGATTGAATTCATCTTTCTGGCAACCAGATATAGCCAGACCAGTTCATTGTAACTCATCCAGCCGGGTATTTTGTTACCTTTATAGTCAGATACTCCCCAGTTGGCAAGAGTTATTCTTGTTGCTACTATTTTTTCATAGGTTATTTTTGTAGAGGGGTGCCACAAAAAATTACCAGGGTTTCCAAGTTCTATTAGTAAGTCTTTGAAGGTTTTAATCTTTAATCCGAATCGAGCAATGTTTCTGGATAGGGTATAGTTATCTATTAACTCGTCAGGAGTAACTGATGTGTTTAACTCATCTTGAATAGGATGAATGTTTTTTGTAGCTTTTTCTAATGGAATATCAAGGGGAGTCCACAAGTCCGTACACCAATCAGATGAAACAGTGAACCAACTGCAACTGCCGATATTCCTTCCATCTCTTAAAAAATATTCATCATAAGCCCACCTAATTGAAGCCATTTCAATCTCATGGTGCATTATAGTGTCCTTATGAAGATGATTTGTTGGGTCAAACATATCTGGGTGGACCAGGACCTCGCTATCAATGTAAATATTCCAGTCATTCTTCATTTTCTTTGTTAGTTCATAGATTTGAAACTTTTCGTAAGAAGGGGGAAAGCTTGGAAATTTTCTTTTATCAATAATAAAGAAATTAGCGTTTATTTTATCGGCAAAACGCTTGATTAGAGGATAGGTCATCTCTGTAATATCCGGGGCATAGTTACCTGCATTAAGAGTGAAGATTGTTTTCTTTATTTTTTTCACTATACAACTATTATACATTTGATCAGTGAAGTTTGAGTTGACCTCCAAGTTAAATTGAATTGTCACAAGAATTCTTTTTTATTATCCTTATTGACTCGGATTTTTTTAACATCTCCTTTCAGAGATTAAGCGCTCGTTTTGATTAATGTAAATATTGTATTATGTACAATTGGTCTGTAGATACGAGACAACTGAAGAAAAATCCACGAGACTATTTAGTTTGGAAGCTTAAAAATCTTATCAATTTTGGTCTAGTGAAAGAAAAACTTTCTAAAAATTGACAAGCAGAAAAAAACTATTTGAAATACCTGCTTTTCGGGAAATGACACCCAAACTTCTAAGTGAGAGACGTCTTTAAGAAAGCTAGAAAGCTCGGCAAAAGTATTTTTAGTTAGCGATAGACTTGACACCTGCCTTAATCTATTCTAGAATTAGTAAAATTCTTTACTAATTATGGAACAATTACCTTATTTTAACAAGTTCACTTTGGGCGAGATATTGGGTAAGGAAGGCGAGAATCTAAATTACTGGGTTAAAAAGCTTTTAAAAAAAGGTGAGATTATTGCTTTGAAAAAAGGCCTTTATGTCAGCCGCTTGTACCTTTTGGGTTTTGCTAAAAACCCCGCCCTTAAAGAGAGTTACCTTGAATATCTGGCTAATATTATTCGCTACCCTTCATACATTTCTTTGGAATATGCACTGGCAAAATATGGCCTCATTCCTGAAGGGGTCTATGCCATTACCTCAATTACCACTAAATCCGGCAGGGTCTACAAAAATAAATTGGGAACTTTTATATATAAAAACATAAAAGAGTGTTTATTTGACAATTTTGAAGTGAAAGATTTTGAAGGTAAAAGAATTAAATTTGCAACTGCCGCCAAGGCGCTATTTGATTTTTTATATTTTGGAAAAACACAGAGACTTGAAGATTTAAGAATAAACTGGGATCAATTAGGCAAGTCCGATAAAATAGAGTTTAAAGAAATTGTCTTGAAATCGGCTTCGTCTAAGCTCAAAAGGGTATTGGAGAAATTAAAATGGTAACCCAAAATCTAAAAGCTGTGCTTGCCAAAAGCGGGAATTTTACCAATAAAGATTTTGTCAGAAACCTGCTCAAAGAAGAACTTCAGGTCTTTGTTTTAAATTTTATTTATACATCTTCCTATAAAAGCCTTATTTTTACCGGCGGGACCTGTTTAAGAAAGTTCTACGGTCTTCCGCGGATATCAGAGGATCTGGATTTTGACATTGACGGCAGCGACTTTGACTTTGATAAACTTCAAAAGGACCTGGGGCAATATTTTGCCAAGGATCTGCAATATAAAAATCTTGATCTAAAATATAAAAATCAGACGCTTTTTTTAAAATTTCCGGTTTTAAAAGAGATTGGTTTTGCCACTGAAAGCGACAGTGACATTTTATTCTTACGCTTGGACTTAGCCTTCAACAAGGATAAACACTTTAAGACTCAAAGCCAGCTTTTCTCGGCTTATGATTTTTCGTTTTTGGTTAAAACCTATGATCTGCCAACGCTTTTTGCCAACAAGGTGGTCGCTTTTTTGACCAGAGATTTTAAAAAAGGGGGCAAACAGACAGAGCCGTTTAAGGGTAGAGATGCTTTTGACTTGGTTTGGATGCTTGGAGAAGCCAAAAAGGTTGGCCTGCAGCTGAATTTGGACAGGGTTAATGGTTTGTTGGGTGTTAACAATAAAACCATTCTGAAAAAATTAATTTTAGAAAAGGCAGAGAGAATTAAACCTCAAGATCTTTATAACGACTTAAAGTCCTTTTTTAAGGATATCGATTTTGTTGAAAATTTTAGCCGTGATTTTTTAAATTTAGTCAAAACGAATATCGGCTATTTGTAAGAACAATTTTTTTGTCTGACACTATCCCAGCTTGATAAGCGGTTCGTAGGATTTGAAATATTTTGTTCTGAAAAAAGGAGTCCTTGGGTTTTTAACTGGATTTTCGGCAAGCTTTTGAAACAATCAAATCAATTTTGTTATATGGGCATCCAAAATTTCTCTTTTATTATCCTTATTGAATCGGATTTTTTAATATTTCTCTTCAGAGGTTAAGCGTTCGTCTTGATTAATGTAGAATGTTATAATATTGTATTATGTACAATTGGTCTGTAGATACGAGACAACTGAAGAAAAATCCACGAGACTATTTAGTTTGGAAGCTTGAAAATCTTATCAATTTTGGTCTAGGGAAAGAAAAACTTTCTAAAAAAGATCTTCTTTCTAATTGGAAGGTGCTAAAAATTGACGAGCAGAAAAAAAACTATTTGAAATACCTGCTTTTCGGGAAATGACACCTAAACTATTAAGTGAGAGGCAGAAAAAATTTCTTAACACTTTTGGTCAAAGCAAACTGTCTAGCAACTTTTATCTGACTGGTGGTACCGCATTAGTTTCTTATTACATTCCATATCGGTATTCTGAAGATCTTGATTTTTTTTCGCAAAAAGAAGTTGACATCCAAGCCATTTTAACATTTTTTAAGTCTCAAAAAGAGACTCTTGGTTATAAAAAACTCGAATTTAATACCAGTTTTAACAGGAATCTATTTTTTTTGCGATACAAGGGTGAAGAGTTAAAAATAGAATTTACTTATTTCCCATTCCCTCAGATTGAAAGCCCGAAAAAGGAGATTATACTTGTTGACAGTTTGATCGATATAGCTGTCAACAAGCTTTTTACGATTTACCAAAACCCACGCTGTCGGGATTTTACCGACCTCTACATGATTCACAAGAGGTATTCCCTTGAATTTTCCCATCTTATTAAGAAAGCAAAATTAAAATTTGACTGGCATATCGACCCCCTAAAACTTGGTTCACAGCTTATGTTGGTTAAAAAGCTAAAGGATTACCCCAGGTTTATAAAACCTATTGAATCCAAAAAGTGGCAGGACTATTTCCTTAAGGAAGCCAGAGAGCTTGGCAAAAGCATCTTCAGCTAGCCTCTATCCCAGCTTGGTAAGCGGTTCGTAGGATTTGAAGTATTTTGTTTTAAAAAAAGGAGTTTTTGGATTTTTAACAGGGTTTTCTGCAAGTTTCCCAAAATACTCCATTAAAAGGTTACGATAACCGCAAAGTGTGGAGATATTCTTGCTTGGAGTATTTGTGATATTAGTGTTGAAATAAAAGGTATTTTCGTCGGAAGGCGTAAAGGCAAAATGAGAGGGAGTATAGAAAATATCAGGACTGCAAAGGTAAATTATATCAGCACGGCTGTTTTCCAAGCCTCCCAGAATTTGTTTGTATAGAAACTCGTCATTTGCCTTGTAGTGGGGGAAGTGAATATTCTTGTCTCCAAAGGCTAATTTTTTAATTGAGACGCTAACTATGGGAATTTCAAGATACTTACTTATTTTGCTTAGATGTTTCTGAACTTGGCTTGAGATTCTGAAATTGTATCTGTGATTTGTATAAAATAAAATTCCCTTTTTCATTTGTGTATGTTAATTTTATATTAACACAGGAGAGGGGCTTTGCAATACCTGTTTAGATAAGAAATCGACCGCACCTACTCACTTTTAGTATATTAACAAGAATTTGAAAAAATTTTAATAAGCTCTTTTGTCTTTCCCCAGCCGGGGATTTCATCATCTGTTTCCTGCCAATTGATAAGTAGTTTTTTATTTCTAAACTGTTCTTTTTTCCAGCGCTGGCCGGTAACATTGTCCCCATGGCGGATATCAATATTGGGATATTGGGACTTCCACGTTCCCAATTTATATACATTGTTCCATTTAATTCTGCCATGAGTCATTGGCTCAAAGCCCATTTTTCTGCTGAAGCCCTCTTTCTCAATCCTTTGTAATCTCTCCCGAAAATGGGTTAAAAGCTCTTCCTTAAATCCGCAAAGCCCTGAAAGCTGGTTGACGTCATAGTGAAGGGCGTGCCCATCTGCGAGCCTTAAAAACCAGACATTTTGGTTGTAATAGAAAGTGTTTCTGTCAGTTGGAGTGAAGTCAAAATGGCTGGGGTGATAGAGGACATCGTGTTCACAGAAAAATATCACATCAGCGCTGCTGTGCTCAAGGGCGGCCACAATCTGCTTAAACATTGCAAGATACCCCCTTTTTACAGTAGGAAAGTAAATATTTTTATCACCAAAATCAAGTCTTCTTCGCAAAGCCGATGTAACAATTGAGAGGTTTTTGTCTTTGGCAATTTTAACAAGTTGTTTAATTACCGGCCTTTTTATGGCCTCATCTATCTCGTTGTCCGTATAGTAAATTATGCCTTTGCTTGGCTCCTCATAACTATAAATAACTCCGTGACTTTCCATTTCCTCAGTTGGCTCGCTTTCAGCCGCTTTTGTGTCCTTTCCGCTAAGAGAGAATTTAAAAGTATTGGCTTTGAGTTTTCTTAAATCTTCCTCTGTCCAGCCTTTGACCGGCCAGAATTTTTCCACCAGCCACGAAAGAGGGCGTACCTGTTTGGGCCAATTGTTGTTAAAAAATAAGTTTCTTGCATAATCTTGAGCTTTTTTCTGGTCTGCCGCAGAGATTGGATAAGGAAAACTAAAATCTCCTCCTTGAGTGCGAAACATGTGGGCGTACCATGTTTTTTTGTTTGCCATAACAGCTCCGCCTGATAGCCAAGTTTTACAGGCAACCTCAATTCCTTGGCTGCCCCAGCTGCCAAAACGCTCATCACAAACCTCAAGCTCCCAGTATTTTTCCCGGGTGAGCATCCAGCATGAGCCCTGCAGGCTCATTGTGGGGGTTATCTCTCCTTGACCTTCGGGCCTTTTGGAAAACTCACCAAAATATTGAAAATGGGGGGTGGAATCAAAACAGTAAGAAAAATTTTTTGGACTCTCCTTGGCAATCCAGACAATATCTCTGGTAGTTTCCTTGCCGCATACATGGCAAGGTCCGCTTGGTCCTTGGTATCTTCTGTGTCCTTCAGGACAAACCCAGTCAAAAGCATGCAAATTGCGCATTAAAGGTACCATTGTCCAATCATCATGCATTTCCTTCATCATCTTTACATCAAATCCCTTGTCAAAAGCGCAGTGTGCATCGCACTTCATCACATACTTTGCCTTAGAAAGTTTGCAAGCCAAGTTTGTTGCTGCCCGCTGTCCAATACTTTCGGGAAGGTGGATTATAGTCACCCGTTCATGTTGGGGAATGGGAGGGTCTGCCCAGTAGCCATCCATCACGGCAATTACTTCTGTATCTCCCTCAATGTTTTGCAGGATATCCTCAATTGTCTTTGCTAAAAAAATTTCATTTCTGGCAGGGATTAGAATAGATAAATCTTTGGACATAATTCAAAATTCAAAAGGCAAAAGTCAAAAGTTTTTTCTTTTTAACTTTATAACTCCTGCTGCTAACATATTGGCCAACTCTGTTACTTCTTTAATTAGCTCTTCTGCCCTCACTTGATTGGCGAAACCGGAATCGCGCAGTAAGCTTAACCAGTACTTAGTCTCGTTGGCACTTTTGAGAGAAATCTCATAAAACTTTTTATACTCAAGTCTCGAACTTGCGGCGCTTCCTTCAATCAGATTGGCACCAATCGACATTGCAGATCTTAACAGCTGATCTGCTATTATCCAGCATGCCCGCTTGTTTGGTAAAGTTTCGATAAATCCGATAATTGCAAGACTAAATTTGTAGCATCTTAATTTTATATCACTTTTAAATTTTGAATTGTAATTTTGCATTCTAAATTTTGACTTTTGAATTTATATTTTTTTAAGTTCTTTGACAAGTTTTTCTGTCCATGTCGGCACTGGCCAAAAATGCTTGATAAGCCAGGAAAGGGGAAGGGTTTGTTTATGCCAACCTTTGCTTTTCCACTTTTCAACCGCGGCAAGCGCTTTTGTGCGTTCGTTACTCGAAAGGCTGTAACCCCGTCCGTAATCACTTGTTTTGTGCCAGTGGGCGTACCAGGTCTTTTTATTAACTATTACTTTGCCTCCGGATAGCCAGCACTTAAGCCCAATCTCCTGGAACTCATTCCAGAATGTTCCATAAGTTTCCTCATCCATAAGTTCCAACTCGTAAAAATAATCCCGCGCCATAAACCAGACACTTCCTTGATTGCTCATGGTTTCATCAATAAGTCTTTCTTTTAAGTTTTCATCTTTGTTTTTTTGGTTCCAGACCTCACCATGCAAATCCCTGGAAAGGTACATATAATCAATTGGATACTTGGGATTCTCAATTACTTCCCATCTTTCAGGGTCCAAAGCATATCTTCTTGGTACCACCACCCAATTTTTTTGACACTCTTGGGCGAGAATCCTGTCAAAACCCTCTCCAAACATACAGTGCGCATCTGTTTTTAAAAGGTATTTTCCTTTTGCAACTGCGGCGGCAGCATTAATAGCTGCCCTCATTCCAAAGGCTTTCCCGCGATGAATAATTCTTAGCCTTAGGTCATCTTTCAAAGGGGGATTGGGCCAGTAGCCATCAAGGACTACAATTATCTCAATATTACCTTTGGCCTTGTTTAAAAGATCGGCAACGGTCTTTTGAAGAAAAACCTCATTGCGAGCAGGGATAAGGATACTCAAGTCGCAACCTGGCATATTCTACTTACGGTAAATAATTTCTTCAAAACTTCTCCTTTTTCTTGTCGTCTTTTCTCCAAGAGGATAGCCCAGAGTGATTATGACAATTGGTTTTAGTTTTTCCGGAATATTAATTAGTTGCCTGATTTTGTTTTCTCTAAATGCCCCCACCCAACATGAGGCCAGTCCAAGATCAACCGCAGCCAGTTGCAGATAAGCTGCAAAAATGGTCGCGTCCTGAATTGCATACAAAGCTCTTCCCCGCTCACCATAGCGACTTGCGGACTTTTCTAAATCGGCACAAATAACCAAATTCACCGGAGCATCGATATAAGTTAATTTTTGTCTTGTGATAAAAACTTTATAGGATTGTAAATTTCCGGCAGATGGTGCCAACTTGGCAATTTCAATTATTTCTTTAATAGTTTTATCGCTAACTTCTCCGGACCTGTACTGCCTTGTTGAGTATCTTTTTTGTACTACCTTTTTGAATTCCATAGTTCTGACTATGAATAGAAAATAACATCTTCTTCTTGTCTAATATACATCCAGCTGTCTATAAGTCCTTTTTTGTGAAGTATAAACCATGGTTTAATTTTGTGGGCGGCCATGTAAGCATTGACAGCTTCCCGTACATGAAACTGGTCGCTGTAATCGTGTCCATATACTATTCCACCCGGTCTCACAATTCTAGACCAGTAAATAATATCATTGACCACAAACTCAAAGTGGTGATTACCATCAATAAAAACAAAATCCAAACTGTTTGCTTTGAAACGCTTGACAGCTTCCATACTTGTCATTTTAAGAATTTCGCAATTAAAAGGGGCAAGTTTTCTTTTTGCAGTCTCATAAAATGAGTTAACTTCTTGTTGTTCTTTGTAACCTTCATAGTAGGGAAGTGCACTCCAAGGGTCAATGCAATAAAGTTTAATTTTAGGGTTTGCCTGACACAATTTTTCTGCATAACTTCCGTGTTCTGTGCCTATTTCTGCTCCAATGTTAAGGTTTAGTTCCTCAAGTAAACTTGGCATACTCCAACGACTAAAACTGATCACTATTGGAGAAGGTTGATTAAGGTCTATTGCAAATTTATTACAGATACTCTCTAGGGTGGTATTCATTTGCTTTCCTTTTTCCATTTTTCCCAGAGTTCCCGGAAATTCTCTGGCCAAGTTGGCACAGGCCAGAATTTTTCAATAAGCCAGCTTAAAGGGTGTATAGCTTTTTTCCAGCTGTCTTTCATCCAGTAATTGGCTATAGCAAGATAGGTTTTTTTTATTTGGTTTCCAGACACGCTCCAGCCCCGAGGCCTCTGGCCTCCTTTGTGCATGTGGGCGTACCAGCATTTTTTATTGACCATAAGCCTCCCTCCCCAAGGACCAAGCCAAGTTTTTAAGCTAAGTTCAATATCCTCTCCACTACTTGGGTCAATCCATCCCTCTCTTATTCCGCCTAAAGTTTTGACAAAAAACTTTTTGGAAACAAAAAAGGAGGAACCATGAAGTTTCATATTCTCATCAATTGCAAAATGTAGTCTTTGTTTGGTTCTTTCTTTCCAGTGTCCACCAGCCTGAAATCTAAACATCTTTTTATCAGTGAAGGGGCAGGGTAGATAAAAATAGTCGTAAAACCGCTCATCTTGCCACTTCCAGTTTTCGGCATCAAGGACATAAAAGCGGGGAGTCACTATCCAATTATCTTCCATATCCGCCGAAAGAATCTCATCAATTCCCTCGCTTACCATGCAGTGTGAATCAAGCTTTAAAAGGTATTTACCCTTAGCTTTATTGGCCAAAAGATTCAAACAGTGCTTAAGGCCAGTTGGTTGGGGGAGATTGAATGTCCTAAGGCTGGGCTTGGATGGTAGTTTTTGATATGGAGGGCCATCAAAAGCAATCAACACCTCAAAATCGCCGCTGCACTTCTCATAAATATCGCTAACCATTTTTTGAAGAACCGTTTCACCAGAATTTATTCTGTAAGTCTCATTTCTGGAAGGAATTATAATTGATACCTTAGCCATTTTTTCTGAATACAAATTTGTTGCTTGCGCGGCCATCTCTTAGCCACCTGCCGGCAAAATGTCCGGCAATCTCGGGTTCCTCGATAAATCCGTTTACCTCAAATTGTTTGCGCCACCAATCTTTATCCTCAATTGTTCTGTGTAAATCAATTTCTTTATGCTCATCGTGTGGGTAGTGATTATTGGCAATACTGCAAAATACCAAACCTCCATTAACCAAGTGTTTTTTGATATTGGTAAAAACTTGTGGGAGGTCCTTTTTTTCAATATGTTCAAAAAATTCCCAGGCTGTAACAATATCAAATTGGAAGGGTTTTCCATCTCCCAGGTGTAGGACAAAAGGTTTGGAGATATCACAGGTAAATAAGTACTCTGGAATAGTTGCCCATTCGAATCTTTTACTTTTTTTATTAAAATCTGTTCCCTCCAAACCAACAGCGATTCTGCCTTCATCGATGCAATCCTTGACAAAACCTCCTCCGGCGCAACCTAAATCCAAAACGCTTCCCGGATATTTTTTAAGTTTGTCATTAAACTTCTGTCTTCGGCTGTTGTCCCGGATAGCCCCTAGGGGATACAGGTAATCTAGTGAATCTTTGGCAATTGGAAAATCAGTGTCTAAGAAAAATCTTATCCTCTGTTTAACACTTCTTTTTTTAGGTTTATAATATTTTTCTTTCCAGTCCTCTTCCCAAAAATACCTTTCACCGTTGCAGTGTTGAGCCTTGGAAGGCAGTGGCCAAAAATGATCAATTAGCCATTCAAAGTTATGGATTCTATCCGGCCATTCATCAGAAGACCAGTATCTTGCACTCTCTCTTAAGCCTTTTAATGCGTCGTTCCAGGAAATATGATAAGGTCTTCCGATATTGGTTTTTCTCATGTGGGCAAAGGTTACCTTTTTGTTAATCATCACTTTCCCTCCACCCAACCAGGTTTTACAAGCCAGCTCCTCTGGTTCTCCTGACCACTGTCCGAACCTGTCCTCATCCATCATTTTAATTCTTTTGAAGAAATGCTCTCTTGACATAAACCACATACTTCCTGAGAAAGTCATTGTTTCATCTAGCATAATTTCGCTTCTTTGTTTATCTCTTGTTATCCAGCGGCACATGCGCATGTAGCCTTGTGGGGAGGTCCAGGGACAACTCATATAAAAATAGTCAACAGGAGTCGTGTCGGTTATTTTCCATTCAGGGCTCAATTCGTTTCTTCTTGCCACAACCACCCAATTATCCTCACATTCTGACTGCAGTATTTCATCATAACCATGGGTGATAACGCAGTGAGCATCAATTTTCATTAAATACTTGCCTTTTGCCAGAGTCGCCGCTAGATTTATGCCGTGTCGCATCCCTTGGGGGGAGGGAAGATTGATGATTTTGACATTGGAATATTCAGGAATGACAGGGTAGGAAGTTGGCCCGTCCAATATGGCAATAACTTCTACTTCTCCAGAAGCCTTCTTAACCATATCCTCAATGGTATTTGCTAAAAATTTCTCATCTCGAGATGGTATTAAAACAGATACTTTTGCCATTTTTAGACTTTATGACGAACTAACAAGAGTCTGTCGTCGTGACAAAGCATTTTGCTTCTTCTTTTGAATTCACAATTATACATCCTTAAATTTTCAGCAATTTTTTTATCAGCGACATCTTCAATCACATATATCACTTTTTTATTCAAGGCGGGCATTAAAGTCAGACAAGTAAAAACCTGATCGTTTGGGCTGTGGGAGCCGTCGTCGACAAATAAATCAATATCACGGCCAACCTTTTTAATCAAATTTAGCAAATGACTCTTTTTACTCTGGTCACAAAAGTATGTTTTTATTCTTTTGGTCTGGAATAAGTACTCTTTATTTATATCCGCCCCGTAAATTGTGGCCTTGGGGAAAAAATCACGCCACATAAAAAGACTTGCTCCCCAGCCAACTCCAATCTCAAGAACCTTTTTAACTTTTTGTCTTTTGTTTTTAAACAATTCATAGTAAAACTGGGTATATTGATGACCTATCTGCGGGCATTTATCACTTCCGTATTTATAGGCTAGTTTGCAAAGCAAAGTATCAAAAGTAACCATATTTTTTTTATTATTATAATTATATGGGTGACACCCACTTACTTTTGTCCTCCGGCCAGGTGGGAACAGGCCAGAATTTTTCGACAAGCCATGAAACTGGATGTATCATTCCGGGTTCTTCCCCGTTCATCCAGTGTTTTGCCGACCAGTTGTGACTCGCCACGGTATTGGGGTCAGGTTTGTACATTCTTCCATAGCGCCTGCCCTTGTGCAAGTGGGCGTACCATGTTTTTTTGTTAACCTTGACTTCGCCTCCTGCTACCAGCCAATACTTAAGGCCTATCTCCTGTGGTTCTTGAGCGAAGGTTGAGTAGGTTTCGCGCCTGTCATCCAGAAATCCCACATGCTTCATGAAATACTTTCGGTTTGCAAACCAACAGCTTCCCTGAAAGCTCATTGTGTCATCAATATCATACTTTGGATCCTTTCTTTCTCTTGATCTTTCTGGCCATTCAACCCCGTGCATGCCCCAATCGTGAGGTTTACCGCGCTTGGGAAAGCATAAGTAGTGATAATCACGCACAGGTCGGGACAAATCTCTTTTCCAGTTTTGTCCGTCTAGTGAATACCTGCGGGGGATAACAAGCCAGTCTTCGGCACAATTCTCGGATAAAACCTTGTCAAATCCTTCTGCAAACATACAATGGTCATCGGTTTTCATTATATATTTTCCTTGCGCCAAGGCTAGTCCCGCATTTATACCTGCCCTCATTCCTCGTGGGGTGCCCGGATGGATATAGATCACACGCTTGTCCTTTATCAGCGGTTCAGGCCAGTTTTCATCAACATGAACTATTATTTCGATACTTCCCGCGGCTTTTTCTAAGATATCTTGTATTGTTTTTGAACAAAAAGGTGAGTTGCGGTTTGGAATTATTACTGTCAAATTGACTGCCATTTTGGATGATTATAAGATAAAGTATATGATCAAGCGAGTCGGACTTCTTTTTTTGATTGGTTTTGGAGCAGCTTTTTATATTATTTTGAATTGGAAGGACCAGACATCAATTTCTTCTGAGCTTCAGAAAAGGCAAAGGACGCTTTCCAGAGCTCAGGCAGCCAATATCAAATCCTTTTTTGAGGATTTTGGAAATTCTGTGGCAACCTTTGCAAAACTTCAAAGTCTTAAGAGAATGGATAATATGACACAAAAAGATATGGAATCATTTGTTAGTCAGTGGAGCGATAGTGGTTTGGTTGGTGGAATTGTTCTTACAGACAAAAGTGGGGTTGTTCGTTTTAATGCCAATGTTTTAGGAACCCCAGAAGTTGGGACGTCTTTGGTTGATAGAGATTATTTTCTCTGGGCAAAGTCCGAGGGTAATGAGGGAGAATATTTTGTAAGCCAGCCAATAGTGGGCAGATTAGGGGCGAGTAAAGGAAAAATGGTAGTTGTTGTTGCCTCGCCCGTCCATAAAGATGGTATTTTCACTGGTGTAGCTGCATCTTCTGTTTTGCTGGTGCCGTTGACAAAGCGTTATCTGGGTTTAATGAAGGTATCAGACGAAACTCAAGTTTATCTTATTGACCAAGATGGTAGTGTACTTTACGATAGCAGCGATAAAATTCCAATAAAATCAAGAATTTTTGATTTTTTGGAAGATAATACTATCAAAGAGGGTATTACCAAGGCCCTGGCTGCTAAAGAGGGGGGTAACTTGCAGACAAAAGATAAATTAGTTGCTTTTTCTCCTTTACATTTGGGCAAGCAAGATTGGTTGGTTGCGGTAATATCTCCGCTTGAAACTGATTTTACCTCCTCAATTTACTTTCGCTTGGTGACTGTCGGTCTTTTGCTATTTTTGACAATTTTATTGATTAGAATTTTGAAGTCTTTTTAGAACAAATTGTGATAATAATCGTATTTGAGGTTGAGCCTGTTTTCCCAATTAGTTAGAAAGTCTTGGTCTCCTTTTGCATAACGAAATGTTCCGGTTTCTGGGTCCTCCTTCATAATAAACCATGCTCCTCCTCTTTTGGTAAAGCCATAAAAAGTAAAGATACCCTCCTCGTCAATTTCTGATATTTGGTATTCGTCTGATTGACGTTCGTTTGCATTTATTTGGCTATCCAGATTATTTCCAAATCCTGGAAAAGAAGACCCTAGGTTTCTACCCCAGAGAAGTTCTTCAACTCTCCTTCCCAAAAGTGAAAAAAGAAAGAAAGAAATTCCAGCTGCTCCAACGAATTTTAAGAATGTTCTTTTATCAACATCGATAACCTGGACATTTTCTTTTGGGGGTTTTGGTGTTACCTTTTCTTCAAAAGGTTTTCCGAGAGTGGGTGGTTGAAGGGAAACTTCTGGCATAATGCTGTCACCGCGCATAAAAATGCGGTAAGCAAAATAGACTAAAATTGGGTAGACCACCACCGCAAGAGCAAGCTGAGTATAATTTTTTGCGGTTATAAAAGCCAAAACAATTAAGATGGCCACTATAAAAAAAGTTGAATATGTTATGGTTTTTCGTATCATTCTTCTTTCTCGGTTGCGTATCTCTCAGATACAAAAGCCTCTGAGCCATCATTAAGTTTAATTTGGTACCACCCGTTTTCTTTGGATACCAACTCAAAACTTTCTCCCTCATGAGCTTCTCCTATCTTTTGGGAACGTGTGCTGGGGGCTGCCCTGAGATTGACATACTCTGATTTATCTTCAATTTTAATTACAACCAGCTTTTGGGATTTAACTGGTGTTGGTAGTAATATTGCTGTAACCTCGTTTGTATCTTCTGCTCCGGAAACTTGAGGTGTGGGTGAAGGTAGAAAGATTAAGGAATTTTTGATTTGAGCTTCTGAAACCTTAATGTTTCTAAGACCAAGAGAAAAAAGAATTATAAAAACCCCAATAGATAAAGCCAAAAATTGTCGGCTTTTTGAGTGTCTGTTTCGATTTAAAGGAAGGGTTATTTCTGTAGTGGCAGGTGCGAAGGTTGGACTAATTGGGTGTTCCTGCTTTTTTTCAATAATAACTTCCTCAAGCAGTTTTTCTTCTTTTTGGTTAAGTTCATATTTTTCTATAAAATCTTTGTAGTTGCGTGTTTCTTTAAAAGTATCATTTTTTAATCTTTCAAAAAGAGAAAGAACGACTTCTGGTTTGACCCATGAATTTTTTCTTGTACCCAAAAATTCCTCATAAGACGAATGCCCGTGTTCTCGGTGGAAGTAATGTGTTAGGTAAAGCAAGGAGGATGTATTGCTAATTTTGATTGACTTATAAGGACCCTGAAACAAAGATCCTGTGCGAGCATACTTTTTATTAAAATACATTGAATATCTGGTACACAAAGACCTCATGAAATTTTGTAGGGAGTTGGGGCTGACCTCGCGGATAAGCAAATGGAAGTGGTCAGGCATTAAGCTGTAGGCTATAAGTTCTACTTCTTTAAAATAATTTTTAGGTAAATGGGGAACACCTTTATAAACACGACCTTTTACTGTAAAAGTCTTTTTGGCTTTTTCAGGATGAGGAGGGGTGGTTAAGTATTCTTTGAGATAACCTAGAAAAACTTCATAATCTTCTTCAGCGTCAAAAATTATCCTTTTCTCAACACCTTGGTTATAAATATGGAAGTAAGCTCCTTGAGCAGGCATATTTTTACATTAGCTCATAAGGATACTCTTTGCAAGTATTACTTTGAAATATGAGGCCTGCTTTCTAGGCACTTATAGCCACCTTTAAGGGAATGGGGTTAAAAGTATATTCTCAGAATGATTTTTCTTTCTTTTTGAATGCGCTATACTATATTGTCTGGGCCTGTAGGTAAATGGTATACCGTACCCTTCGCATGGGTGAGTTTCGAGTTCGATTCTCGACAGGTCCACACAACGCTGAATTTTCGAAAAATTTCCAAAGAATATATGAAGTTGTTACTGCCAGTTATTATCAAACACTGATAAAAATAATTTCTTTCAGAAAATTAAACTTCTTTTTCCAAAAGTTCAGATTATTGGAGTTGGCATTTGTGACAAAAGCATTAATTTTGTTAAAAAAGATTTGAGACCTTTATTATTTTAATAAAAACCTAAAGTTCCTCTTAATTAAGAAGTTGGTGTTTTTAAGATGTCAAAAAAGTGAAACGTCTTTTTTCTGATAAAGATCTTTAGTTATTATGATAGGGCTAAGATTTTTTATTGACCGATACTGAGAGTGGGAGTGGGGGTGGGAATTTTGATATTACCAACTGTAATCTCAACATCGAACTCGTAAGTATCATCTAAAGTTTCACCCTCTATGAGGGTATATAAATTTGAAAGGAATATTTTGATTTTTTCAAGAACTTCTTGGGGAACAGTATTTTTACTTCTGATAAGAGTCTTTTCTAAATCCTTTCTGGTAGCATTGGCAATGTGGGGTACATTAAAACCCTTGGTTTCTAGTAACTCTTTTACTTTTGCGGCCGCGCCGGCTGAAGTACTACCATTGAGTATAGAAATTTTGTAACTGGAAATATCTATTGTCAAAGGAGTTGGTATTGGGGTTGGAGTAAAAACTGGGGGAGAAGAGAACTGTTTTGATTCCAAGTTAATTCGTCTTTCTTTTGGCGTGTCTATTTGGTTTAGGGTTATATAAGCGTAAAAAACAATTGCACTACTTATAATTCCGGCAAGAATAAAAATAAAAACAATTGATAAAAATAAATCTGCTGCAAAAATAATTTTGGGTTTTTTTGTTTCAATTTCAATATCGTTTGTAGAATTTATTGAGTTTTGTGTTGGTATCTTCATAAGACTATTAAGACATGTTAATACACAAATAATGTCTATTACAAGTTAAAGACACTCTATTAACTATAAGGTCCGATAATATTTTTTTTCATGAATTTAGTAATTAATTACCGCATGCGTAAATTATCTAGAATGATTCTGTTATATAATCCCTATAGGAAGTAACTATATAAAGCAATTTTTTGAAATTTGTTTTAACAACTATAAAGGGATATTTCTAAGTATATTTAATTTTCACAACTTTTTGGTGAAAAATGTATCCTGTAGTATACTTTAGCACTCTTTAGTTTTAATTGCTGTGGATTATTACCAGAGTTATAGCCCAAAAAATCGGGATATTTGCCATTTAGTTTTTTTTAACATAAAATAGACCCATGTCCAAGGGATATAATCCTAAATATATTGAGGAGAAATGGCAGAAACGCTGGTTTGCGGATAAGCTTTATTCTCCTAAGATTACTGAGTTTCAAAATCGCTTTTATAATCTATGGATGTTTCCTTATCCATCCGCCGAGGGTCTGCATGCAGGGCATGCTTTTTCTTCCACCGGAAGTGATGTTTATGGAAGGTTTATGAGAATGAATAAAAAGAATGTTTTTCAACCCATTGGTTATGATTCATTCGGTATTCATTCAGAAAATTTTGCCTTGAAGATTGGTGAACATCCCAAAGACATGCTTGCCAGAACGACCAAAAATTACGAAAGACAACTCAAAAGCCTTGGACACGCTTACGACTGGACAAGAACAGTGACTACTTCTGATATAGATTATTACAGATGGACACAGTGGATTTTTGTTGCCTTGTTTAAGGCTGGGTTGGCTTATAGAAAAAATGCTTCTGTTAATTTTTGTCCATCTTGCAAGACTGTTTTAGCTGATGAACAGGTGATAAACGAGACCTGCGAAAGATGTAAAAGTGCTGTCCAAAAACGTGAGTTAGAGCAGTGGTTTTTTAGAATAACCGATTATGCGGAAAGATTGTTGGCTAATTTAAAAAAAATAGACTGGTCTGAAAAAATAAAAATTGCTCAAAAAAACTGGATTGGTAAAAAAGAGGGAATAGATATAGTTTATAAAATTAATGGGAGTAAAAAAACAATAACTTGCTGGACATCACGACCTGATACTAACTTTGGTGCAACCTTTATTGTTGTTGCGCCAGAATATCCGCAGCTAGCCTCAATCTGTGCGGAAAATAAATTACGCGAAGTTAAAAGATATATCAAAATATCTCAAAGTAAAACAAGAGAAGAGCGAATTTCCGAGGGGAGAGAAAAAACAGGAGTGTTTACGGGTTCTTATGCTATCAACCACTTTACTAAAGAGAGTATGCCTATTTGGGTGTCTGATTTTGTTTTGATGGATGTTGGAACAGGGGCAGTTGTTGGGGTTCCCGGACACGATAGACGGGATTTTGAATTTGCTAAAAAATTTGGATTACCAATAAAAAGAGTTGTTGTTGGTCCTGATGGGGACACTTCCGAGATAAAAACGATTGAACAAGTTCTGGAGGAAGAGGGGACAATGATAAATTCAGGATTTTTAGATGGTTTAGATACCCGCGGAGCAATCAAGAAAATGAGTGAGTATCTTGAGAAGAAAGGTTGGGGAATAAGGAAGACGCATTATCATCTGCGTGACTGGCTAGTTTCAAGACAAAGATACTGGGGAGCTCCAATTCCGATGATTTTTTGCAAAAACTGTGCACAAAAAGGAAGAAGTTATTTTAATTCCCAAAAAAATATATCAAAAGGTAACAAATTAATTCATATTAATCAGTCTGATTGGAATCACGCAGGTTGGTTTCCGGAGGAAAAGCTGCCTGTTGAGTTGCCATATTATAAAGATTATCAACCCAAAGGTGAGGGTCGCGGCCCACTGGCAGACCATCAGGAGTTTTATAGAGTTTCTTGCCCCGAGTGTGGGGCAGAGGCACAAAGGGAGACTGATGTGCTGGATACTTTTGTGGATTCTTCTTGGTATTTTCTGCGCTATCCAACGCTTGGTAGTAAGAATGCCGATAAGGTACCTTTTGATGAAGATATTACCAAGAAATGGTTACCGGTGGATTTGTATTTTGGCGGAGCAGAACACGCTGTCTTGCACCTAATGTACTCAAGATTTGTGACAATGGCACTTTACGATATGGGCTACATTTCTTTTGAGGAGCCTTTTACCAAGTTTTTTGCTCATGGTTTGATGATTAAAGATGGAGCCAAGATGAGCAAAAGCAGAGGAAATGTTGTAAACCCGGACGAATATATTCAAAAATTTGGCGCGGACACATTCAGACTCTATTTGATGTTTTTAGGGCCAATGGATGGCTATCCGGACTTTAGAGACACGGGCATTGAAGGGATGCATAAATTTGTAAAACGTGTTTTTGCTCTTTTGACAAAAAAGCCGCTCGGAGACGAAAAAAATCTAAGAGATGTTACTATCAAAATGCATCAAACCATTAAAAAAGTAAGCAATGACATTGCAAACTATAAATATAATACCGCGATTTCTTCGATTATGGAGTATGTTAATCTTATGCACGAAAAAGGAGCAGCCAAAACTCATCTTAAGGTACTGACTTTGCTTCTTGCTCCCTTTGCACCCCATCTAGCCGAGGAAGTCTGGGTAAATTTCTTAAAAGAAAAATACTCTGTTCATAAAGCCCTATGGCCATCTTATAATCCTGAATTTGTGAAAGAAGATTTTGTTACGATTCCTGTTCAAGTTGATGGTAAAGTTAGGGGAGAAATAAGAGTTGCAAGAGATTTACTGAAGAATAAGAACAAAATCTTGGCTGAGGCTAAGGCCCACAAGCGTGTTGGCGATTGGTTAAGAGGAAGAAAAATCCAAAAAGAAGTTTATGTTGAGGGAAAGATTGTGAACTTTGTTGTTGAATAATTAACTTCTAAAACGGGTAATAAGGTAAAGCATTAGCATTGTGGCAAAGGCTGCGATAAACAAAGTTGGAAGTAAGATACGCAGGCGGCTTACCGTTTGATTTTCCGGAGCTTTTACCAGCGTTGGTGTAACAGTGGGTTTTTCTTTCAGGGCGACTTCTTCGACTGAAGAAGGCTCTTTGTCCAAAAAGGAAATTTTTTGCAAGTAACCTCTCATTACTGCTGGTGTAGTGGGTTCGTTTTTTCCTTCATTTTGTTCCAAAGTCACAAAGAGCTCCACAAACTGCTTGGGGGTTTTGTACTCGACTTTGCCTCTGCCTAATTGCCCAAGTTTAATATATCCCTTGCCATCAACGGGTGTTGCCCAAAGAATGTAACTATTCAGTTCAGGGCCTGCGGGATAGATTATATCTCGACAGCTGACTAGCACGGAGTAATTAAAATCAGGCATCAATACCGAGGCAACCCAACATCTTGCCATTTGTCCGGCTGTGTTTCTTAATTCAAAAATTCCCTCAGAAGCCGAGGCTAACTTTGGAGAAGTTAAAATCAACCCAAGCAAAAAGATTGTTACTCCACAAACTGCGAGTTTTTTCATATAACTTATATTATTATTACTTTGTTTAGAAAAATCAACGACTTCAATTGAGGGTGTTAGAATAAAAAAATAATATGGAGTATACTAAGCTAGTTGAGCACTACAAAAAAGAGATTTTATTTTTCCTTTCAGGATTAATACTTGTTTTACTGGGGTTTTTTCTGATTGGAGGAAAAATTTTTGAAAAGAGTAAGGTTGAAATTTTAGAACAGAGTAATTCGGAAGGTAACAAAGGTAATCAGGTGGTTGTCGAAATTGCGGGTGCCATTCAGAACCCCGGTGTATATAAGTTGGAGTCTGAATCAAGAGTTGAGGATTTGATTCAGGCGGCAGGCGGGTTGTCTGAAAGTGCAAATCAAGACTGGGTTGAACGTTTTATCAATAGGGCCGCAAAACTCTCCGACGGACAAAAAATTTATATACCATCAGAAGGCGAGCAGTTGGGTGCAAGGAGTGATAATAATGGGCAAGGGGGGTTGGGGGTATCAGGAGAGGACAAATCAGAAGTAATATATCCTATAAATATCAACACCGCAAGCGCAAAAGAACTCACCCAACTTTGGGGAATTGGCCCAGTTACAGCCCAAAAAATCATTGATAACAGACCTTACTCATCTGTCGAGGAACTCTTGACAAAAAAGATTTTGAAAAGCAACGTCTATGAGAGAAACAAAGACAAGCTATCTGTGTATTAAATTGTGAGATATTTTTGTTGGGTAGTAATAGCTTTACTGTTTTTAATTCGTTATGAGACAGTCCGTCCCAAATATAAAGATGGTGATAAAGTAAGAATACTGGCAAAAATCACCTCTGAGCCAATTAGGTCCACCTCCTATCAAAAAACCTCTCTTGCCGGTGTTACAATCTTTTTGCCTGTGTTTCCTGAGATTTATTATGGAGATAAAGTTTTGGTTGAGGGAAGAGTAAAAGACGGAAAAATTACCCAGCCTGAAAAATTTGAGATTATCAAAGAAGCAGACTTTCTATCTATAGTTAGAAAAAAGCTTTTAGACTTTTACAAAAAATCTTTTCCCGAGCCTCATTCGTCTTTAGTTGCTGGGGTAGTGGTTGGATCAAAAGACACTACAAGTGCATTTTTTGAATCTCTCAAGGCCACAGGTACCATGCACGTTGTCGTGGCTTCGGGAATGAACGTCACCTTGGTTGCTGGTTTTTTAATTAATTCACTGGTGATGTTCATAAATAGAAAAAAAGCAATTCCAGCTGCCCTGGTGGGTATTTGGATTTATTCTTTGGTTTCGGGATTTAATGCGCCGATAATTAGAGCTGCCATTATGGGGAGTATTGCACTTTTTGCCCAAGAGGCGGGTAGAATTTATCATTCCCTAAGAACACTTTTTCTTACGGGGTTGGTCATGCTTTTTATTAATCCTCTGTGGATAGCTGATTTGGGATTTATCCTCTCGTTTCTGGCAACCACATCGCTTATTCTTTTTACCAAAGCTTTTGAGAGAAGACTTTATTTTATACCTGCCTTGATTAGAGAAGGATTTGTTACATCACTGGCTGCCCAAATAGGAGTTACCCCTCTTATGTTTCTGACTTTTGGACAGTTAAATATTGTCTCTCCGCTTATTAACGCCTTGGTTCTTTGGGTGGTACCACTTATTACAATAATTGGAATGTTTTCTGGTATCTTGGCATTGGCATTCCCGGTAATGGGAAAATTGCTTCTTTATCTTTCCTACCCGTTAACCACTTGGTTTATCACAATTATTGATTTATTCTCATTTTGATGTGGACAAAATTCAAATATTTGTTCGTTGTTTTAGGATTATTTTCAGCACTTCTTATTATTACTTTTGTCTCATTACCAGATGAGAATCTTCATATAATTGCTTGTGATGTGGGGCAGGGGGATGCGATTTTGATTAAAGCTAAAAACACACAACTTCTTATTGATGGTGGGAAGGATGATAAACTTTTGGATTGTTTAGCAAAGAATATGCCTTTTTGGGATAAGAATATTGAGATAGTAATTCTGACTCATCAGCAGATTGACCACTATGGCGGTCTTATTGAAGTATTTAAAGCCTATTCTGTTGATTCTTTTCTGGTTTCTCCAATTGATTCTAGCAATCAAAGTTTCAGACTGCTAAAATCTCTTGTGGGGAGTAGTGGGACAAGAATAGTAAACCCCACTGCAGGTATGGTTGTTAGGTTGGGTAAGATACATTTAGATATAGTTCACCCCAATGAGAACTTTTTAGCTTTAAATACGGTTAATCAAAAAGAGGTGAGTGGTGGAGCTGTCCTTGGTGGTGCTACTACATTCCGGGATCCTAATGACTTTTCAATTGTGGCCATCCTGAGCTTTGGTAATTTTGATGCTTTATTTACAGGAGACATTGGTCCGGAGATTTCAGATATGCTTGCTCAGGAACTTTCGCAAAAAGGGGACAAAAGAAAGGTGGAATATATCAAAGTACCTCACCACGGCTCCAAGAATGGTTTGACAAAAAGTCTATTGGATGTTACCAAACCTAAAGTTGCAGTCATTTCTGTTGGTAAAAACCAGTGGGGTCACCCCCACAAGGAGGTGATTGAGTTATTAAAAGAGGAGGGGGTTAAAATATTAAGAACAGACGAAATTGGGGATATAGAATTGGTAACTGATGGTAGGAGCTGGTGGCTTAAGTAGTTGTTATATAATTGGATATGTTCAAAGAGGAAATTATAAAAGCCTTACAGAGAGCTACTTCTGAAAAGGATATTCAGGTTGAGTTTCCTGAAAATGAAGAGCACGGAGACTATTCAACCAATGTCGCAATGCTGATTGCAAAAAGGCAAAATAAAAGCCCCCTTGAGGTTGCCAGAAAAATTGTCTCGAAACTCCAAAAAGACTCAACTTTAACAGGTACCACCGATAGGATAGAAGTAGCGGGTGGAGGATTTATAAATTTTTTTTTGAACAGGGAGTACCTTTTAAAAAAACTAGAAGAGATTGTTTCGAAAAAAGAGAAGTTTGGAAGAAGCAGTATTCTCCAGGGGAAGATTTTTTTAATAGAGCACACTTCGCCCAACACCGTTAAAACCCTGCATATTGGCCACGTTAGAAATAATGTTTTGGGGATGACACTGCACAATTTATTCGAGGCCATTGGAGCCAAGGTTACGATGGATGCCATCAATAACGATAGGGGAATTCACGTAATGAAGGCAGTATGGGCATATCTAAAATATGGGCATGGCCGAACGCCTCAAAGTGAAAATAAAAAGCCGGATCACTTTGTTGATAAATTTTATAGGATGGGGGTTAAGGCTGAGAGAGATGAAAAGATTAAAAAGAAAATGCAAGAACTTCTAAGAAGATGGGAGGCTGGAGATGAAAAAGTGCGGGCAATATGGAAAAAATTGCGGGACTGGACTTATGCAGGGTTTTTGGAAACATACAAACGCCTGGGGAGCTTGCACGATTATCAATGGTTTGAGAGTGATTTCTACGAGGAAGGCAAAAAAATAGTCTTGGAAGGATTAAAAAAAGGAATTTTCAGAAGACTGGATGATGGTGCAGTGCTTTCTGATCTTTCTAAATACAATCTTCCAGATACCATTATCCTTCGGGCGGATGGTACCACCATGTACCACACCCAGGATTTAAGACTTACCCAGTTAAAAAGAGAGAAATTTCCCTCAGATAAGTATTTCTGGGTAATCGGTCCCGAGCAGACGCTTTATCTAAAACAGCTTTTTGCAATGGCTGAAAAGTTGGGGATAGGAAAAAGGGAAGATTACGAGCACATAGCCTATGGATTTGTCTATCTTAAGGGTCGGGGTAAAATGTCCTCTAGGGCAGGCAACGTAATCTCAGCAGACTGGTTGATGGATAGAGTTGTTGCAAAAGCTAAAAGTATCATTGAAAAGTCTGAAACTTCCCGGGGATTGGGGGAAGAGGAAAAACAAGATGTCGCGGAAGCTGCTGGAATTGGAGCCATTAAATATAGTTTTTTAAAAGTTGCCCGTTTGACTGATATTTATTTTGATATAGATGAATCCTTGGCGCTTGAGGGCAATTCCAGTCCGTATTTGCAATACACCTACGCAAGGACACAGAGTATCATGGCAAAATCCAAAATCCAAAATCCAAATGTCAATAATTTGAAAATTGAAAATTGGAAATTGAAAACTGAAGAAGAACTTGTTATACGTCTTTTATCCCGATTTCCTGAGATAATCATCGATGCAGCCAAAAATTACTCACCAAATCTCTTGTGTAACTATCTTTTTTCTTTAGCCCAAAAATATAATACTTTTTACAATTCATTTAGAATCGTAAACGCTCCGGAAGGGCAAGAGAGCGAAAACTTTCGTTTGCTTTTGAGTAAAAGTGTTGGCCAGGTGATAAAAAACGGCTTGGAGCTTCTGGGAATAAAAACTCCCGAGAGAATGTGAGGCTAATTTCGGTGTTGCCCAAGAGTTGATTTTCCTTTAGTATTTTGATTAAGGGTCTTTTATGAGAAAGCTGTTATTGGTTGTCTTTTGCTTGTTATGTGTAGCAGGGTTTTTAAGTTTAGTTTCTGCACAGTCTAGTAATCTTATCCAAAACGGTGGCTTTGAGACAGGTACAATTTCTCCATGGCAGGATGCCACGAATTCCAATATTGTTTCATCTGATAAGCACTCGGGCAACTACTCGATACGCTTTACAAGCGGAGGAGCAGCTCAGGGTTGGATATCGGTTACTCCGGGCAGGACTTATGTTCTTACAGCTTGGTATAAATGGAATCAATTTACAGGCAGTAATTGGGGATACGACAGAATTGAGGTAATTGATAACTCCTGGGCTACAGTAGTACAGGAAGCAAATCTTCACAATAAATACCAACAGGGTGTATGGAATAAAGTAGCTTTAGTCTTTACTCCGACCAGAAATCAGGTTCGGGTAAATATAGGGATGTTTGGCCCGCAAGACTCGGTTGAGATATTTTTTGATGATATTGAACTTTTTGAGAAGACGGGCAACTTGCCTCCTTCACTTTCTCCCAGTGCCTCGATAACTTCAGGTAATATACCTCTTAGTGTTAATTTTTCTGCGAACGCTCAGGATAAAGACGGAGCAATAGCAGTTTACCGCTGGGAGTTTGGCGACGGGTCTGAAGAAAGGATAGTAAATCCTTCCCATACTTATATTTCGCCTGGCAGTTTTCAGGCAAAGTTAACAGTTTGGGATAATGAAGGAGCATCGGCTCAGGCGACTATTAATATTACGGTACAAGGAAATGTCCCCCTTGTGACGATTAACTCTCCTACTTCCAATTCCACTTACCAGACATCGGCCACTTCTCTTTCGCTTTCCGGTTTGGCATCTTCTTCAAACTCAACAATTACTTTGGTTGTCTGGGACAATGTCTCAAATTCTCAAGCAGGTATAGCAAGTGGTACCACCAGTTGGAGTACACCCTCTATTCCACTTAAGGCCGGAGAAAACGAGATTTTGATTACTGCAAAGGATGCTTTAGGTAAGGTCGGGACAGATAAAATCGTTGTAACAAGAAATGTGAGCGGCCCCATCATTTCCAATGTCTCAATCAATACCAGCTTGTTGCCCGTTTATGAAAAATTTGAGGTTACCTTTGATCTTGAAACAGTGGCAAAGTATCCAATGTTTATGTATGATTCAAATCCGCCGCAGGGAGTAGAACCGGCAGTGGGCGTAACGGTTGAGGGAGTTTTTACCTCGCCTTCCGGCAAAATTCTTCGTCAGCCGGGATTTTATTTTCGAGATGTGAATAAATCCAACAATGTCTATCAAGAGGCAGGAACAAAAGACAGATGGGCAGTTCGTTTTGCCCCAGAGGAACAAGGGGCCTATCAAGTATCTCTTCAGGTTCGAGACGCGTCAGGTACCACCACAAGGTCAGTCGGAACATTTGTTGCCACTGCCCCCACAAAACAGGGTTTTATCAGGGTGAGCAAAGATGACCCTCGCTATTTTGAATTTTCAAATAGAGAGCTTTTCTGGCCAATTGGCCCTGCCTGGGTTGGGGATGATGCGGCCAGTTACAAGAATACAGGTATTAATTTTGATAGGCCGTGGATGGCAGGGGAGGGGGCTTATTCCACGAACTTTGCCCGCTGGCTTTCCTCGTCAGAAAGACACGGCAACGAAGGAATAATGAATAGATTAAATTTTAAGGAACACTATCCGGGCCACGAACTTTCAAGAGATCTTTTTTATCCTGAAGGTTTCAGAATCTGGATTCCTAATTGGGAGGACAATATATATCACGGACAGCTAAAAGCAAATGCAAATTATCAGCTTAAAATAAGGCTAAAAATCCAAAACCTCGCCGGCCCCAGAAACACTTCTTATCCATGGGGATTCACAATTAAATTAAGCGGTTTTCTCTCTCATGAGGCTTCAGTAACTGAAGTAGAAAATACCCTAAGGTCAAAACCTATCATTTTACCCCATATAACAGCCAATAATGACTGGCACACCATTGTTACTACTTTTAGAATGAATACAAACACAGCAGAGTCAGACCTTAATCTCTTTTTGGATAATGTAACTGCCGGTCAGGTTTTTATAGACGAGCTTTCCATCCGAGAAATTCTCGGGGATGGAAGTTTGGGGCCGGAGTTTGTGCGCCAAAGCCGCGCCGATATGCACACTTATGTTGATCAGCGTCCAATGGCTTATTTTGACCGGCAAGTTGATTCAGGGGCTCAAAACGGAGTTTATTTTAAGTATGTGGTTCATGATAAAAACGACTGGATTCAAAACCATTTAAGCTCTGTTGGCGGTGTTTTTGTCTCAAGCGGCGATGGGTATTATCAGCCGGAGAATACAAAAGCTACTTGGCTGCAAAAGCAGTGGTGGCGCTATTTAGTTGCGCGCTTGGGTTATTCGGTGGCAGTTCATTCCTGGGAGCTTAATAATGAAGGTTTCCCTGATAATGGTAGCGGTACTCACGCAAGACACACTCAGTTATTTGCTAAATGGATGCACGACATGGACGCGCATCCACATCTTGCGACAACCTCTTTTTGGAGTGGTTGGGAACCTACTTTCTGGGGGGATAAGCAAAAGTTTCCTGATGTAGATTACGCAGATATTCACAAATACTCAGGTCAAGACAGATTTAGCGACGGCACTTTTATGGGTTATGATGCTGCCCGCTTTACAATAGAAGATAGCCTTTGGGTGGCTTCAGACAAAATTGGAAAACCGATAATAAGAGGAGAGACAGGGCTTTTTAGCCCCGGACAGACCCAGTTTAGCTATCTTCAGCAGGTTAATCCCGGCATTTGGTATCACAATCTTTTGTGGGGGCAGCTTAATCCCGGAGGAATGTCAGACCCCAACTACTGGTGGAGTGAACACATCAACCGCATCAACCGCTTTACAATTGCGACTCCCTTTTGGCAATTTATTAAAAGTCTTGATATAAACAAAGGTGGCTATAGCGATATTGCAGCCAGTGTTTCAAATACCAACCTTAGAGTAACCGGCCAGAAAAATACAGCCAAAGGCAAAGCCTATCTTTGGGTCCAAAATAAGCTTCATACTTGGAGAAATGTCATGGGCGTTGATAATCCAACCCCGGTTACTCCCCAATCCGGTACTGTCTCCTTCACAGTCAATCCAAATACGACCTACACGTTGGAGCAGTGGAATACCTATACAGGTGCCATGACCCAAAGCAATGTTACCAGTAATTCCAGCGGGCTGATTACCCTTACTATTAATAATTTGTCAGATGACACTGCTTTTAAGCTTGATGCAGGACTTGTCCAGCCATCTCCGACACCAACAGCCACACCAACTCCCACTCCCTCTCCCGTCTGCCGGGCAGATGTGAATAAAAACGGGAGAGTTGAAATAGGGGATATTTCCGGAATTTTGTTTTACTGGGGTCAAAGCTGCACCGGCTCCGGTTCTGTTTGTCAGGCAGATGTCAATACAAACGGAAAAGTTGAAATTGGTGATATTGCCGGGGTTTTGTTTTATTGGAATAATACCTGTAGTCAGTGAAAAGATTATTGATTATATTGGCCTTTTTTTTAGTTTGTTTGGTTTCGATTGCCTTTTTCGTCAAAAAACCAGACAACTTTGTTATCGCCCAGTCAACCAACTCTTCTTGGCCGATGGTTCAGGGGGATGTTAGACATTCTGGCTTTGTTCCTCAGACGGTTGTGCCACCCTATACCAAGCTTTGGGAGATACGCCGCTTCCCTGTATCCGACAGAGTGCAGCCAATTATTGCCGAGAATAAAGTTTTCTTAGGCAGCAACAACGGCAGGTTTTACGCCGTAAATACTTCCAATGGTTCAGATGCTTGGAGTTTTGATGCTTCCTCTCCCATCGTAAGTTCGGCTGCGTATGAGGGAGGAAAGGTCTTTTTTGGAGCAACTGATGGTTGGGTCTATAGCCTAAATGCCGCAAATGGAACTTTGTTATGGAAATACCAAACAGGAGGAAGTATCAAGGGCGCGCCGGTTGTAGCAGAGGGGAAAGTTTTTATCGGTTCATCAGATGGGTATTTATATGCGCTGAATGAGTCCAACGGGACTCTTGCATGGCGATACAATACGAAAGCTCCCATTTGGGATACTCCCGCATTTGACAACAGCAAAGTCTTTTTTTGTGCTATGGACTCCAAAGGGTATGCGATAAACTCCGTCAACGGTTCACTTGCCTGGAGTATTCAGCTGAATGGCCAGGGGTGCCGAGACCGTTGGACAGTTGCCGGAAACGGTCACGTCTTTTTTACCCCGGTTTTGGATATCAGCCATCATGACCCGCTTTCGGCTGGTACCCAAATGTTTTGGTCAACCGCCAATCCGGTTATCTATAACCAGCCTTGGTCAACCCAAAGACAGGCAATTTTGAATCTTTTGGCATCACGCCCGGACTTTCAGCCTCTAACGGTTGTTAATCAGCAAACCGGACAAAAGCCATTTACGCCTCCTGTGATGTATGTTTCCGGAGGAAGCCAGTCGTCGCATTCCCAGGTTGCTTTACTTCCAAACGGCAACGCGGTGGTTATCTACAGAAGAACTTTTGGCGAGGCTGCCCAGTGGGGACCAACGACAAACGACGCAATAGTCACAGGAGAGCTGGATTTGACTACCGGCGATATTATTCCCATTGACTTCTGCCAGCCGGGGGGCGGGGGTTGGGCAAATTGTGGAAACTACAAAGGCCCTTATACCTCGGATGAATCTTCAGCTCTCACAGTCAGCGGCAATGTAGTTTATCTGGATATTGCCAGGGGTCTTGTGGGTCTTGACCGCACCAATCAAAGGCTTTTATCAACCCTTGCCTGTTTCAATCCGACATCAGGCGGCCCTTTTTGTGATGGAGCGGTGGTACAGTACACTGATTATCAAAATGTCGCCGCCGGAGGAGGCTGGAGAGTCAATTATAATGATTTATATCAGGAAACAAGTAGCGACGGCAATAACACCAAACGCCCCACCCCAATTGTTGGAGATACTTTCTATGTTTTGCATCTGTCAACACTGACTGCTGTGAAGGGGAGCTTGCGATGAAAAAGGCAATTGCAACGCTTTTTTTGAGTTTGTTGTTTTTTGTTTCCGTACCTTCTGTGTCCGCCCAACAGTACGACAGTTATGTCACACAGCTGCCCACACCTGCTCCTGTAACTGCCCAGACAGAACCGGCAAGGCAGGAGCTGGAAAGGGTAGTTCAGGAAATGCTTGCGGCAGGGCACATGGCACCAACTACCTATACAATCGGCATAGGGGGGAGTGGTTTAGTCTACTTCGCGACACCGCCAGAAGTCATTTATACTCTATCAATTACCTATCCATATCTTTCTTCAGGATTACAAACCCAGTTGAGAAGCTATTTGCAAAGTGAATTACAAAATTATCCACCAGTTACTCTTGCCGGTTATGAGCCAAATTGGGGAGTTGTAAATCCAACCAGTTGGGCTGGCACACGCCGTGAGTATTATCCACCAAACCCCCAAAAAGCCATAAATATCTGGCCGGCGCCAAGAGTTCACCCCTGGGTTAACTATGCCCTCTGGGCTTATGCCTACTATACCGGTGACTGGAATTATGTTCAGTCCCGCTATAGCCAGCTTAAGTCTCTTTACCAGGGAGTTGCCAACTCTGTTGACGATTATGCCGAGCTTGCGGGAGTGATTGGCTTTGCCAGAATTGCAAGTCATCTGGGAAATACCAGCGATTATCAGGCCGCCCTGACATCTGCCAACCAAGCCTTTGCGGCCGCCTCCAATTTCAACCAGTTTCTGGCAAACTCTGCCGCAAAGTTTCCAAGACAAGATCATGAATATGTTTTGCCGCTTCTGCGAGTGGATTTGCAGTCGGACACAAAAGTGCGAACCTTTCACTTTAACCGCGACATTGGCAGGTTTTTGCGCGATTATGCTCAAGCTCAAGCAGTTTCGTATGCAGACAACAAAGTTTGCAAAGACATGCCTCTTTGCTGGCTCACAGCTTCTTCTATGACCCACGGAGAAAATCTTTTTGCCACTCCAGAGATTTCCTGGCACTATATGATGCTTAAAAGTTATGTGGGGGGAGAAAGTACCCAAAGTCTGATAAAAAAGCTGGACAAGCCAGACAGAAAAGGAGATTTGTATTATATTCAAAAGTTAGTTGCCATTCTTGATACCAATGACGGTTCAGAAGTAACTGCCACTCCCACTCCCTCTCCCGTCTGCCGGGCAGATGTGAATAAAAACGGGAGAGTTGAAATAGGGGATATTTCCGGAATTTTGTTTTACTGGGGTCAAAGCTGCACAGGCTTAGGTCAGGTTTGTCAGGCAGATGTCAATACAAACGGAAAAGTTGAAATTGGTGATATTGCCGGGGTACTATTTTATTGGGGAGGAGAATGTAAATAGAATAAAATGAAAAAGGCAATTTTCTTAGCTTTGGTTATTCTTTTGGGGTTTTCCTGGGAGGAGGTATCAGCCGAGTGGTCTCAACATGCACACGATGCTCAGCACACCTCATACACAGATGAAGTTGTGCCTCCACCATGGCGTTGGAAGTGGAGTTGGAATGGGCCCAATGCTACAGGGGGAATAAGAACTGACAAGATTAATTATCCGGGCAGCACTAACTGGAGTACCCCAGGCCTTCCCAGAAATATTCAGCCGATTACAGGAGGAGGAAGAGTCTATATAGCTGCAGGTAAAAAAGGAATTTATGCATTGGATGAGGAAGACAGAAATGCTGATTCGTTTGCTGATATTGTCTGGAACGTTAATCCGGTGGGAAGCGGAGGGGGTTTTAATTCAACTCCAGCTTATGATAGCGACAGTGGGTCTTTGTATGCTGTGGGAACAAACGGCGTGGTATATAAGTTTAATTCAGCAACCGGAGCGGTGATTGGTCAGTTTACTACTAATCAAAGCTTTACTTTATATCAATCAAGTGCTTTTAATTATGGTTCAATTGCTTCTTTACCACCTCCTCCTGCCTTGTTAGCTGATAGGATATTGGTATCTGTTGGCCCAAAGGTTTTTGCAATCAACAAAACGACAATGCAGCTTATTTGGGAATACAATGCCCAAGCTCAGGTATATACGCCACCAGCTTATTCGCAATCTCGCAATCTTGTTGTGGTTGCTACTCAGGATTTGACAGCAGGCACTGATGGTAAAAAGCATATTAATGTCCATGCAATAAACAACACCAATGGTCAACTTGTCTGGAAGACAAGTATAACCAACTTGACTGGTCTGCAGGCAGGTGATCCCAATCCTCTTCCCAATAAAACAAGTCTTAATCAGGCTGAAATTATCAATGGATGGCCGGTAATTGCCGAACAACATCAGTTGGTCTTAATAAAGCTGCGGCTAAACTGGGATACCTTATGGACTTGGAACCCTTGGCCTACAACAAACAGTGCTATTCGCAGTAATTTAGCTTCTCAACCTAACCAACAAGCATTAATTGTTCTGTCTTTACTCAATGGTTCTCAGCCTTTTATCGCAAATATTGGCCATGGTGGCTATGCTGACGGATCTTTTATTCCCATGGGACCCCAACCTGTGGTGAGAAGTTATCAAGGACAAGAGTCTGTTTTTACAATTATTCGCGGAGACAATAGGTTTGATGGTAGATGGGACTCTCATTTTGGTGAGATGGTTCTTGATAACTCAACAGCACAAGGTTTTGAAGCAGGACATGTAAGGTGGATTCAATATGGGAATTACGGATGGCAACCTAATAGCAACTTGGATACTCCACCCACAGACGAACAGCCCAATGTAACAATGGCAGGTAATTATCTTTTTGGAGCACACTGGGGAGTTGGAAATGCAATGGAAATTATAGATCGCACAAGTAGTGGTATAGGTACATACACAAATCCTATAAAGACAAAGGCTTTACCTCACATTGTTGTATCCACGGATATTGTACCTTTTAGTTCTACACATTATTCAGCTAATAATTTTGCTTTAACCGGAGGAGGCGAATGGAGAGCAGTGCCACCTGGTTTTTATATTTATTGGGGAGATTATAACCCACATATTATTGATCTTTACTGGAGTGAATACGCTACATGGGTTGTCAGTAAGAACAAAGTATATTTTCTAAGCAATGATGGAGCTTTAGTAGCTTTAGAAAGCACTAATCCCAATCTTCCTACTTCCACTCCTACCCCAACTCCTTCTCCTGTTTGCCGGGCAGATGTGAACAAAAATGGGAGGGTGGAAATAGGGGATATTTCTGGAATACTTTTTTATTGGGGGCAAAGCTGCACCGGCTCCGGTTCTGTTTGTCAGGCAGATGTCAATACAAACGGAAAAGTTGAAATTGGGGATATTGCCGGGGTTTTATTTTATTGGGGAGGAATTTGTAGCTGGTAAAAATCAATTAGACAGTTGACATAGCTTTATAAATAAGAGTAAGTTTAATTAGTCATTAGATGAAAAGAAAGGTAGTTTTTTTTGCTTTGCTTTTAAGTTTTTTTTTATTGTTTTTTGGGAAGGTTGATGCTCAAGGCGAAGCTTATTTTTACGTAGTTCCTGCAAGTGTTAGTATAAATAAGGATCAAACTGTTGAGTTTAGAGTATATGTGAACACGGGAGGGAACAAAGTAAATACAGTTAGTGCTCACCTTGTTTATCCAACAGACAAACTCAAATTTATTAGCTCATCTTTCGCAAGCTCGGTATTTACCGGTGTGGTTGAGAGAGAAGAATCTCTACTTGGAATTTTGAAATATACTTCCTTTGTGATAACTAATTATCAAGGGCCACAGGGCCTTGTTGTTGAGCTTAAATTTCAAGCTAGGGAGGGGGGTACAGCTGAAATAGATTTTCTTGACACATCGGGTATTTATTTAGCAGATGGAACCGGAAGAAATATTATGAGTTTGTCTTCTTCTAAAAACTCGACAATTACAGTTTCAGAAACCGCCACCGCAACTTCGACCACCGGAAATTCTAATTTATCCCAGCAAGGTTCACTTTCAAATCATAACCTGCAAGACATAAGAGAAGATGAAAAAAATGCAGGTGTTGTGGATTACACTTTTACAGCCCAAGAAGGTCAATTACCAGCGGCAACTCCAGTTGTTGAGAGTGAATCGTTACAGTATGTCTTGACATTTATTTTAATTGCATCTTTAATTTTATTAACTGGGGCGATTTTTCTTTTAATAAGAAAGATAGTCAAAAAGAGACAAGAAAGTAGCGTTTTTATTAATCAGGAAACTAAGAATGAAAATCAGTGATTTAAAAAGCAACTTTAAATTTGTTTCTCAGAGATTTAGAATTATTAGTGTACTTCAGATTTTGATAATGGTTGTGGGGGTTTTCGTTACGGTATTTCTCATTCGGGAAACAGCAGAATATCGTTTGAGGGCAGCCCCTCAGGAAGCGGTTTATTATTTTGAGACAACTTCGCGAAATGTTACCCCAGGTGAGGAATTTTGGGCTCAGCTTTTTATAGACAGCTGTCGTGGGAGTGGGGGCTGTGCCGATATATCCTCCGCCGGTGTAACTTTAAAATACAATCCTTTAAAACTACAGGTTATTGATGCAGCTGGTAACCCGGCAAACAGTGTGACCATTGGAGATTATGCAACTGGTTCCAGAATCTTCCCAAGCTGGGCAGAAAACAGTGTGGATAATACAAACGGCACAATAAAAGTGTCTGGATTTATGGCTAATATGCAAACAGGCGAAAAAGGAACGCCATTTAATGGGGTTGGTATATTTATTTCTGTAAGATTTAGAGTCCTTATGGCATCCGGGACTACGCAGGTTACGTATGATTATGTTCCCTTTAGTGACACAGCTAACAGGGGCAGTGATGGAAGCAATATTTTTTGGGCAGGCGCTCCCTTTGATGATATCTTAAACTTGGGGGATTCACCAAATCCCACCGCTTTGACCGTGAGCATTGTTCAGCCACAGGGGGCGTCCCTATCCTTAGTTCGAGCTGATACAACCTCTTTGGATAAAGGGAACAGATTCGATGTAAATGTGGTGGTTAATTCGGGAGGCGCCCGAACAGTAGCTACAGATGTGATTATTCGTTATCCGACTAATCTATTAAGGGTAATTGATGCAGATTCCTCCACATCAGGAGTGCAAGTAACTCACGGAAATATCTATGAGAATTACGAATATGCCAATGCTACAGGGATTGATACAAAAAACGGTATTATTGATCTATCAGGTTATACCTTAACAGGAACACAACCACTTTCAGACGCCATTTTTGCTACCATCCGCTTTGAGGTTCTTGATGCAGGAACTGCTACCTTGACTTTTGATTACACTGAGGGTAGACGGGATGAAAGTAATATTTTGGAGTATCAACCCGGCGTTGATATTCAAGTAGCCAATGATCTTTTACAATCTGTTAGCAGCTTGGCTCTTGTTTTAAGTGCTAAAACTGGTGTTTCTCCAACTCCTACTTCGGTTCCCACGGCCACTCCTACTCCCATTCCAACTGCTACTCCAACTCCCAGACCCACGGCAACACCTACTCCGACAAGTGTTCCTCCCACGGCCACACCAACGACTTGCTTTAGAAGGGGAGACATTTCGTCACCGCGTGACTGTTGTGTAAACGGAGCTGATGTTTCTGTTATGGTTGCGCGTTGGGGTTGGATTACTAAGGAAACCGATAGTTATGTGGATTTGGATGGTAACTCCAAGGTTAATGGAGCTGATATCTCCATACTAGTGGCTAATTGGGGCGGAACTTGCCGTTGACAATAGTTTATATCTTCTGTAAATTAGTACTTCCTAATGAAAAGAAAATTCTTTTACTTGTTGGCTTTTTTATTTGCGTTAGTTTTTTGTTTGACCTCAATTTCTTTTTATAAAGACAAAGCCAATGGTGACGAATTTTTACTTGGCATTATAAATCCATTCTCGCGTTTATTTAATCTTTTAGCGCCGGGTGATAATCAAGACGGATTTTCTGGCCAAGTAGTCACATCAGGCTCTAATTATCAGGGACTTTTTGCCTTTGAGGAGAACTCGCTTGTCGTTTCCGGGGGTCAGGAATTTTGGGTAAAGCTTTTTATTGACAGCTGTCAAGGAAATGACGGCTGTGCAGATGTCTCGGCGGCAAGTGTAATGCTTTACTATAATCCTAGCCAATTGCAGGTGATTGACAATCAGGGAAACCCTGCAACCTCGGTTACGCTGGGGGATTATGAAACAGGTTCTAGAATCTTCCCAAGCTGGGCTGAAAACAGTGTAGATGTCACAAACGGTGTTATTAGGGTATCGGGTTTTATGGCTGATTTACAGTCAGGGGAGCGGGGAACTTCTTTTTCAGGGCGGGCAGTATTTATTTCTGTTCGCTTTAGAACTCTTATCTCAAACGGCTCAGCTTCCATTAATTTTGACTATGTTCCTTTTAGCGACACAGCTAATAAAGGTAGCGACGGAAGCAATATCTTTTGGGCTGGCGCTGCCTTTGAGGATATCTTGAACTTAGGAGGAATACAAAACCCTCTGGCCTTAAGAGTAGATGTGGGGTCTTCTCTTTCTTTACTTAGGGTTACTGACTCAACCCCCCTTAATATTGGGGATGAGTTTGATGTTGAAATCAGATTAAATTCAGGAGGGGTAAATACAGTTGCCACAGATGTTGTAATTGACTTTCCCCCAAGCATTCTTGAGGTTGTTGACGCAAACCCAACAATTGATGGAATTCAAATTACTCATGGAACCGTTTACGAAGGCTATGAATATCTAAGCGCTGGTGTAGATAATTCTCATGGAGTAATTGATTTGACGGGTTTTACAACCTCGGGTACGGGTAGTTTGGAGGGCGTTTCTTTTGCTACTATCAGATTTAAGGCGCTTGCTTCAGGGACGGCTGAGGTGGCTTTTCGCTTTACTCCCGGCCTAAAGAACGAAAGTAATATCTTGGAATATCAGGCCGGGGTGGAAATCACAGAAGCCAATGATGTTTTGGCTGGGGTTACAAATTTGAATATTGAGGTTTTGGCCTCAGAGCCAACTCCCACCCCTACCTTGACTCCTACTCCTACAAGTATGCCTACACCCACTCTTTCCCTTACACCAACTCCATTGCCCACACTTGTACCTCGCCGGGGAGATTTGAACTCTGATTATTGTGTTAATGGTGCGGATGTTTCAATCATGGTTTACTACTGGGGTTATGTTTCAGGGGTAGGTAATTTGGCGGATTTGGATAATAATGGTAAGGTTAATGGGGCAGATATAGCAATTTTAGTAGCCTATTGGGGTGGTTTTGGCTGCTTGCATTGAAATATTTCTGATAAAATAGTTCCATGAAACCTTTTTTAAGCCGGCTTGACAATGGTATTCGGCTCATAGTTGTTCCGATTCCTTCTTTAGAATCGGCAACAGTTACAGTTTGGGTGGGGACGGGCTCGCGTTATGAAGAAAGTCGGGTTGGCGGTTTATCACATTTCCTTGAACACATGGTGTTTAAAGGGAGCAAGAAACGTCCCAGTGCAAAAGCCCTTTCAGAGGCTATTGATTCAATTGGTGGGCAATTTAACGCCTCAACTTCGAAAGAATGGACTAATTTTTACATCAAAGCTCCAGCCAGAAGAATGAATATAGCCTTTGACGTTCTTTCGGACATGGTTATAAACCCTCTTTTAAGAGAGGAGGATATTCAAAGGGAAAAAGGTGTGATAATTGAAGAGATAGGAATGTATGAGGATACCCCTCTTTACAGAATTTCCGATGTCTTTGAAAGGTTGATATTTACCAAAAGTAATCTTGGAAGAGACATTTTGGGTACAAAAGAGACAGTGTCAGCTATCAAGAAATCGGATTTTGAGGACTATCGAGCTAAATTTTATTATCCTAGGAATATTTTAATTACGGTTTCAGGTGGAGTGAAAATGGCTGATATCAAAAAACTTACTGAAAAATACTTTGGTAAGCTTAAATCATCTAAATTAGACAAGACAGAGCCAGATAAATTTATTTTTAGACAATCACGCCCTGGGGTTTTATTGTCTGCAAAGAAAAAGGATCAGGCACACTTGATATTGGGATTTTTGGGTAATCCCAGAGGCCACAAGGACAGATTTGCCGAATCCCTTTTGGCTGCGATTTTGGGGGGAGGAATGAGTTCAAGACTTTTTTTGGAAGTCAGGGAAAAACGGGGACTGGCATATGCTATCAAGACGAATACCGACCACTATAAAGACACGGGTTATCTTGCAACTTACGCTGGAGTTGATATTAAAAGGGTGGATGAAGCAATTAAAGTAATACTCAATGAGCATTATAAACTGACTACTAATTCCAGATCTTTAGTTTCCAAATCCGAATTCTTAAAAGCCAAAGAATTCACCAAGGGCCACCTAGCGCTATCCTTGGAGGACACTCACGAAGTTAATAATTTTTTTGGTATTGAGGAGCTTATTTTGGAAAAGATATTGACTCCCGAGGAAGTTTTTGAAAAAATTGATAAGGTTAGGGTCGAAGATGTATTGCGAGTAGCAAAAGAGTTTTTTAAGCCCGAAAGATTAAATCTTGCCATCATTGGTCCTTATAAAAACCAGGAAAGATTTGAGAGGCTAATATCTTAATTTCCTGAGGAAACTCAACTTTTTTTCTGTAAAGCTTTTCAGTTAAGCCACCTTCGCGCATGTGTTTTTCTTTAAGGGAGAGAATTAGTTTATCAATCAAGTAGTTTGCTTGGTTGATTAGGGTTATCATTAGATTAACAGCTTTGTTGGGGGAATTTGGGGGAGTTGGGAAGAGTTGGGGTTGCTTTTAAAATTTCCCTATTTCCCTAATTTCCCTTATATTCTATACTATTTCGATATGAGAGGGCTGGAGTTTCCCATAATAGGTACTAAAGTTAAAGGATTAAAACAAAAATTTGACTTATCTTCTCCCGCGGGTCGGGCAGAATATTTTCAAGCCAAGGTAGGGGATGAAATAAAACACATTAAAGATTATCTTAAAGAAAATACTTTTATAGCTTATCTTCTTGGTAAGAAAAACTCCGGCAAAGGTACCTACTCCAAAATGTTTACAGAAATTTTTGGCGAAGAAAAGGTGGCAACCATATCTGTTGGGGATATTGTCCGGGAAACTCACGCAAACTGGGAGTCTTTTGTCAAAAGCCCAAAATACCTAAAGCTCAAATCTATTTACAGGGGATATATTTCACTTGATGAAGCGGTAGAGGCCCTTTTGGGCCGTAGCACCGAGAAACTTCTTCCCACGGAGTTTATTCTTGCCCTTCTTAAGCTTTATATCGAGGATTATGAGGGCAAGTCCATTTTTATTGACGGCCTTCCCCGCGAGACAGATCAGGTAAGCTATTCTCTTTTTTTTAGGGACTTGGTCAACTATCGCCAAGACCCGGACATGTTTATTCTGATAGACATTCCCGAGGCGGTCATCAGTGAGCGAATTAAATACAGAAGAATCTGCCCCGTCTGCCAAACCTCTCGCAATTTAAAACTTTTAATCACAAGCAAGATTGAGTACGACCCAAAAGACAAAAAGTTTTATCTTATATGTGATAACCCCAGCTGTAAGGGAGAACGAATGGTTGAAAAAGAAGGTGATGAGTTGGGTATTGAGCCCATCCGCACCCGCCTTGATAAAGATGAGGAAATCCTCAAAAAAACCTTTGCATTGTATGGCATCCCCAAAATTCTTCTAAGAAATCATATACCCGTTTCCGAGGCCAAAGCCAACTTTGATGACTACGAAATAACTCCTGAGTACGTGTTAAAACAAAAAAACGGCAAAGTACTGATTGAGGAAAAACCTTGGAGCTTTAAGGATGACAATGGGGTAGAAAGCTTTAGTCTCTTGGCCCCTCCAGTTATTGTTTCTTTCATCAAACAACTGGTTGAGGTTTTGGAGATATGATTTTGGTACCTAACTATGGAAGTGGAGTAGGTGTAGCAGTTGGCTCACTGGAAGGAGTAGGAGTAGGGGTTGTCTCGGGCTTGGGCGGTTTTTCCTCCTCTCCTAATTCAAGAGGATTTTTCAAAGAAGGCTTTGTTTCGCCTTCTGGAGAGGTAAGCGTTTCTCCTTGTTTTTTAGAAGATTCAGTCTCTTTCTTTTTGGCTTGCAGGTTCTCAAGCTCCGTACTGGCCAGCTCGTAATCTTTGGTCCCGGGTTCCACAAGGCTTAAAACTACACTCATCTCGGAAATTGCGCGGTCAATTTGTCCATCTTCCCTGTAGGCTGCAGCCAAATTATAGTGAGCATTGGCCAAGTCGGGTTTTGCCAGGGTAGCATACTTAAATACATCTATGGCGTCTTTGTAATTTTTTGCCTGATATAAAAGACCTCCCAGAGCAATTCGGGTATTGGGATTAATTGGGTCAAGAATAATTGCTTGAGAGTATGTTTGGAAAGCAAATACATCAGCTCCCTTGGCAATAGGAATAATTGCCCTGTAGATTGAGGCCAGTATTTCCCAATTTGAAGCCTTTTGGGGGTTAAGAGTTACGGCTGCTTTGCCCTCTCTAATTGCCTGTTGCACCAACTGGGCCAAGGTGTTTCTATCATTTTCTGTCAAATTTTCCTTTTGTGCAATGTTATTGGCCAAAGCCAAATTAACCTGTGCGTATGAAACTCGGTAGCGGTCAACATATGGATTTGTACTGATTGCTCTTTGTAAGGTCTCGTACGCCCCTTTCCCATCATTGGCCGCAACTGCATTGATAGCACTTCTATAGACTGCCTCTGCCGATAAAACCCTGACCGCAAAATAGCCAAGGGCTATCGCCCCAAGGATAAATGGTGTAGTTACAACAATTGCCGGGAAACGGGTTTTGGCCTCTCCAACAAAGGTGAATTCCATCGGCTTTGTTTCACTGACCAAGGCCAAAAGAACAAAAAGTAGAATTATGGTTGTCGGGCTTGCGGGGAATAGTATAAAACTGGTAAAAAGTATTCCCAAGCTGATAAGGTAAACCATATTTGGGTTATCCCAACCAACAAGCTTTCTTTCCCTCATCTGCCTCTGGCTGTCTTTGACCATTTTTATATACAAAAATAAAAGTACCCCCATTGCTGCGATTCCAACAAAACCAGCCTCGGTTAAAATGGTGATATAGTGTGACCTGCTTGAGGTGAAACGCAATTGCCAGTTGTCTGTCTGATTGTAAGAAAGTGGTCTGAATCTATTGAAAGCACTTACGTAGTTTCCCGGGCCAATTCCCAAAAGTGGGCTTATTTTGAGGGTATCAATAGCCACTGTCCAGCTGGTTGTAAAATCAGGTAATCGCAGGGAGTTATCCCTTCCGGGCAGAGAGTAAAAGCCCGCAATAATAATCCCAAAGACCAGAAGAACACTGACAATTCCATAAAATGTTTTTGTTGCCATTTCCTTTTTGTTAATAGCTTTATAAAGGGGCAGGGGAGTAACCACCGCAAAAAATACCAATGATGCCAAAACTGCCCCCAAAGTATTGAAAGGCTGTGCGTTCCCCACAATCTGGCCGATTCCGGGCAGAGAAGAGAGAACTTTTGAAACAGAAAGAAGCATGATAACAACCATAATTATTGCGCTTGCTATTACTCCAGTTTCAATAAAATTCTTGTTTTTTGCTTGATTTATCAGAAAATACAAAAATACCCCTCCCACAACAAAAGTGGTTGTACCAGGCAGAAGAAAAGCCTCCATTTTATTTGGGCTTTGGACCAGGCTTGATACAAGGTAGGAGAGGGCAAGAAGCATTACAGCAATATCAAACCTTCCAAGATTAAATTTGATTCTGCCTCCCGAAATTGCCTTGACACACTTGAGTAAAATAAAACCAATCACACCAAAAACCAGCAACGCCAATTTTGGTGTATCAAACGAATTGGGGAATACCGGCAAAACAAAAAGAGGAAACATAAATACCAAAAAGGCAAGTGTTAAATCCTCAAAAAATTGCAAATTTACTTGAATTTTATTTTTTTGTTCAGTCTCCATCTAATCCCTGATTACTAGTTACTAATTAACCAATTAAATGATATATCATCAATTGCCGCTTTCTGCAAGGCCACAATAAAGTAACCTTCGCCCTGACTGTCAACAAAAAGACTTTGGTTACCGGTATCACTTGTTGGAGTGATGAAGATTGCTGACTTGTCGCTCACAAGCGGGTTTACCACTTTTGTATTTGTGTTTCCTTTGTAGATGACAGCTTTGCCAGCCGATTCATAAATTTTATCTTCCCTTAAACTTTCTTTATTTGCAGAAGCACCTAGTATGAGGGGTAGTTTGTCTAAAGATTCGGCTGAAGTACTATCGGGTTGGTCTAAAATTATGGTTACTTTTTCTCCACTTTTTATCTGGGCAGGGGCGGTTAAATCAGTTTTGTCTGCTATTTGCTCAACATTCACGCGGCTTTTGGTCTCAAGGGGATTTACGAGATTGACTGCTTGTGTTTTTGAAGACGATAAAGATGCTGCGAGAATGAGCAACAAAGCTGCGCTTGCGACTGCCTTGCCATTTTTTGTGATAAAATTTGTCCTGCTAACTTTTTCATTGCTAAAGTTTTTCATAAAATCTTTCTTCAAAAACTCGCTTAATTTTCGCAGAGAAGAAAGTTTTCTATTAAGCGTTCTTTTGGGAGTATTGCGTCCGCGCAAAAAAGCTATATATTCATTAACAACATATTTATCGATATTTTGATAGTCATATTTGACCAGCCAGTCCAAAAACTGTCTTACATCGGATTTGTAAAAACGCGAAGTGGAGGAAGAAATATCCAAACTGTCCAGATACTTTTCAAAATCTTTTAATATTCCTAAGCTCAAATTATACATATTATCAAAGATTATATATTCAATATGGCAGGAGAGAAAGGTAATGTCAAGGGGTAAATAGTGACAAAGTAATCAGTAATTAGAAATTAGGAACTATTAAGTCTTTTTTGTAGAACAGATAAGCCCATTTAGTAGTTTTTCGCAATCTTTTGATTTTGTCCAAAATTTTTTTGCAACTTTTAATGAACCCCTAGACTGAAGATAAAATTTGTTTTTATCTTTGTAATGATACCTTCCAAAATTCTCATATATTATCCTAGTTACTAATTACTAATATCTAGTTTCCAAACCTGACCGCTCCATCATTCATCACTTTTCTGACCTGCGCTGCTGACAGGACATAGTTGTAGATTCTCAAGTCATCTATTTCCCCTTCGAAGAATTGTTCGGCGTTGTTCCTTGACCCTATGTGTACGTAGACACTGTTTAATATACTTGAAGAAAGATTGTTGCCCGTTGCTTCAGTTTCCAACTCTTTACCGTCCCAGTACATTTTTACTCCCGAAGCAGAACTTGAGCCGTCGTATGTATAGACAAGATGATGCCATTGTCCATCGTAATAGTTTAGCTCATTTGCTGAACGTACTTCCAGAAAGTTTGTTCCGTAATCATTAACCAATTGAAAATAAATATAATCAAATCCGGTTTGGATATTATAGCCGTTATAAGGGGAAGACTCGGTTTGTTTTGAGATTATTGACCCGGAGTGATTATTAGATGTCTTTATCCAAACAGAGAAGGATAAGGGCATGTTTCTTTCAAAATTAAGAAGACTAGGGTTTCCGATGTTTACAGTGTCGTTTCCATCAAAGCTTAGGCTGCCATTGTATTTCCCTGTGGTCCAAGTGGGACCGTAAAGTGTACCATTGTTGCCGTGAGGTGAGGAGTCGTTTGCGGTGGTACCCGTCCCTTCGTCAAAATTCCACCAAGCGATTGGTGCGCCGCGGTTATAGTCGTAGGAAACCTGAGCGGGGGTAAGGGCGTAATTATACACTTTGACTTCGTCAATTATGACATCTGAAGAGTCAGAACCGTTACTGCGCCCACCAATATTTAGGGTTCCATCTCCACCTTCTTCATCAATATTACTATCGGAA
>CAZDKH010000012.1:0-51351 GCA_964506225.1 uncultured Gammaproteobacteria bacterium
GCTGCTCCCAGTCTTTTTTCTTGGTCCATCTGGCTTTTCTTTTGTAGGGTTTTAAGCCATTTGCCTTCATTACCCTTCTGGCTCTTTTCTTGTTGATCCCAAGCTCCAGAGCTATTCTTCTGTGACCATAGGCAGGATTTAGCTCCATAACCTTGATAATTTGATCCTTTAGAAGCTCATCTTTGACTACCTGTCTGCTGTTTTGGTTGTACAGGTTTCTTCTGGAGATGCCCAAAGTGGAGGAGATAAGGGATTTCTTGATCTTTTTTAGTTTGACTTGGACTCTCTCAACGACCTCTCTTTTTTTTTTGACTTCTCAAGCTCAAGAGAAAGTAATCCAATTATTTCCTTGAGCTGTTGATTTTCCTTTTTGAGCCTGATATGCTCCATCCAACTTACCTGTCTTGTGGCTTTCCCCCGGAGCCAGTTGTAAATAGTCTTGGTACTCACTCCATATTTCTCAGACAAAGAAGGCACGCTTTCACCAGCCTTAACTTTAGATATGATTTCCTCTTTGACTTCTTTTGATATTCCTGCCAACTTAATCACCCCCTAATCAGTAAGACTCATATTAGACTCTGTGTGCATTTTAAGGGGTACATGTCCTATAGTATCAAAACTTGGGGAAGAAGAAGTGCCCGCGAAGCGGACAAAAGCTGGCAAAGCCTGCTAAATTGTGCGCAGAAAAAATATGCAAGGCCATCAGGACGAGCCAGAAATGGTGCGGCTGTCTGTAGCGGGCGGCAGCCGCTCCGCTTTGAAATACGTTCGAATTTGAACATATACAGAGCACTTAGCCGCATGGATAAATTTAATTTTTAAGGTTGTGGCTTTTTGGGGAGACTACAAATGGAATTTCTTCCCAATCTCGAAACTTTCTGATTTTGAGGTTTTTAGCCCATACAGCATCTAGGATTTTTGTATCAACCCCCATTTTCTTTGCTAAAGCTCTCAGGGCCAACAGGTCCTTGGGAAAACATTTTCCCCCAAATCCCCTTGCCGACGTTATATCCAAATGCGAATCGTATATTCTTTTGTCTGCGGTGACCATTTTTTTAACTTCCTCATATTTTATTCCCAGTTTTTCGCAAATCTCAAACATTTCATTTGCAAATATTACTTTAGTTGCTAAAAAGCAGTTTGCCATGTATTTGACCATTTCTGCAGTTGTTGGGTCTGTTAAAAAAATTGGAATTTTTGGCATTGTACTTTGGTAGATTGAGGATACTCTCCTTAAAACCAAGTCATTTTCCGCTCCAATAATAATTCTGTCGCTATTGACAAAGTCCTGCAGAAAGGACCTCTCTCTTAGAAATTCAGGATTAAAACAAAAAAGATTATCTTTATACTTTGTGATATAGCCCTTGGTGGTACCAGGGATGACTGTTGACTTGATGATAATGATTTTATCCGATTTTCTGGCGATTCTGACAATTTTTGCAATTGCTTCATCTATAATGGATAAATCTATTCCAGACTCGTCTTTTTTAATTGGGGTGGGAAGGCAGACAAAGATATAATCCGACTTTTGCACAACCTCTTTCAAAGACTCTGAAGGTTTAAATTTATCATACACATGAATTTCTTCTTTTGAAAAACCATACTCAACAGCCTGTCCAACTATGCCATAACCGATTATGCCGATTCTAAATTTTCTTCGCATTTAATCAAAAATTGGCAAATTACCTAAGCTGATTGCGTTTTTCCATTTCTTGGGATGGTTGCCTTCCGTAAAGACACATGCCGTTAAAATTACTTTTCCTCCTGCTTTTTTAACGAGAGTCTTAAGGCCACTGATAGTTGATCCTGTTGAGACAACATCATCAACAAGGACTACGTTTTTGTTTTTGATAAGCTTTAAATCTTTGCCGTCCAGCCAAAGGGTTTGTGGTTTCCCTGTTGTTATCGACAAAACTTCGTACTTGAGAGCTCCTTTCATGTAGGGCTTTTTAATTTTTCTTGCAACCACATAGGGTATCTTAAGAATTCTTGAGAGTTCGTAGGCCAAGGGTATACTTTTGACTTCCGGAGTAACAAGAAGATTTGTATTTTTTGGTATTCTTTTCGCTAAATGAGCGGCAGCCCGTTCAACTATCTCCGTGTCCCCAAGGATATTAAAAATTGCAATTTTGAGGTTATCATTAACCTTAAAAATCGGCAAATCCCTTTTTAGTCCACAGATGTCCACTCTGTAAAACTTTTTACCCATTTTTTTGATTAATTTACCCATTTATTCAAGACGTGCGCTTTTTAGAGCACTTCTGCATTCACAATCGTTACTTTTATCAGGCCATTGCCTTAACATTTTAACCAAAAGCTTTTTAGCCTTTGTTATATTAGAATTAAAATTTTTAACTACTTCCTCAACTGTCACAGGCTTTATTTTAGTCCCGCCGGCAACCCCGGCATCGTAATCTGTTACAAGGGCGATTGCACAGTAACAGATTTCAAGTTCACGGGCTAAAATTACCTCTGGATATTGAGTCATGTTCACAATGTCCCAGCCCATTTTTGAAAACCATTTGCTTTCGGCGCAGGAAGAGAATCTGGGGCCGTTGATTACGACAGAAGTACCCTTTTTGTGTATCGGAAAATTCATTTTTTTGGCAATTTTATAAACAAATTTTGACAATCTGGGGCAGTAAGGATAAGCTGCTGAAATATGGGTGACTAGAGGCCCTTGGTAGTAAGAGTCGGCTCGCCCGCTGGTTCTGTCTATAAACTGGTCAATAATCACAAAATCTCCTCTTTTAATTCTTTTTTGCAAAGAACCGCAAGCAGTGGTTGCGATGATTTCTTTTACTCCAAGCGATTTTAGCGCCCAAATATTTGCCCTGTAGTTAATTAAATGTGGAGGAATGTTGTGAGATTTATTATGGCGGGGAAGAAAGGCTACTTTTTTTCCCGATACGCTACCAATAGCAATTTTATCAGAGGGTGGACCAAAGGGGGTATCAATTTTTACTTCCACCAGATTTTCTGATAAATCGTAAAATCCTGATCCACCGATGATAGCTATATCAGCCTGTTTTCTCACAGAATTATTATACATCTACATCTAGTGGTTGACTAAGAAGATTTTTTGTTTCAAGATTTGGGTTAGGTTGTGTTTAAGGAACACCGGTTGAATTCCGGGGCTGTGCCGCAACTGTAGAAGCCAGAAAACTAGCAGCCTTTAGTCCCGAGCAGGAAATATGTCGTCGCATCCAGAAAGTCCTTATTTTACTACATTACGGTTTGTTGAAAGCTGGAGACAAGACCAGACTCGTCTTAAAGCTGAGCTTACTTCGTTGAATAAAGAGACCCACAGAATACCAGATGTTTACCATTTTCAAGTTGACGAAACTCTCATAGATCCGGAAACTGAAAGACCTATCTTTGATTTCATTGCCCCAGGTATTGAATATGATATAGCAAAAAGACTAGAGAAGTGGGCCTTAGAAAATGATGAAGGAGTAGCTTTTTGGGTGAGTCCACGTCTTGAGGGCATTTATCCCTGTAACAAAATAATCATTCACACTATTTGTTATACCTTGGAAGGGAAGAAGGTTATTTTAAATAGTGCAATCTTGTTTGATGGGGAGTTGAGTAATCCGGAGGAACTAAGGAGAACTCTTTTTTTTGCACCTGACAACGATGAAACATTCTTAAGAATTCTTAATTGGATAGAAAATATATCCCACCAGAAGATTCAAAATAGACATGGTAGACATGATTATAGAAGCGTTAGAGAACAGGCTAACTATTTTGCGAATCTAATTAGAACTGGCTATCCTGCTGACTTGGTTGTTTATGAAATGCAAAAAAGTGGCTTTCTTGGCCCAAACCCAGTCAGTTGTCCTTCTTTTTCCGGATTTTTGGGTTTTCGCTCAAAAATTCACATTTTTGAGGGCAAAAGAATTCTTTGTTGCAGGTGTCCATTTTGCGGCAGGGAGGTGGCTGCAGAAATCTATGAGGGCAAAATTCACTGTCCCAATTGCGGACGTTCAAAACCATATGTTATGTAATAATAACTTTTTTCCTTTTTCTAGCAATCTTTAAATCAACCAAGCTTTTTCTGAGTGCATAGATTGCTTTTTGTTTTTCCTCTCCCACTAGACCCTTGGCAATAAGTTCTTCGGCTTTCTTCTTGGCTTGCAGGGCGTCTTCTTCGGATATTTCATCTGAAGCTGATACATCCTCGATTAAGAGAGTTACACTTTTACCATCAGTTGCGACAAATCCTCGACCAATAGAGAAGGAAAGTTCTTCTTTATCTGTTTTTACAGTGATTCCTCCAGTTATAAGTGGAGCGACAAACGGCATGTGTCTGGCAAGAATGGTGATTTCTCCATCATAAGAGTAAGCTGTAACCTTTTTAGCCTCGCCTTTGAATATCTCTTTATCTGGACTTAAAATTACTAACGGAAAATTCATTTCTTTTTTGAAACTTCATCAATTGAACCAATCATATAAAAATCTTGTTCGTTTTTGTCGTCGTGCTTTCCTTGTAAAATTTCCTTAAATCCTCTTACTGTTTCTTCAATTGGAACATAGACTCCTTTGATTCCAGAGAATTGTTCAGCAACCGAGAAAGGCTGGGTGAGAAATCTTTGGATTTTTCGTGCTCGTGCAACAGTCAGTTTGTCCTCATCAGAAAGCTCTTCGACACCCAAAATTGCAATGATGTCTTGGAGTTCTTTGTATCTTTGTAACACCTTTTGTACCCCCCGTGCAACCTGATAGTGAACTTCTCCAACAACCTGCGGGTCAAGTGCATTAGAGTAAGAGGAAAGGGGGTCTACGGCAGGATACAACCCCTGCTCAGAAAGCGATCTTTCCAAAGAGATAGAAGAATCAAGATGTCCAAAGGTGGCAACTGGAGCTGGATCTGTGTAATCGTCTGCTGGAACATAGACTGCTTGGACTGAGGTAATTGAGCCTTTGGTGGTTGAGGTTATCCTTTCTTGCAACTCTGCCATTTCAGAGGCTAAAGTAGGTTGGTAGCCAACAGCTGAGGGAACTCTGCCCAAAAGCGCCGAAACCTCGCTTCCTGCCTGAGCAAATCTAAAAATATTATCGATAAAAAGCAAAACATCCTGCCCCTCCTTATCCCTAAAGTACTCTGCCATAGTCAGTGCTGTCAGGGCAACCCTGAGTCTATTTGTTGGAGGTTCGTTCATCTGGCCAAAAACCAAGACCGCCTTTTCTAAAACCTTTGATGCCCGCATATCAAGCCAAAGGTCATTTCCTTCACGGCTTCGCTCTCCAACTCCCGCAAAGACAGAAAAACCTCCGTGCTTTGTGGCGACATTATGGATAAGCTCCATGATAATTACTGTTTTGCCAACTCCAGCACCGCCGAAAGTCGCGACTTTTCCACCTTTTACAAACGGGCAGATAAGATCAATTACCTTTATTCCAGTCTCAAAAATTTGAGTGGTTACTTTCTGTTGAACGAGGGTAGGAGGGGATTTGTAAATAACCTCATAATTTTTAGCATCAAGCATACCCAAATTATCTATGGGTTGGCCTAAAACATTAAATATCCTTCCTAAAACTTCTTTACCAACAGGCGCTTTTATGGCCTCACCTGTATCAATTACTTCGTCTCCCCTTCTTAAACCTTCTGTCGGTCCAAAAACCAAGGACCTGACTAGACCTTCTGATTCAAGATGTTGTTGGACCTCGGCGGCAAGGGTTTGCTTTTTGGTCTTGATAAGTAAACAGTTTTTAATAGCAGGAAGAGGATCTGGAAATTCAACATCCACTATCTGCCCGATTATCTGTGCTATTTTTCCTTGATTCATATCAGTCTATAGTTAGCCTTGCCGTGACAATATCCGAAAGTTCATTGGTAATTGTTTGCTGTCTGGCTTGATTGTATTCTAATATCAATCCATAGGAAAGCTGTTTTGCATTATCAGATGCGTTTTTCATAGCAATCATTCTGGCTGAGTGTTCAGAAGCTTCTGCTTCGATGATAGCTTCTCTAATCTGGATCTCCAGATAAAAAGGAAGAAGATTTTCAAAAATAACTTCTGCCGAGGGTTCAAAACTAAAGCGTATATTTTTTTTAATTTCAGTTTCCTTTTCAAAGGTGGTAATTGGCAAAATCTGCTTGATGCGGGGTTCTTGGACAAAAGCTGACACAAAATCGTTATAAGCTAGGGATATTAGATCATATTCCTGGTTTGCGAAGGAATCGGTAATAAGTTTTGTTATGGCGGGTACAGAGGATAAGAAGGGCTCCTGATCGGAAAAATCTGCCAAAAGCTTTCCTTTCAAGACTGCGAAATTTCTTCCTTCCTTTCCCAAGGTTATAAAATAAGGATTTTTCAAGTTGAGATTTTTCAAGTCTTCCTCGACGAATCTGAAGAGATTTGTGTTTAGACTGCCACAGAGTCCTCGGTTGGTTGTGATAAGAAGATACAAGGCATTTTGAATTTTTGGGGGAACTCTCAAAAGGGGAATGATATTTGGATCAACTTTCCCGGCAAAATTTTGGATGAGAGAATAAACTGTTTGGGCGTATGGTTTGCCCGAAAGAGCTTTGTCCTGCGCTTTTTGAACCTTGGACGCTGCAACCATCTCCAAGGCCTTGGTGATTTTGTGAATGTTTTTGATAGAACTTATTCTTTTTCTAATTAATCTCGGATTTTTCATTTTCTTTAAGAATACCCTGCCTTTCTTTAAAACTTTTGATGAAGTTGGTAACTACCTCTGTGAGTTTTTGCCAAGTCTCCTCATTTATATCTTTTGACTCGGCTATTTTTGTAAATAACTTTTTCTCTTTTTCTTTTATGAAACCAAGAAATTCTTTTTCTGCCCTTTGCACCAGTTCAAGAGGTATCTCATCAAGTGCACCAGATACTCCCAGAAAAATTGCCAAAACCTCATCAATTACATGCATTGGTTCATATTGGGGTTGCTTTAAGAGTTCTACTATTCTTTTTCCCCTTTCGATTTTTTGCTTTGTGACTGGATCAAGATCGGTTGTAAATTGCGCGAAGGTTGCCAGTTCCCAGTATTGTGAAAGATCAAGTCTAAGTCTGCCTGCCACTTTTTTCATTGCAGGTAACTGGGCCTTACCCCCGACACGCGAGACAGAAAGACCCACGTTTAATGCGGGTCTTATTCCTGAAAAGAATAAATCGCTTTCTAAATAGATTTGTCCATCGGTAATTGAAATAACGTTTGTCGGAATATAAGAGGAGACATCACCTGATAATGTCTCAACTATTGGCAGAGCTGTTAGGGATCCGCCACCTTTTTCTTTGGCTAACTTGCACGCACGTTCTAAAAGCTTTGAATGAAGATAAAATATATCCCCCGGGTAAGCTTCTCTGCCCGATGGCCTTTTTAAAAGAAGAGAAATTTCACGATAAGCCCATGCATGTTTTGTGAGATCATCATAAATTACCAGAACATCTTTCCCTTTTTCCATAAAATATTCTCCTATAGCTGTTGCAGAGTAGGGAGCCAGATATCTTAAACTTGCAGGATCTGAAGCTGAAGCCACGACAACAACAGAGTTTTTTAGGACATCATACTCTTTTAACTTATTGATAACATGGGCAATTTTTGCTCTTTTCTGGCCTATAGCTACATAAATACAGATAACCCCGCTGTCTTTTTGATTAATGATAGTATCAAGAGCAATGGCAGTTTTTCCAGTACTCCTGTCTCCTATAATAAGTTCCCTTTGACCTCGGCCTATGGGAATCATCGAATCAATAGCCTTGATTCCTGTTTGCAAAGGAACGCTGACTGGCTCCCTTTCTATAATCGATGGGGCAATTTTCTCAACAGGCATTAGTTTATCGGCTACTAAGGCCTCTTTTTCATCAAGGGGTGTACCCAAGGGGTCGATAATTCTTCCCAGAACTTTATCACTGACTCCGATTGATAAGATTTCGCCTGTTGAGATGGCCGTGTCTCCTTTGCGGAGAGTTTCAGACTTTCCCAAAATAATTGTTCCGAGTTTATCTTTTTCAAGGTTTAAAACAAGTCCATAAGTTTCATTGGAGAATTTGATAATCTCCCCATACATGGCGCCATCTAGACCATCTAGCCAAGCCACAGAGTCTCCGACGCTTATAATTCTGCCCTCATCAACCAGTTGTCTTTTTTGTCCTTCAAGTTCACCTGAAAGAGATAAATCCAAAGTTTTTGAGCCAATCTGAATTTTTAGTCCTCCCAAAAGACTGGGGTCCACTTTATACTCTAAAACAAAGCTTTTACCTCCCAGAAAGGTGGCAATACTTTTTTTTACCCTTAGTCTTTCCTGAGAAGAAAGATTGGTGGCAGTAGTGACTAAAACCTTACTTTTTCTCATTATTAAGCCTTAGTTGTTTTAAGCTTGCAATTGATGTATCGATTATTCTTTTTTGAATGTTTTTGGCCAGGTTTTTCTCTAGTATCTTTCTTATCACTTCTTTTGCAATTTCATAAGCTTTTTTCTCAATTTCATTTTGTATGTTTTCTTTTTCTCTTTTTATCTCGTCTTGGGCGCTAGCAATTATATTTCTGGCTTCATTTTCAGCTCTTTTTAGAATTTTTTTCCTTTCTTCCTCAGCCTCAGCTTTGGTTTTTTCCAAAAGTTCTTGGGATTTAAAACTTGCTTCTTCTAAAATTTGTTTTCTTGTTTTTTCAAGCTCCTCTTTTTGTTTTGCCAAAATCTCACGATCCTTTTCAATGTCCTCAATTTTTTGGCGCTTTTCTTTAATAGCGTTAATAATGGGTTTGTATAAGAACTTTTTAAGCAAAAAAACCAAAATACCAAAGTTTATTAACTGCACCAAAATTAAAGATGGATTTATTCCTAATTTTTCCATAGTTTTTACTAGACAAATTTGATGATAAGAGCGATAACTAAGGCATAGATGGCAATGGCCTCAGCAAAAGCAATAGATAATATAAGAGTTGTTCTTATGTCATTTGAGGCTTCTGGATTTCTACCGATTGCTTCAAGGGCTCCCTTGCCAATTAAACCAATGCCAATTCCTGGCCCAATGGTACCAAGACCAATAGCCAAGGCAACTGCCAATTCCTTTAAACTCTCCATATTTTACGAAGTCACCTCCTTTTTGTCGTGTTTTTCTGTTGCCACAACTATAAAAATAAGTGTCAACATGGTAAACACTAAAGCTTGGATAAAACCCACAAAAATTTCAAGTATCAAAAATGGAATTGGAATAAAAACGGGAACCAGAAAAACCATTACAGAAAGAAGTACCTCGCCCGCAAAAATATTACCAAATAGACGAAACGAAAAAGAGAGAGTTTTTGAGACTTCCGAGACAGCTTCCAAAAGACCAACAAAAAAATTTATTGGATTTTTAATATTTATGAATTTTGACAAATAGCCTTTTAATCCGAGAAATTTAATCGAGTAGTATTGGGTAATCCCAACTGAGAAGAGAGCCAAAGATATGGTGGTATTTAAGTCAGCGTTTGGTCCTCGGAAAAGAGGCACCAAGACTTTTTCATGACCGATATTCTCCCAAATTCCAACCGATCCGACCCCGGGTAAAAGACCAATCCAGTTACCAAGTATTATAAAAAGAAAAAAAGTAAAAAGAAAAGGAAAAAACCTGTCAGTGTTTTCACCTGCGATGGAATAGACAAGATTGTAAAATCCTTCAACTATGGTCTCAATGACGATGGGTATTTTTTTCCTCTTATTGATAAAAATTCCCAAAAAAAGGAGGATAAAACTGACAACAAAACCAGTCAGTAGGGAATTGGTTATCGGGACTGGACCAATGGAGGTTAAGGTTTCGGCAGCCACAGAAATATGTAGTTTGCTCATTTTTTGCTTCTTAATCTCCTTTCAGTTTTTATCCCCTGATAAATTGCAAAAAAGACACCCCCAACTATTCCAAGAATGATAAATAAAGGTTTGGTATTAAAATTCTTATCAAGAAAAACCCCTAAAATTAAAAGTACTATGGGGAAAAACACAAGGGAAAATACAATATTTGTGGCTTCACTAAAGGCTTTGACAAGCTCGGCAAAACTATCTGTTTTTTTGCTCATAAAAATTCCTCAATAAAAAAAAGAAGGTGGATTAATAGATTTTATCCTCTTGCTTGAGTTTGGTCAATAAGTTTGATATGGGTATTAATAAACGGAAAGAGTATTGACAAAAAAGCACAAATGAGTTTAAAATACACATGCTTTGAAAAGCTATTAACTTATGGCATTTGATTTCCCTCTTATCTGTCTTTCTGAGCTTTGCATTGTCAAGATCAGTTAAGACGTGGGAGAGAAGGCTAAAAACTCTCCCCTTTAAGAGGGTTTTTTTATTGAAAATATGAACTTAATTCAAAGTAAAAAGGTACAAATATCCAAAGAAGGACTTGAGGCTCTTGAGAAAGAGCTTAGGGTTCTGGTGGATGAAAAAAGGCCTAAGTTAGTTGAGCGTCTTGAGCACGCCAGAAACCAGGGTGATTTGGCTGAAAACAGTGACTACACTGCTGCCCGAGATGAGCTGGAATTTTTAGACGGTAGGATTTCTGAGCTGGAAGAGGTTATAGATAACGCTGTAGTGGTTAATGGAAAGTCGGGAACTTCAACAGTAGCCTTTGGGACAAAAGTAACTCTTGCTGTTGATAAAAATGAAATAGTTTATGAAATAGTTGGAGCTTGGGAAGCAGATCCTCTTAAAAAAAGGATTTCTCATGAGTCGCCTTTGGGTCAGGCGCTTCTTGGCAAAAAGGTTGGGGATAAAGTAGAGATAGAAGCTCCGGCCGGCAAGATTGTCTACACTATAGTCAAGATAGACTGAAATCTGCTAAACTTGGGATAAAATAAATGGCAGGGGAAACTCTTGAGAAAATACGTGCTGATAGAATTAAAAAACTTGAGGAACTTCGCAAAAGGGGTATAAATCCTTATCCTTCAAAGCTTATTCAGAAAAATCAAAAAATTTCTGATATTCGTAAAAAAAGGGGCGATAATGTGACAGCGGCTGGAAGAATATGGGGTTGGCGAGAACATGGGGGAAGTATCTTTGCGGATTTAAAAGATGAAAGCGGTAAAATTCAAATCTTTTTCCAAAAGAAAAATTTAGCCAAAAGCTTTGAAAACCTGAAATTTTTGGATATTGGTGATTTTATTTTGGTTTCTGGTAAGTGTTTTAAGACAGCCGCCGGAGAGTTGACTATTGATGTTGTTGAATTCCAGCTTTTAAGCAAAGCTCTACGCCCTCTTCCTTCTTCTTGGTATGGACTTCGTGATATTGAAGAGCGTTATAGGAAGCGTTACTTGGATTTACTAATAAATCCCGAAGCGAGAGGGGTTTTTGAAACCCGCAGAGATATAGTAAAGCTTCTCAGAAAATATCTTGATGATCACGGATTTTTGGAAGTGACTACCCCGGCACTTCAACCAATTTATGGAGGAGCAACAGCAAAGCCTTTTGTAACCCACCATAATGCCTTGAATATAGATCTTTACCTAAGGATTGCTGACGAGCTTTATCTAAAAAGGCTGATTGTGGGAGGATTTGAGAAAGTTTATGAGATAGCGGTTGATTTTCGCAATGAAGGAATTGACCGTTGGCACAACCCCGAGTTTGAGATGCTTGAGTTTTACTGGGCATATGCAAATTATCAGGATCTTATGGAAATGACCGAAGAAATGCTTTCTGAGATTGTTAAAAAAATTAAAGGTAGTTTCGAGGTTGAGTATAAAGGGAGAAAAGTAAGCTTTAAACCTCCATGGAAACGTATTACTTTTAGAGATGCTATCCGTGCCGAAACCGGGCTAGATATTAACCAAATTACCTCTTTTGAGGCTCTTAACTCAGAGGCGAAAAAGAAAGATCTTAGTTTTGAAACAAAAGATGTTAGGGATTTAGCAACCGGTTTTGATGCACTTTACAAAACTTATGTCAGGCCAAATATTTTAGATGCGACTTTTATTATCGATAATCCTTACATAATGCGTCCCTTGGCAAAAAGAAAAGAAGAAGATCCAACTAAGGTTGAAAGTATTCAGTTGGTTGCGTCTGGTATAGAGCTTGTCAACGCCTATACAGAACTTAACGACCCGGCTGATCAGCGGGAGCGCTGGCAGGAAGAAATGAAAAGAGCTAAAAAAGGTGCTGCCGAGTATCAGGTTATAGATGAAGATTATATTGAGGCTTTGGAATATGGTATGCCCCCGACTGCGGGTTGGGGGATGGGTATTGAACGCTTGACAGTTATTCTAACCAACCAGCAGACAGTTAAAGATACTATTCTTTTCCCGACCCTAAGACCGTCCGGCTAGCTTTTCTAATTCCCTGAAAAAAGGCTCAAGACTGCTTTTTTCGAGATATTTTTTGGCGTTTTCCCAGAACTCCTCGAATACTTCTCGAGGATAACCCTTTTTTTGATAGTCGTAGGCTTGTAAAACCATTTCAAGTTTATCCACCAGCTTTAAGAATTTTGCTTCAGGAGTCTTTTGGTCATTAAACTCTTTTAAAAGATTTAAGTATCTGTTTTTATGAGGAATGTTTTTGAATAATTTTTCTAGCGTCTTTATTTCATCCTTGTGTTTAATGTTCTGCGAACCTATTATCCTTCTGCCTGATTCCCACTTAACATCACCAATACCAATTTCTCCAAGATCGTGTATTGTGTTCATTTCTAATAACTTTCTTTTGTCAAGCTTTTTATTGTTGTTTGCCAAAAACATGATAATAAGTCCCATCCTCCAAGTGTGTTCTGCAACGGATTCTGGATTTTTTATCCCTTTTAGTATCCAGCCCGTCCTTTTAACTTCTTTTAGAAGGCCGGCTTTAGTTAACACTTTTATAATTTCTTGAATATTTGTTCTCATAAGAGCAGTTTTTTAAATAGTTTAACTATTATTTGTTCTAGATTAGAAATTCTTTCTTCAAGTTGCGCCAGCTTCTTTTCATTGTAAGTTTTACTTTCTCGTTCTTCTTTACTCTCTTCAATAATCTGGGAAATGCTTACACCGGTAATTTTGGAAATCTCTGTCAAGGTGGGCATAGGCGGAATTGCTCTGCCTGTTTCATAAGCAGAGATTGTCTTATCGGATATACCCAATTTTTTGGCCAGGGATTTTTGGGATAAGCCTGACTGGATTCTGGCCTTTTTGATGTTTTCAAAGATTGTCATTTTTTAGCGAGACGTTTATTCTACGCTTATCTAATTCTATATGCAATTTCATTGACTCAAGTACAATTTAGTGATATATTAATCTAATTTCGTTAGACGGTATAAATGCAATATAGACTTTTTATACATACTGAAAAAATTGAGATTATTACTCACGCCAAGGATGTCAAACATGCACTTCAAATTTTCCGAAAAGTCTTAGAAAAAAGCGGAACCTCCCAGCTCTACTCAGATGAAAAGCTGTTAAAGTATATTACCAAACTTTGACTTAATGTATTCGCTTTTGTATGTTAATATTGCCTTATTATGACTCGCGAGGAAGCTCTTGCCCTTCTTGATAAACATTTAAAAACCTCAAATCTAAAAAGGCATTGTTTTGCGGTTGAGGCTGTTATGAGAGCGTTAGCCAGAAGATTTGACAAAGATGAAGAAAAGTGGGGACTGGTTGGCCTTTTGCATGACGGGGATTATGAAGAAACAAGAGACACTCCTGAGTTTCACACAATAAAAATGGTTGAATGGTTGAAAAAAGAGGGTGTTACCGACAAAGAGGTCATTGGGGCTATCTTATCACACAATTTTGCCCACACGGGCCAAAACCCTCCAAAAAATCTTTTGGAGTGGTCTTTGTATTGCTGTGATGAATTGACAGGATTTATAGTTGCCTGTGCTCTTGTCAGGCCCGATGCTTCTTTGGCTTCGGTTAATATAGAGTTTATGGAGAAAAAATGGAAAGAGAAATCTTTTGCCGCGGGGGTTAACAGACAACAAATTCAGGAGTGTGAGGGAAGACTTAAAATTCCACTTCGTGAGTTTATGCAAATTGCACTTTCTGCGATGCAGGGGATTTCCCAAGATTTGGGTTTGTGATAAAATTGTCCAAAAGCGTTATTAGACAGAATCCAACTGTCGAGCTTCCCGAGGTAGCAATCGGGACGGGTTAGCCCGTAACAGCTTGAAATTAAGAATCAGTTGAGCTGGCACCTCCGAGATCTTCTTGGGCGCAACTTCACAAGAACTAAATGGCAAAAATAATAATTATTCGCCACGCAGAATCAATAGCTAATACCTTGGGAATTTATCAGGGCCAGACTTATGACACTGGTTTATCTGACCTTGGCAAAAAGCAAGCTCAGGCCTTAGCTAAGAGACTTGCAAAAGAAAAAATTAACCGCATTCTTGCAAGCCCACTTAAAAGATCTCTTGAGACTGCATATGAGGTTGCAAGTGTAGTTGGTGTAAGTGTGAAGATAGAAAGAAAGCTAATTGAAACAAATCACGGTAAATGGGAAGGAAAAGACAAAAGGTGGATACAAGCTAACTATCCGAATATTTTGACGACCTGGAAAGAAAGACCCCTGGAAGCTTTTTTCCCCGGAGGAGAGAAATTCATTCAAACGGTAGACAGGGTTGGCAAGTTTTTGGCAAGATCCCATTGGCAAGGTAACACATTAGTTATGACCCACGATAACATTGTGCGAATAATAGTTTGTTTGGCCCAAGATCTTGATATTAACAAAATGTGGGAATTTGATCTTGAGCCGTCAGCGATCAATACCTTCAAAATAGAAGATATTAATGGTACGAAAAAGATTAAGATAGTTAAACTTAATGAAACTTCCCATCTAAAAAATTTGCGTGCCAATTTGAGTTCCCACGCGTTATAATAGAAAAATGTTAGACATTCAGTTTATTAGGGATAATCCTAAGGAGGTTAAAAAGGGTGTTGCCGCCAAGCAGTTTGACCCTAAATTAGTTGATAAGGTTTTGGAGCTTGATAAAAAGAGGCGTGACCTGGTTGCCAAAGTTGATGAGTTAAGAAGCCAAAGAAACAGACTAGCCCGAGAAAAAAGGATTAACGAGGGGAAACAAGTCAAAGAGAAACTCCAAGGTATTGAGCCTCAGTTGGAGGAGGTCGAAAAAGAGTTTTTAGATATTTTGAATCAGATTCCTAACTTACCACTACCTCAAGTTCCAGTTGGTAAAAATGAAAAAGAAAATGTAGAAGTAAGGCGTTGGGGAACTCCGCGGGATTTTGGCAAAGATGGTTTTGAGCCTAAGGATCATTTGGAATTAGGGCAAAGTTTGGGGATTTTGGATTTTGAGACAGGGGCAAAGGTAGCCGGTTCGCAGTTTTATTATTTATATGGGGATGGAGCGCTTTTGGAGTTGGCGCTTGTGCAGTATGCTTTTGAAGTTTTGCAGAAAGAAGGCTTTGAGCCTGTGATTACTCCTGATTTGGCAAAATCGCGATACTATCTGGGGACCGGCTATGCTCCTCGCGGAAAGGAAGCACAAACGTATGTTATTGAAGGCGAGGATTTGGGGCTTATTGCCACTGCCGAGGTAACTCTGGCCGGGAGACACGCCGATGAAATAATTCCCGAGGAGAAACTGCCCATAAAGTATATAGGTTATTCGCATTGTTTTAGACAGGAGGCCGGAGCTTATGGCAAATACTCAAAAGGGCTTTACAGGGTTCATCAATTTACAAAGGCCGAGATGTTTATCTTTTGCAAGCCAGAGGAGTCCGAAGCAATGCACGAGCATATATTGCAAATGGAGGAAAAAATTTATCAAAACTTGGGGCTTCCTTACCGAGTAGTTGAGATGTGCACGGCAGATTTAGGGGCAATGGCGGCCAGGAAATTTGATATTGAAGCATGGATGCCCAGCCGCAATGATTATGGAGAGGTTACTTCGACCTCAAACTGTACTGATTATCAGGCAAGAAATTTGAATGTTAAACTCAAAAGAAAAAATGGCAAGACCGAGTATTTGCACATGCTAAACGGCACAGCAATTGCAACTTCTAGAACTCCTCTTGCAATTTTGGAGAATTACCAGCAAAAAGATGGGACAATTATTATCCCCGATGTTTTGAGAAAGTGGATAGGGAAGGAGAAAATCACAAGGGGCTAGTTGTTTGGGAAGATTCCAGCTTTGTTATTCTATCTTCGTGATCCGAAATTTTGTGAGCAATAATTGTTCTTTCTTCGCGTGAATCTCTTATTTCCTTTACAAATGCATCTAATTTATCAAAAATATCACTTTTTAATTGACTCAACGCCCTATTAAGATCAAGCTTAGTGACAAAAGTTTTTTCAAGTTCATTTATATCTTTTTGTGTTAGCATGTTTTGATTTAATGTCATGAAAAGTTAACTGTCAATTCCATGTTCAAGGTTTATAGTACTTTTTGTTCTTAATCTTTTCAGGTAACAAGCTTTCCTTTGTATAAGGCTCATAACCTTTTCCGTACCCTAAATCCTTCATGAGTTTTGTGGGTGCATTGCGGATTTGCAGGGGTATGGGGAGGTTTCCATACTTTTTAACATCCTCCAAAGCTCTCATATAGGCTTCATATGCGCTTCTGTCTTTTTTGGCTGTTGCCAGATATACGGTTCCTGCAGCCAAGTTTTCCTGACATTCTGGTAGCCCAACTTGCTGGCATGCTTGAAAGACTGCATTTGCTACAACTAAGGCTGTAGGGGAAGCAACATCTTCACTAGCAAACACCACCATCCTGCGAGCTATATACAGGGGATCTTGGCCTGCCTCGACCATGCGTGCTAGGTAATAAAGTGCTGCATCGACATTTGATGCACGCATTGATTTGATGAAAGCAGATATAATGTTGTAGTGTTCTTCGCCATGTTTGTCGAAGGTTAGCTGACGTCTTTGCAGAGCTTCTTCAATATCTCTTGTATTTAGTATTTTGTGTTTAGGATTTAGATTTTTGGCTATTTCTAAGACATTAAGAGCCACCCTAGCATCACCATTTGAGGATTCTATTAGGAACTTTTGAGCGTTTTTATCAAGGTTGATTTTTAATTCGCCAAGACCTTTTTTAATTATTTCCTTTAAGTCTTTTTCCGAAAGTTGATTAAGTATCAAGACCCTGCAACGGCTCATTAAAGGCCCAATGACTTCAAATGAAGGGTTTTCAGTCGTGGCACCGATTAAAATTATTTCTCCGCGCTCAACATGGGGCAAAAGTTTATCTTGCTGGGCTTTATTAAAACGATGAATCTCGTCTAAAAAAATAATAGGCACTAGGGAATAGGTGTTAGGCAATAGTTCTTTTTGGGATGTTTGTCTTATCACATTTTCGATATCTTTGGTTTTGGTGTTTACGGCTGAGAATTCGTAAAATTCTCTTTTTAGGTTATTTGCAATTATTTTTGCCAAGGTGGTCTTACCGCAACCAGGAGGACCCCAAAAAATAAGAGACGGAAAGAAGGAGGATTTTTGAGCGTTTTTAAGAAGTTTACTAATAATTCCATTTTTACCTACAAGATGTTCCTGTCCCACAAACTCCCCAAGATTTTTTGGTCTAATTTTTTCAGGCAAGGGCACTTTATCCATAGGTTTTTTATTATAATTCCAAATAAATCCCGAAGTAAAGACAGAATATTTAAAAATAATGTTAGAATCAATTCATGAACCCCAAAATCACCATGGATAGAATTGGCCAAGTTATCTTTACTTTCAAGGAAGTAAGTAAAATCATGGCTCGCGTGAATAGAAGGCTTTTGCTTTTTGTCTTTTTTTTCAACGCACTTTCAGGATTTATAGTTATCCCCAGTCTTTATCTTGAAAAACTTATTTTAGATAAGTTAATAGGAGGTATTGGAAACCCCAACTGGAAGTTTGCGCTTTATACAGTCTCAATTTTAATTTTTTTAAGGCTTGTTCTTGAGCTTTTTAGAAATATTATCTCAAAGGTAAGTTCATTCCTAAGAAGGATGCTTTCAAGAACTTTTGATGCTGAGCTTGATATGCTGATGGCTAAAAAACTTTCTGAACTTGATATAGCAACAATCGAAAGCCCCTCTTTTAAGGATCGCTTCGATAAAATTCAAAGAGAGTCGGGCAGGCGAGCATGGTCACTGATGATGCCCATCAGTGAACTTCCGAATTATCTGGTTGGTTTTGCCTCTGCTGTTGGCCTTTTGGTGTTCCTAAGTCCCCTAATTGCCATTGGTGTTGTTATTGTTTCCACGCCACAATTTCTGGTTGACTCAAAGTTTATCCGCAAGGAATATGAGCTTAATTCTTATCTTGCCCCACTTCATAGACTTTGGGGTTGGCTTAGTTATTTTTTGATAAGAAATAGAAATTTTATGGAACTTAAGGTACTGAATTTATCAACACATCTGTCTCTCAAATTGAGAAAAGTCCAGAAAGAAGTTTTGAACAAATATGTAGATCTTCATAAGAAAAGGGAGTTATCAAATTTTGGCAGTATCTTGCCCTTAACTTTTTTTGAGTTTTTGGTTTCAATCTGGCTTGTGTTTTGGGTGTTGACACAAAAGATTACAGTTGGTTCCTTTCAGATGTATTTAAGGGCTTTTCGTTCTGCGCAGAGCAATTTATCTGATATAGTTTCTGCAATCTTGGAAATTTATGAAAATTATATTTATGTTTCAGACTTAGTTTGGCTTTTAAATCTTGAACCAGTAATTGAAAATACCAAAAAAGGTAAAGTTTTGGAACCTGGGAAAAATTACTCATTATCTTTTAGGAATGTTTGGTTTAAGTACAAGAAAAAAGATCCATGGATTTTGAAAAATATAAATTTTTCTGTTTCTTTCGGTGAACGAATTGCAATTGTTGGTGAAAACGGAGCTGGTAAGTCGACTCTTATTAAGCTTATTGCAAGATTTTATGATCCGCAAAAAGGCGAAGTTCTTGTTGGGAAGGAAGATATAAGGCGTGTCAATCTTTTAAGTTGGCGAAGAAAACTTGCTATTCTTTTTCAAAAATTTGAGACTTATCCTTTTTCGGCAAAGGAATCCATTGGTTATGGAGACATAAAGAGGTTAAAAGAATTTTCCCAAATACAGAATGCTGCGATAAAAACTGGTATTAACGAGTTTATAGAAGCTCTTCCTAAAAGATATGATAACCCCTTGGCACCGGAATTTGAAAAGGGGGTAGATTTATCCATGGGTCAGTGGCAACGTCTTGGAATTTCAAGAATGCTTTTTAGAAAGGATGCGGACATTATAATAATGGATGAGCCCACAAGTAATGTTGATCCAAATGCAGAAGAGGAAATATTTAATCAACTTTTAAAACAAGCTGAGGGGAAAATTTTGATTTTTGTTTCTCAGAGGTTCTCAACAGTCAGAAAAGCAGATAAAATTTATGTTATGAATAAAGGAAGATTTGTCGAAGAGGGGACCCACGAAAGTCTTATGGCTAAAAAGGGACTGTATTGGAGACTTTTTACTACTCAAGCAAAGGGTTATAGTTAAAATTTCTAATTATTCTGATGTCTAATTTCACTAAGCTATTGACCGGGATGAAAATATTGGAAGAGGTTATTTCTCCTATCAACGGAAAGTTGACGGTGATTCGGGATTTGACCTTTGGGACTTATATCCACGGTGGAGGAATTACCCAGTCTGGCGGGATTGCACAGTTAATCTGGAAAAAGCCCCTCGTGAGGCTTCAAAACTTTGAAATTCGAAATTGTTTAATTCTTGGTCTTGGAGGAGGGGGAATAGTAAGACTTATTAGAAAGAACTGGCCCAAGGTAAAAATTGTAGGTGTTGATATTGATCCGGTAATAGTGGATTTAGGAAGAAAATATTTGGGTTTAGATAAAGAGGGTGTTGAAATAGTTATTGATGATGCCTATAACTTCGTAGCTAAAAAACCCCAACTTAAAAGTTGGGATTTGGTTTGTGTTGATATTTATCTAGGCCAAGAATATCCAAGAAAATTTGAAGAAAGAAAGTTTATAGAGGGGGTCAAAAAAGTTCTTGGCAAAAATGGATTTGCCGTTTTTAACCGTCTTTATTATGAAGAAAAAAGAATCCAGGCAGTAAGATTTTTGCATCTTTTAGAGAAAACCTTTTCAAAAGTAGATGTGGTGTACCCCAAAGCAAATATAATGTTTATTTGTTCTTCTTAGGTCTGCACCGGAAGCTCTAATTCTGGTAAAATAACACTGTTTTATGTTAAGAAATATTTTCTCACGAATTTTGGATATCAATAGAAGGGAAGTTGAGAGACTTCAGAGGGTTGTCAAAAAAATCAATGAACTGGAGGGGGTTACTAAAAAGCTGAAGAATGAAGATTTTGCAAAAGAAACTGCCAAGCTCAAAGAAAGAATTCACCAAAAAGAGCCCCTAGAGAATATCCTTCCTATTGCTTTTGCTCTTGCGAGGGAGGCTTCATGGAGAGCAATAGGCTTGAGACCTTTCGATGTACAATTAATGGCTTCAGTGGCTCTTTTTGAAGGTAAAATTGCCGAGCAAAAAACCGGAGAAGGGAAAACTTTATCAGCAGTACCTGCTTTATATCTTCGAGCCCTAGTAGGTAAAGGAGCTCATCTTGTAACTGTTAATGATTATCTGGCAAGGCGTGACGCTGGCTGGAATGGTCCTATTTTTCATCTTCTTGGTCTTTCTGTCGGGTCAATAATTCAGGAGATGAAATCTTTTGTTTACGACCCTGAATACAACGACACTAGTCACGGAGATGAACGTTTGGCACACCTTAGACCAACTGAGCGCAGAGAAGCCTACAGAGCCGATATAACTTATGGAACGAATAATGAATTTGGTTTTGATTATCTTCGGGATAATATGGTTGCCAGCAAAGAGGAAAAAGTGCAAAGAGGGCACTATTTTGCAATTGTTGATGAAGTGGACTCTGTTTTGATTGACGAGGCGCGAACACCCCTTATCATCTCAATGCCTGATACCGAACCTACTCAAAAATATTACAAATTTGCCGAGATAGTTGATAAGCTTGATTCACTTTCTGATTATAAGATTGATGAAAAGTCAAAATCGGCTACGCTTACCGAACATGGTATCACCAAAGTAGAGAAAATTTTAGGTGTTGATAATCTTTATGAAAAGGACTTTGATGCTATTCATCATATTGAGAATGCACTAAGAGCAAGAACTCTTTATCTGAGAGACCGAGACTATGTCGTTAAGGATAATCAGGTAATTATAGTTGACGAGTTTACGGGAAGACTTATGTTTGGAAGACGTTGGAGTGATGGGCTGCATCAGGCTGTGGAGGCAAAAGAAAAAGTTCCCATTCAGCAGGAGAGTAAGACCTTGGCCACTATTTCATTTCAAAATTACTTTAGGATGTATGAGGTCTTGTCTGGAATGACAGGTACCGCAGCTACCGAAGCAGAAGAATTTCGTAAGATCTACAAGCTTGACGTGGTTGTAATTCCTACCCATAAACCAATGATTCGTAAGGATTATCCCGATGTTGTTTATAAAACTGTTCGGGCAAAGTATGGGGCAATTATAAGAGAGATAGAGGAAAAGTATAAAATCGGTCAACCCGTTCTTGTTGGTACAACTTCTATTGAAAAAAATGAAATTATTGACGCCTATTTAAAGCGCAAAGGAATTCCTCACAATGTTCTCAACGCCAAAAATCATGAAAAAGAAGCAATGATTATTGCTGATGCTGGCAAGCCAGGGGCTGTAACAGTCGCTACAAATATGGCAGGTAGAGGAGTTGATATAGTTTTGGGGGGAAGTCCTCCGGATAAACCTCAGGCTATGACTCGTGAGGAATATGAGAGGACTTTGGAGTATAAAAATTGGTTAAGACTGCACGAGAAGGTTATAAGAGCTGGCGGTTTACATGTTATTGGGACCGAGAGGCATGAGTCCCGCAGGATTGACAATCAACTCCGTGGCCGTTCGGGCCGGCAGGGAGACCCTGGTTCCTCGAGATTTTTTCTTTCCCTTGAGGATGACCTGATGAGAATTTTTGGTGGGGAGCAAATCAAAAATTTGATGGACACTCTTAAGATTCCCGAGGATCAACCTATTGAGAATAAAATTGTAAGTCGGGCAATCGAGGGAGCTCAAGTTAAAGTTGAAGGATTTAATTTTGATATCAGAAAGAATTTGGTGGAGTTTGACGATGTTACTAATCAGCAAAGGCGAATTGTTTATAAATTAAGGGATCGAATTTTGGGTGCTGCAAATTTGAGAGAAGAGATTTTAGAAAAGCTTTCTAACCAAATAGAAGGTCTTCTTCTGACAAGTTGGTTTGATGACCAAAAGCCTGACTATGAAAAAATTCTGGTAGGGCTTCTTGAGATAGTTCCTTTTGACGATAATTCTCGCGAAGAACTCAAAAAAAGGCTTGGCAAAATCAAAAATCGTGATAAAGCAAAAGAGTTTCTTAATAAGGTGATTCAAGACGTTTATAACGCTCGGGAGAAACAGGTCGGTGAAGAGATTATGAGAAAGATTGAAAAATACGCTTACCTTGGGGCAATTGACCACCTTTGGATTGATCATATTGATATGATTGACGCTTTAAGAGAGGGTGTGAGGCTTAGGGCTTTTGGTCAGAAAGACCCCTTGGTGGAATTTAAAAATGAAGCATATGAGCTTTTTGAGGGCTTGATTGGGAGGATTGATGAGGAATTGGCTAGACGCATCTTTAGAATCGGAGTTGCACAAAGACCCCAAGAGATTCCGCTTGAGGAAGCTCGGACAAATGTTGATAGAGTTGACGCGATGGGTTTGGCCGCAGAAGACGCAGATACTACTGCTCAAATAGGTCAACCCCTAAAGGTTTCAAAACATAAGAAGATAGGTAGAAATGATCCCTGTTGGTGCGGCAGTGGCAAAAAGTGGAAAAAATGCCATTATCCCCAAGAGGGATAAATAAAAGGATTTGTGATTACTTCAATGTACTAGTACGGTAATACAATATAGTTGGGAATTTTTGTAGAGACAGGGTTTTTTTAAAATGTGAATTTAGGAATTGGATTTGGGAATAATTTTAGGGGCTCAACTTGGGTGCGTTTTTTAATACGGGAACCAGTCCGAGGGATTTCTGAGAATTTAATTAAAAAGGACGTTGAGGAAGAAAATTTATTTTCTAGTCTGCTAAAGGAGGAGAAAATAGGACATTTTTGTTACAATACAGAAAAATTGAGGGAGATTGTCATGATATTAAACCTTCAAAAAATTAATTACCCAATAAATATAGAGAAAAAAAGTTGTAATTTGTTAGAATTAAGAAAATAAATTAAAAAATGGGTTTATAATAAAACTTACCCGAGTTTTACTTTTTCCAAAATTCGGGAGATACTATTGAAATATAGCAGTTATTTGGTGAGGTAATGATGGTTTTAACATTTTCAACAATGATGCCCTTGGGTACAAAGATGCCTGACTTTGAGCTAATGGACGTGGTAACGGGACAAAAAGTTTCACCAGCCCAATTTTCTGATAAACAGCTACTTTTGATAATGTTTATCTGTCGTCACTGTCCTTATGTACAGCATGTCAAGAAAGAACTTGTCAAACTAGCCAACGATTATAAAGATAAGGGAGTTGGTGTTATTGCAATAAGCTCCAATGACGCAGAAGCGTTCCCCGAGGATGCTCCTGAAAGTCTTAAAGAAATGGCCCTTCAGGAAGGGTTTCCTTTTCCTCTTCTTTACGATGAAATGCAGGACGTTGCCAAGGTTTTTACAGCAGCCTGCACACCCGACTTTTTTGTCTTTGATAGAGAAAGAAAGCTTGTTTACAGGGGGCAGCTGGACGATTCAAGGCCGGACAATGGCAAACCAGTAACAGGTGCTGACCTTAGAGCAGCCCTCGACGCAGTTTTATCCAGGCTACCAGTTAATCAGGATCAAAAACCAAGTTCGGGATGTAACATCAAGTGGAAAGCCGGAAATGAGCCTGATTACTTTTTAAGATGATCTTTTAAGATGATTAATGCCTTCGCAAATGCCCTCGAACAACTCAATAATGTTTTTCCTCTTCTAAAGAAAGACTACAAAGATAAAGAATTATTTAATAAAGCAATAGAGAGTTTACAAAAACCACAAAGAGTATTAAGAAAAAAACTCAGTATTATTATGGATAGTGGTAGAAAGAAATCCTTTATGGCCTATCGTTCTCAATATAATAATACTCTGGGTCCTTATAAAGGAGGAATAAGGTTTCATCCCAACGTAACAGAAGATGAAGTTAAAGCACTCTCTCTTTGGATGACCATTAAAACTGCTGTAGTGGGTCTGCCTTATGGGGGAGCTAAAGGTGGAGTTGCCGTTAATCCAAAACTTCTTTCACAAAACGAACTTCAAAAATTGTCAAAAGAATATGCAAGGTTTATCAGCCCATTTATCGGCCCATGGAAAGATGTGCCAGCGCCGGATGTGAATACAGATGAGAAGGTAATGGCTTGGATGTTAGACGCTCATGAAAAAGAAATAGGGCAACACTCTCCAGCTTCTTTTACAGGAAAGCCTATTTCTCTTGGAGGATCTCAGGGTAGAACGGAAGCGACAGGGCTGGGTTGTTTTTATATTTTAGAGGTATTTTCTCAAAAAAGACACCTTCTTCCTTCAAAAACTACCCTTGCTGTTCAGGGCTTTGGAAATGTGGGCTATTGGTTTTGTCATTTTGCCGCTAAATCAGGATATAAGATTATCGCAGTATCGGATTCTAGTGGTGGTATTTATGACAAAAAAGGATTAGACCCAGAAAATCTCCTTTTTCTTAAAGAGAAATATGGCTCTTTCAGGGAGGCTTGTGGACAAAAGAAAATAAATTTTATAACAAATGAAGAATTAATAGCTTCAAAAGTTGATATCTTAGTTCCAGCTGCTTTGGAAAATTCAATCAATAAAGATAACTGTTTGACAATAAAGGCAAAAGTAGTTTTGGAGGAAGCAAACGGCCCAATTACGCCTGAAGCTGAAGAGGCGTTACTTAAAAAAAAGATAACAATTATTCCTGATGTTTTAGTAAACGCAGGCGGAGTGAGTGTTAGTTATTTTGAATGGGCGCAAAATTTGCAAGGGTATTCTTGGAGCAAAAGCGAGGTAAATAAAAAACTTAGAAATATTATGATTAAGGCATTTTCCGAAGTATTTAATTTATCTCAAAGCAAAAGGATATCTCTAAGACAAGCCGCCTATATCCTTGCACTAAAAAGAATCATAAACTCCATAATTACCCGAGGAAACTAAAGAATATGTGTGGTATTGCCGGCAAGATAGTTCTTAAGAAAGGTTGTGTTTATCAAAAAGAACTTTTTTTGATGTCCCAAAAAATTGCACACAGAGGGCCGGATGACGAGGGCTTTTATATTTCCTCTGATAAAAGGGTTGGTCTTGCCTCAAGACGCTTGGCGGTAATTGATTTGACCAAAAACGGCCATCAACCCATGACATATCTAAATAGATATTGGATTACTTACAATGGGGAGATTTTTAACTTCGAGACAGAAAGAAAAAAAATGGAAAAAGAGGGTATTGTCTTTAAGTCTCGCACAGATACCGAGGTTATTTTGGCGCTTTACCACCGTTATAAAATAGGGTGTTTGAAATATCTTAGAGGTTTTTTTGCCTTTGCAATCTACGACGCAAAAGATAAAACAGTTTTTTTGGCTAGAGATAGACTTGGGAAAAAACCACTTAAGTATTTTCATGACGGAAACGTTTTTCTTTTTGCTTCGGAAATTAAAGCCATACTCACCCAAAAGGAAGTTAAGAAAGAAATTGATTGGCAGGCAATTGACAACTATTTGACCTATGGTTATGTTCCCTCTCCAAATACGGGATTTTTGGATATTTACAAACTTGAACCCGGCCATTTTTTGTGGATTGACCTTGCTAAAAAAACTCTTGTTAAAAAAAGATATTGGAAGTTGGATTTTAATCAAAAACAGAATCTTTCGGAAAATGAATGGATTAATACAATATTGTCTTTCTTGGAAGAATCAACAAAACTAAGAATGATATCCGATGTTCCCTTGGGAGCATTTCTTTCCGGAGGAGTTGATTCATCTGCGGTTGTGGCAACAATGGCTAATCTTTCTAAAAAACCCATCAAAACATTTACTATTGTATTCAAAGAGAATCGTTATGATGAAAGGTTGCACGCCAGAAGGATAGCCAAACTTTACAAAACCGAGCATCATGAGCTTTTAGCCGAGCCGAAGTCTTGCGATATCCTTCCCCAAATTGTTTATCGATATGAAGAACCTTTTGCTGACAGTAGTGCTCTTGTTACCTTTATGATTAGCGAGCTGGCTAAAAAATATGTAACGGTAATTCTAAATGGTGATGGTGGGGATGAAAATTTTGCCGGCTACATGCGGCATTGGAAAATAAAACGTGATCTTTTGTTTGAGAAGTACAAAAAAGGCATAAAGCTTGTTTTTCCTCTGAGATTATATGAACGAGCTAAAAAATACATAGAAAAATCCGCACTTCCCCTAAGTCATCGTTTTGTTACTTACAATATATTTTTGACAAATGAGGAGAAAGAAAAACTTTGCACTCCATTTTTCAAAAGACAAATTTTTAATTTCAACTCCTATGACCTTTATGAGCTAAAATTCGTAGAATCTAAAGCCCAAGATCCTTGCGATAGGGGACTTTATGCTGATTTTTCCTATTGGTTGCCGGATGACCTTTTGGTAAAAATGGACATCGCGACTATGGCTAATTCGCTGGAGGGCAGATCACCGCTTCTTGATAGTAAATTTGTCGAAATGGCAGCTCAGATTCCTTATGAACTTAAAGTTAAAGGTTTTTGGAACAATAAATATATCTTTAAAAAAGCACTTGAGAAAATTGTCCCCAAAGAAAATCTATATAGACCCAAACAGGGTTTTAGTATCCCCTTGTCATTGTGGTTTGATAGAGACCTAAGAGATTATTCTAAAAAGATTCTTTTGGGCAAAAAAGCTTTAAAAAGAGATATTTATAAAGAAGACGTTGTTCGCGAAATGCTCAAAAGACACTCTTCAAACAATGATTTTGGACCTAAACTTTGGTCTTTGGTTTTTTTGGAGCTTTGGTTCCAAACCTATTTCGACTAAAATTTTTTTATGATATAGTTTCAAGATGGATTCAAACAGATTCTCTTGGATTGATAAAGAATTACTAAGACTTAAAAAAGAGGGATTATACAGTCCACCCAAGGTTATTGAGGCTACAAAGGGGGTATATATAAAAATTTCCGGCAGAAAACTAATTAACTTTTGTTCAAATAACTATCTAGGTCTTGCCGATGATAAAAGGTTAAAACTGGCGGTCAAAAAAGCGATTGATGAATTTGGTATTGGGCCGGCAGCAGTCAGGACAATTTCAGGAACGACTAAACTACACACAGATCTTGAAAGAAAGCTTGCGCAATTCAAAAAGGTTAATAAAGTTCTTACTTTTCAAAGCGGATTTGCAGCAAATTTAGCTACCATACCGGCTATTGTGGGAGAAGGGGATATCATTTTTTCAGATGAATTAAATCATGCAAGTATAATTGATGGTTGCAGGCTAAGTAAGGCAGAGATAACCCGTTTTTCCCACTGCGACTTTGTTGATCTTGAGAGAAAGTTGAAAAGACAAAAAAATTCAAAAAGAAAGTTAATTGTGACAGACGGCGTTTTTAGTATGGACGGAGACATTGCGCCTCTTCCTCATTTTGTAGACCTGACACAAAAGTATAACTGTATCTTAATGGTAGATGATGCCCATGGGGAGGGGGTTTTGGGAAAAAATGGTAGGGGGATTGTTGAATATTTTAATCTCCACGGAAAAGTTGATATCGAAGTTGGGACAATGAGTAAGGCTTTTGGGGTTGTCGGTGGCTATGTTGCAGGATCTGCTCAACTCATAGAATGGTTAACTCAAAGAGGTAGGCAATTTTTATTTTCAAGCGCTATGACAATTGCGGATACTGCGGCTTGTTTGGAAGCCATCAAGATACTTGAAAAATCAGATAGTCTTATTAAAAAGTTGTGGAATAATACAAACTATTTTAAAGAAAATATGCAAATTATGGGTTTTGATATTGGTAAAAGCCAAACACCTATCGTACCAGTGTTGCTTGGGGATGCAAAAAAAGCTTTTGAGTTTAGTAAACTGCTTTTTGAAAGAGGTGTTTTTGCAAAAGCGATTGGTTATCCAACGGTACCGCCGGGTAAAGCTCGCATAAGGGTGATTATCTCGGCAGCACACTCTAAAAGTGACTTAAATAAAGCACTGAGAGCTTTTGAAGAGGTTGGTAAAATATTCAAAGTGATATGAATATTCTAATAACCGGAGTTTCTGGGGAAGTTGGTTTTAGCCTTGTTAATAAACTTTCTCAAAAAGCCAATCACAAGATATTTGGTTTGGATTTAAAACAGCCCGACAACAGAATCTTGTCGAAACTAACCTACTTTTTTCAGGGAAGCATCCTTGATAAAGCAATGGTAGAAGTCTCATTTGCAAAGTATGATTTTGATGTAATTTTTCATTTGGCCGCAATTCTATCCACAAGTGCTGAAAAAAACCCAATGGAAGCTTACGACGTCAATGTAGGGGGGACGCTAAATCTTCTTGAGTCAACAACTGCATGGTCAATACGTCGAGAGAAAAGGATAAAGTTTATCTTTCCAAGCTCAATTGCTGTATATGGCTTGTCATCTCTGAGTGAAAAGAAAAAAGCCAAGAAAGTCAAAGAAAACGAATTCACAAAACCGATAACCATGTATGGAATAAATAAACTTTTCTGTGAGCATTTCGGAGAATACTTTTCAAAAAACTATAGACTCTTGGATTCCCTTGATAGATCTCACCTTGTTGATTTTCGGGCGATTCGCTTTCCTGGCTTAATCAGCGCGGACACAATCCCGACAGGAGGAACAAGTGATTATGGAGCAGAGATGCTCCACTCTGCCGCTCAAAAGAAAGCTTATGTATGTTATGTTCGTCCTGACACACAAATTCCTTTTATGGTAATGCCGGATGCTGTGAAATCATTAATTAATCTTATGAAAACTCCGATAAATAATATTACTCAGAAAGTTTATAATGTGTCTGGTTTTAGTGTATCAGCAAAGGAAATCGAAAAAAAAGTTAAAAAATTTTACTCAGACTTTACTATTACTTATGATAGTCAACCCCAAAGGCAATTGATAGTAGATAGTTGGCCTTTGGATATTGATGATTCAAAGGCTAAAAGAGACTGGGGTTGGTCTTCCGACTATGATTTTGACAAGGCTTTTGATGAATATTTGATTCCTGCTATTAGCAAAAAGTATCAGGTCTAAAGTGAAAAAGATATTAATTACTGGTCTTGGAGGGTATATAGGAAGTGTAGCTACCTATCTTTTCTTACAGAAAGGGTATGAAGTGGTTGGGATTGATAACTTCTCAACTGGTTGCGAGGCTCCTTTGAAACTTTTGCAAAAGAAATTTACGACAAGGAAACTTAGGTATTACAAACTTGACTTGAGAGAAAATATCTCTGAAGTTTTTCAAAAAGAAAAGAATTTTGACGCCGTTGTCCATTATGCGGCTTCTTGCTTGGTTGACGAGTCAATGGAAAACCCCGAAAAGTATTTCAGAAACAATGTTTGTGCAAGTCTAAATCTTATCTCAACAATGTTAGAAAACAACGTCAAAAAAATCGTTTTTTCATCAACCTGCGCAGTTTATGGAGAAAATAAATATATTCCAGTTGACGAGAATCATCCAACCAATCCCACAAATCCTTATGGTCAGTCCAAGAAAATGGTTGAAGAAATAATTGAGTGGTTTGGAAAGCTTAAGGGTTTATCCTATGTTATTTTGAGATATTTTAATGTTTGCGGCGCAAGCGACGATGGTTTGATAGGGGATTCCAAAAAGCCCTCAACTCTTCTTGTCCAAAACGCTGTGCGTGGAGCTTTGGGTATTGCTCCTTTTTATCTGACTTGTCCCAAAGTTAAAACAAAAGACACTACTCCAATAAGAGACTATATAAATGTTGTCGATTTAAACGAGGCACACATCAAGGCTATAGAATATCTTTCAAAGAACAAAAAAAGCGAAATCATAAATCTTGGTACAGGTAGTGGGAATTCCGTGTTAGAAGTTGTTAAAAAAGTACAAGAAGTTACCGGAGTTATGTTTGATATAAAAAGGTCTGTTCCTAGGAGGGGAGAGTATGCCGAAATAGTAGCCTCAATCAAGAAGGCAAAAAGGATTCTTAATTGGCAGCCAAAACACTCTTTGGAAGACTCGGTAAGGTCGTTGATAATTTGGTATAAAAATCATCCTCAAGGTTGGGATTAATTTGTATGGAAATTTTTACTTCTGATATTCTCTCAAAAGTTTTAGAAGCCTTTTTTTCACCTGATTAAACCTCCCATAAATAATTGTTCCACAAGCATTGATATGGCCCCCGCCGTTTCCTCCCATCTTTGTTAGTAGTTGAGGAAGATTGATTTTGTTGCGCAGGTTATTTCCTGTAGCTTTTATTTCGATAACTCCCTTTTCTTGTTCGTAAATAAGTATACCCCTATCGAAATTTTTGACTTTACCGGCCAATTCAAGTCTAAATACTGTTCTTAATTCTCTTAAGGCAAAATTATCAAATTTTTCTTTTTTAAATATTAAGTGCGGAACAAACAAAAAAATAGTTTTTAATTTAGAGTCATATTTGCAGTTATCCAGAGCAAAAGAGAGCATTTTTAAATAATTCTTTGATTTCGAAGCGTAAATTTTATCTATTATTTCTTGAAATTTTGCACCCTTTTTAATAAGTAGTGAAGCTATCTCGAAAGTTGTGGGAGTGAAATTCCATTTAAAGTTTCCGGTGTCTTCGATAATTGCTGCATAAGCAAGAGTTGCAATTTTATCATCGATAAAAGAGCATGGGATTATTTTTTTAATGAGAATTTCGGCGGTAGCTGCCGCGCGGGGATCATGAATATGAACAACTCCAAGCTTTTCTTGTTGTAGGGCGTGGTGGTCAATGTGGATTCTTTTGTCGTAGAGGAGAATATTTGGAGGATTATCATTTTTTTTATTTTCGTAGAATTGGGCCAAATTACTTCCGTCAACAAAAATCACAACGTCGAATAATTTTGTTTTAAAAAACTCCTTTGTGTTTCTAAATTCTATCTCATTAAAATAGGGTAAAAATTCAAAAATCTCTCTTAACTGGTTCTGAGGTTTTCCTGGAAAAACCAGCCTTACCTTTTTATTTAGCGATTCTAAATATTTTTTGAGTATTAGCCCCGTTCCTATAGAGTCACAATCAAGGGGATGGGAAGCAATAATTAAAAGCTTTTTTTCGCCCTTTATGTAGTTGTCAAATTTTTGCATATTGCTAATTTAATTCTCAGCAAACATTCTACCACACATTTACTAGATGCCTTAAATATCACTGTACTAGTACAGTGATACAAATTTTTAAAATTAGTGGGGTTAGTGGGGATGGAATAAGTTGTAATTACTTTCTAATAAACAAAAGTGCGTTGGGGATGTTACGTCCCGGTCCGACTTTATATCCACCGCTCCAGAGCGCGGTTGATCCTCCATTGTCAAGATTAAGGGCATTTTGGATTCCCATTGCATGTAAAACCCGGGCCGATTCGGCAACAGTTGCATTATGAACTACGCCTATATAAACAGTTGAACCGGTTGCTCCGATAAAACTTCTATTGCCCTTTGACCCCTTTTTGGGGTCGTCGTCACCCCCGAAGGTAATACTGCCGTTTAGGACCAACAGGGGTTGATTGGCGATGACTGCATCCACCCCCGTGTCGCGTCCCCATTCCAAAGATCTTGTTATGAAACGAGCAGAATTTCCCGAGAAAATAACCGCCGGGACGTTGCTATAGACGTTATTATCAGAGTTAAAATATGTTTTATTCTTGTTCATTAAAAGTGTGTCAAAAGAGTTTGTTTTTCCGGCACAACTTGGATAACTTGCAGGACAAAAGTAAGAGCCGTTGACTCCCGCAAATGCTCCATTTCTGCTAATATAATCAGCTAACGCCAAAACCGGGCAGTTATCATGGCAGTCTGAATCAGAAGCAGTGTCAACAATTACTCTGGTTGAGTTTAAGTCTGCGGCAACAATACTAACCATAAATGACCCAATCTCAGTTTGTACCCTCTGTCGTGAGTAACCAGAGCTGGGTGGTGTATTGGACGAAGCTATATTTTCAGGGATCTGGAATGAGGAGGTTATTTTTTGTGTTTCTTCTTTTATCTTTTGACTCAAGGAAGTTATTTTTGTAGAAGCTGATGCATAGTTTCTTTGTGCCAAAAGGTTTAAGGATTCGGCAAAAAGCTTGTCATAGTCTTGAGTGTTTTTACTAATTGATTTAAAGTCTAGAAGGTCTTCATAAATAGAAACCACATTTTTATAACCTTCGTTAATATTTTTTATTTCTTCTTCAAGTTCTTTGTTTTTTAGATATTGATCCTCGCTTTTTACCTTCTCAAGTTCGCTTAAGGTATTTTGTAAAATAGTGGATAAGCTGTTTTTTTCTGAAGTGAGTGCATCAAGTCTTGTTTTATAGACTAAAACCTCTTTTCTTGAAAAAAGGTATAAAAAGCTAGTGAATAGACTGAGTGCAGCAAAGGCGATAAAAAAAAGACCCTGTTTTAAATTTTTTTGGTATTTTTTTAATAAACCCAAGATTTTTTCTTTCATTTTTTGTTAATTCATTCTAGGCATAAATGCAGTTGAAATGTAAGAAGCAAATTACAAAGCAATTATGGTATCATTCAAGCATGGGGGAGTTTATCTCTTGGCACTATTCTTCTGGACTTGATTATTATCTTCGACAGTGGCTTTTTTTTATAGACTGGACTGTGCACTATTTTTCGTTACCTCTTCTTATGAAATCTTTATTTGCCCCTTGGAAACGCATGGTTATTTCTGATAAGACCCCGGGTTTTAATCCTTATTCTTATTTCCAAAAAGTGACTTTTAATTTAGTTTCAAGAATTGTTGGGGCGATGGCCAGAATAGCACTTTTCTCAGTTGGAGTTGTAATTTTGTTTTTGGCTTTTCCTATTGGTGGGCTTGGACTTTGGATTTGGTTAGTCCTTCCCATAGTAGGCTATCCCGCGTACCAGAACCATAAAGAGCGGTTAGAAGTTTTTATCAAGGAGCTTATTGACAGATTAGAGCGTGTCAAGGAGGATAATCTTCGTACTTTATTTACTAACGAGGCTGGAGAGTTTGTGTTGAAACGTCTTGGCCTTGTTCTAGAAAAGCTAACAAGCGGAGTTAACCCAAAATTGGTAAGAATTCCCCAAAAAGTTAAAACTTATCAAGATTTAGTAAGTGTATTTCTTAATGAAAATATTTGGTCGGATGAATTTTTTCGTAAAATTGGGATTGAGAAAGAAGACCTTTTGTGGGCCTGCTATTGGTGGGATCGAAGAAAAATTATTAAAAAAGGATTTGGTGATGGGAAATTTTATTTTGGAAGGCCGGGAATTGCACTTGAACTTTTGTTTGGTTACACGCCAAATCTTAATCAGTACTCAGTAGATTTGGGTTTACCCCAGCCATACTCCCACAGGCTTATAGGCAGAGAAGAGATAGTTTCACGAATGGAGCGATCGCTTACCTCTGGTCACAGTGTAATAATTACTGGAAAGCCCGGGGTGGGTAAAAAGACAGTGGTTTTAGAATTCGCGTCTCGAGCAAGTAAGGGACAGCTTGGACCGGAAATGGCCTACAGGAGAGTGCTAGAACTTGATTACAATTCCTTATTATCAGAAACTCGTGACATCAACCTTAAAAAGACAAAATTTACCCAGATTTTAAATGAAGCAGCCAGTGCTGGAAATATAATTTTGGTTTTGCGTGATATCCATAGACTCATCAACCCTGAGGTTGAAGGATATGATTTTACTGATGTTTTTGAAGAATGTTTGGAAAAAAAGGAGTTAAAGGTAATAAGCATTATAAATAGCGTTGATTACGAGCGTTTTATAGCACCAAATTTAAGAATCAGAAAATATTTTGAAACCGTCGAGGTTGATCAACCAAGTAAAGAGGAGGCAATGAAAATTTTAATTGGAGCTTCCGATACTTGGGAAAATCTTAAGGGAGTTATTGTAACTGTTCCTGCCCTAAGAAAAATATTAGAAGGCAGTGACCGCTATATTACTGAGACCCCATTCCCTGAAAAAGCTCTAGAGTTATTGGATGCGCTTGTTATGTATCGAAAGCAAAAAGGTGGGGGAATGGTTAGTTCCGAAGATGTAAATATAATTATGTCCGAAAAAACAGGAATCTCCTTTGACAGACTTAGCCAAAAGGAAAAACACCACCTTGAAAATTTAGAAGAGATAATTCACGAACGGCTAGTAAATCAGGATGTGGCGGTTTCTTTTATTGCCAGAAGCCTTCGTGCCAGAATGGTTAGCGCCACCAATCAAAATAGGCCAATTGGTTCTTTTTTGTTTTTAGGGCCAACGGGAGTGGGAAAAACCGAGACTGCCAAAGTACTTGCCCGAGTATATTATGGAAGCGAGAAAAGAATTTTGCGTTTTGATATGAGTGAATATGCAGGCAGTGAAGGTTTGAGCCGTCTTATCGGTTCGCAACAGCTAAATCAGCCCGGTGTTCTTACTACCTCAATCAAAAATCAGCCTGCAAGTTTACTTTTATTAGATGAAATCGAGAAAGCCCCGCGTGAGATTATTAATCTATTTTTAGCACTTTTAGACGAAGGTATGATGACCGATGCCTTTGGAAGAAAGATTAACTGCAGACATCTTTTTGTAATTGGTACTTCAAATGCTGCTGCTGAGTATGTTAGGGAAGTTGTTTCAAGAGGAGTCAAGGGAGAAGAACTGCAGCAAAGTGTTATTAATTATGTCATGGAAAAGGGTCTTTTTTCCCCAGAATTTTTGAACCGTTTTGATGGAGTAGTAGTTTATGAGCCTCTGGGTATGCCGGAATTAACCAAGATAGCCAGAATTCTTCTTAGCGAACTTGCTTCCAACATAAAGTCAAAAAACATTTACCTTGAAATAACTCCCTTGGTATGTCAAAAACTTGCCCAGGATGGTTATGATCCTGCTTTTGGTGCCCGTCCCATGAGAAGAATTGTAGATATTATTCTTGGTGATCTTTTAGGAAGAGCTATTTTGTCAGGGCAGATTAAAGAGGGTGATAGAATTAGGATTATTCCCGGAGTGAAACCTCAAGAGTATCACATAGAAAAAATTGAAGTTACAGCTTATTAATAATTAAGGATATTTTCACGGAAATTTTATCTTCTTTTCAAAAAAGTAGTTATTTCTACTAAAGATTGACATTATAGGTATTATACATTTATACTGCTTTTTGTATGACAGACGGATTTGGTACTACTCCTTCCACTCCCCAAAAAGAAGTGGGGTTTCCAGAGGTTGGTCCCAGCAAGAGTAAGTTTCCCAAGTGGTTACCCATTTTGCTTATTTTTGTGACCATAATTGTTCTTATTGTTGCAGCTTGGTTTATTCTTCAACCTCCCAAAGAGGGTGGCACTCTAACTCCTACCCCAACTCCTGCGCTGGGAGGAGAAACCTTCTCAGTTCCTACTCCAACTCCCACACCGACCATACAGCCTAAGAAACCTTCTATACAAAGGTCTGAAGTGACTATTGAAATATTAAACGGCACAGGTATTCCCAAAGAAGCCAGTTTTCTTGAAGGAGAGCTTAAAAATATGGGTTATTCAGAGATTGAGACCGCAAATGCTCAAAAGCAAAATTACACTGCTACTGAAGTGACATTTGATTCTGATTTACCGGAGGAAGTTAGGACAGAAATTATCCAAAAACTTCAAGACCTTTATAATAAGGTAGAAGTAAAAGAATACGACAAAGAAAAAGGCAAGGATATTCGCATTATCACTGGGGTTAGGAAAAGCGCTTCTAACCTACCTACCGCCACACACTCACCCAGCCCTACTCCAACTCTCTAGAAAAAGGGGTAAAATAATAGTGTGAATGCGGTTGATATAAGAGATATTTTGAATAAGAATTTTCAATTATTCGAAATTAGGGGAATAGTCTTTGCGCCCAATCTTGTTCAGGCTGTACTTATTGTACTTTTGTTATTTGCGCTGGTGATGACTCTGGCAAGACTAAGGCATATGTATGTTAAATGGTCTTTTAAGGCTGCTTATGCTTTTATCTTTATCGGTTTTTTATTAGCACTTATATTGGAAGGATTTCTTTTGTTGGGAGGAAGGACAATCTTAAGTAGTATTATAGGTTGGAAAAATCCGCCCGAACCCCTTGAGAAGGTACTTGACGTCAGCAGAGAAAAGATGGTTAAGGTCTTGCAAATCGAGAAAGAAATTCCCCAGTCAAATGCTATCTATCTTGATGCCGAAGATTTTGTTAATCTCTTTGAGAAGTTAGAAGATAAGGAGGCTTCTCGGGCAAAAGAACTAATCTGTAAGTAAGTTTGCTATACTTTGGGTGTGCAAGTGAGAGAATTCCAAACAAAATTAAAAAGACTTTCTGGTCAGATAGAAGAAGTCAAAAAGAGTTTAAGATTTGATTCTAAAAAAGACGAGCTTAAAAGTCTAGAGGAGGTAGTGGCCAGCCCAACTTTTTGGCAGGACCAGGAAAAAGCAAAAGAGTTAATGCAACGCATTGGTGCTCTAAGGGAGGAAATAGCTACATTTGAAAAGTTGCAATCTGATTTATCTTCTTTGCTTGAACTTGCAGAAGAAAAAGAGTTTATAGGTGAGCTTGACTCAGAAATCATCAAGATTGAGGCGAGACTTAAGGAATTTCAAAAAAAAACCTATTTGTCAGGTGTATATGATAGCAAAAACGCGATAGTTTCAATTCATGCAGGACAAGGTGGGGTTGAGGCGATGGATTGGGTAAGTATTCTTTTTCGAATGTACTTGCGTTTTTGTGAAAAGAGAAAGTGGGGGGTTCAAATCTTGGATGAAACTCCCGGAGAGGAGGCTGGATTAAAAAGTGTAGTCTTTAAAATAAGTGGAATGTGTGCATATGGTTATCTGAAAAATGAGGCTGGTACCCACAGATTAGTCCGACAGTCCCCCTTCAATGCAGATAGATTAAGACAGACATCTTTTGCACTTGTCGAGGTTTTGCCTGAATTGGAGGAGGTTGACCTTCCTGATATTAAAATTAACGAGGATGATCTTGAATGGCAATTTTTCCGTGCTTCTTCACAGGGCGGACAGAATGTGCAGAAAGTTTCAACTGCCGTCAGACTTAGCCACAAGCCCACAGGCATTGTGGTTACTGCCCAGTCGGAGCGTTTTCAAGAACAAAACAGAAAAATTGCCCTTAATCTTCTTCGAGCGAAACTTTGGGCTAGAAAACAAGAAGAAACACAAAAGACCAAAAGGCTACTTAAGGGAGAGTATCGTCCAGCAACATGGGGAACACAAATTCGCTCTTATGTTTTACACCCCTATAAAATGGTCAAAGACTTAAGAACAGGAGTTGAAACTTCAAATACCGAGGCTGTTTTGGATGGAGAATTGGATGAATTTATCGAAGCAGAGTTGAGAATGTTGTAAAACTAATGTTATATTTAAGGGTATGGAAAATCTAAACCAAGTTTTACCCCAAGAACAACCTAAACTATCTCAGCCGTTGCCTTCAGTTGTCAAAAAGTTTCCGAAGCCCAACTTTAAAAATGTTATCTTTACTGCTTTGTTATCTTTTTTAGTAGTCTGTGCCGGCACACTAACTGGCTATTTTCTGGCTGGCGCCAAGTCCGAAGGTTCATCTTTCACCAAGGTGAATAGTCTTCTGCCAACAAGGCAAGGTGGTTCAAAAGAGCAAGGAGTGGCAGATGAGGGAGTTTTTAAAGATTCAGCTCAAGGAGTTTTGGAAGAGGGGGGAATTGAAGGGGAAGGAACTCATCATTTAGTTCGTGACGGGGGTCCTTCTCAATATGTTTATCTTACTTCTACCGTTATTGATCTTCAAAGTTTTGTGGGTAAAAAAGTAGAAGTATTTGGAGAAAGTTTGGCTGGTAAAAAAGCAGGCTGGCTTATGGATGTTGGCAAAATCAAAGTACTCGAATAAATAATTGTTCTTCCTGTGAGAATCTGTTAATCTTTTTGTATACCTTCATTTGTATCATGGTGGAGTTTATAAAAGTAAGTAAAAGTTTTGGAGCGATTAAGGCGCTTGATGACGTTTCTTTTAAAGTTGAAGATGGTGAGTTTGTATTCATAGTAGGGCCAACAGGCAGCGGAAAAACTACTCTTTTGAGGCTTCTTTTGGGAGAGTTTAGACCTTCAAGTGGAACTATTATGTTTAATAATCAAGATATCACCAAAATCAAGACCCGAGATTTACCAAAATTGCGCAAAAAGATTGGAGTTGTTTTTCAGGACTTTAAACTTCTTTCCGAAAGAACTATTCGTGAAAATGTGGAGATACCTTTGGCCATACACTCGGTCGAAACCAATAAATGGGAAGAGCGCCTCAAAACAGTCTTAGAGCTGGTTGGACTTTCTGATAGGGCAGATTTATTTCCTTCTCAACTTTCGGGTGGAGAGATTCAAAGAGCAGCTATTGCCCGTGCCTTGATTGTTAACCCTGATCTTATATTTGCAGATGAGCCCACGGGGAATCTTGACTGGGAGACAGCTGAGGGTATTATGACTATCTTTCGCAAAATCAACGAGCAGGGAAAAACTGTCATTATTTCATCACACCACAAGGATTTAATTGCTAAAATAGGTAAAAGAGTACTCACGCTTAAGGAAGGAAAAATTATTTCGGATACAAAAATGACTGGAAAAACTAGAAAAGAAAAACAAAAATGATTAGACTTCATCTGACAACTGCTCTTAGAAACTTGAGGCGTTCGCCTTTTCAGGCGCTAGCTGCAATTTCCGTTTTGACAATTACCTTTTTTGTGGCAACAATTCTTTCTCTTATAATTTATTCTTCGAACCAGCTTTTGAATTATTTTGCGACTCGTCCGCAAATTATTGCCTTTATTAAAAGTGATGCAACAGAGGAGGAAATTAAATCCTTTAGAGAAAAAATTGAAAATGACAAAAGAATTAAAAACCTTGATTATGTGACTAAAGAAGAAGCACTTGAAATTTATAAGAATGCGACAAGTGATAATCCTCTTTTGGCGGAGCTTGTAGACCCTTCAATCTTTCCTGCTAGTCTTGAATTCTCGGTTACCGATCTTGAGTTTGCCGATGAAATAATTAAGGAGGTAAAGTCTGAAAAAATTGTTGAAACAGTTGGTTTTACTGCCAGTATAGGAAAAGAAGAGTCTTTAGGGGGAGTTGTAGAAAAACTACGCAGCATCACCACCTATATCCGAGTAGGAGGAGTAATTAGTGTTGCGGTTTTAGGATTGACTTCATTTCTAGTCTTAACCGTGGTTATTGGTATGAGAATAGCCGCGCGTAAAGAAGAAATCGAAATTTTAAGCCTTTTGGGGGCAACACCCGGTTTTATCCGTCTTCCAGTCATGATTGAGGCTTTTAGTTATTCCTTTTTGGGTGTATTGGTTGGATGGGTGGCAGCCTTTATCCTTATACTCTATCTAACTCCGTCTATTGTTAATTACTTTGGAGACATTCCAGTGGTTCCCCGAGAAACTGGTAATTTTTTTGCTCTTTTGGGGATAATTCTTTTGCTGGAGATGGTTTCTGGCTTCATAATATCCTTTGTTGGGGGTTTTCTAGCAATTGCCAGAGCGCACAGGGCAAGAAGATGATAAGAAAGTGGAAAGAAGCTTTGCTATTATTGGCTCTTGTCTTTTGGGTAAAGGCAGTTTTGAATTTTAATAATTCTTCTGTCTTTGCCCAATCAAATGAAGAAAAACTCCAAGAGCTTAATCGGCAGATACAAGAATACCAAAGTCAAATTGCAAAACTCCAAGGCCAAGCAAATACCCTCTCAAATCAAATAGCGCAGTTTGATGCACAAATACGCTTAACAGAGCTTAAGATCAGTCAAACAGAAGAGAAGATTATTCTTCTATCTGGAAGAATCGAGCAACTCAAATTATCGCTTAATTCTCTTTCAAGTGCATTTTCGTCAAGAGTGGTGGAGACTTATAAAATGACAAGGTTGGAGGACCATGCGTTTATCCTGACCTCCACAAAAGATTTGGTAAAAGCTGTCTCGCGATTTCATTATCTAAAGATTATACAGGAGGCAGATCACAGTCTAATAAAAAGATTGCTTCAAGCTCAAAATACTTATGAGGACCAAAAGTTAAACCTAGAGGATCTCAAAACAGAGCTTGATAAACAGAAGAAGTCTCTTGATATCCAAAAAGCGGCAAAAGCACAACTTCTTACGCTAACCAGGAATGACGAAAAGAGGTATCAAACTCTTTTAGCTCAAGCGCGGGCTGAGCTTGAAGCTATTCAGGCTATTATTGCCGGCCGTGGAGAGGAGACAGAAGTGGGAAGAGTAAACGAAGGGGATCGCATCGCAAGTATAATTCCGACTGCATCCGCATGCTCAAATGGGGCACATCTTCATTTTGAGGTTGTGAAAGATCGTGTCCATCAAAACCCTGCCAGCTTTTTAATACCCAAAGATGTTATTTGGGATAATGCCCCCGACTCTCCTTTTAGTTTTTCCGGCAGCTGGCAGTGGCCTATAAATGATCCGGTTAGAATTACTCAGGGTTATGGAATGACTTATTATGCCAATAATCTAAAGTATTACGGCGGCAACCCACATACAGGGTTAGACATGGTTAATGACAATAAAGATTACACTGTGAAAGCAGTGAAAAATGGTGTTTTATATCGAGGTGCTATAGGCTGTGGCGGGGGGACATTAAGATATGTAAGAGTTCGACAAGACGACGGTTATGATACCTACTACCTGCACATAAGTTATTGACATTGAAAAGATGAGGAAAATTTTTATTTGTTTACCTTTTTTACTCGTATTTATATGTCCTTCTATCGTCGCTGCACAAGTTGTCATAAATGAATTTAGCTCAAATTCTAGTCCTGACTGGGTAGAGGTTTATAATAAATCTGAGGATGAAATTGACCTTTCAAATTACACTCTTTCAGACAGCTCTGCTTCAGGGAACACCAAAAACTTTTCTTGTATTTTAAAGCCCAAAGGATTTTATGTGGTTGAGTGGAGTAATAAACTTGATAACGCAGGGGATATCATCTATTTGAAGAAAGATGGATCAATTGTTGATTGTGTCAGTTACGGAGATGGTAATGGAAAATTATGTGATGGAGCCGAGAGTGTAAATTTACCTGCTCCTGAAGTTGGGCAATCTGGTGCAAGAAAGGCAGACGGCGAGAATAATTGGCTGATAAGTGAGCAAACTAAAGGCTATTCAAATATTGTTTCTCAAAAGCCGGAAGAAGTACCGACTTGTGTTTTACCAACTCCCACTCCAACCCAAGCTTTAACTCCTACCCCAACGCCAACCCTTACTCCGAAACCAACCGTCACCCCCACACCAACATCCAACCCCAAGACAACACTTACCCCAACACCAAGGGCAACCCCCACACCAACTCTTAAGGCAGGAAGAGAACAAGAAGAGCTTGTTTTGGGGGGCAGGAGTTTTTTAACTCCAACCCCCCCAGCAGGTGAACAATCTGAAAGTGGCTCGCCCAAAACCACGACAATTGCTGCAGTTTTGATTGTTTTAGGGGGAGGTTTAGCTTTGTTTTCAGCTTATTTATTTTTCAAAAAGTATTTAGCTGATTATAATAAGGCAGATGACAAAATTGGAAGTTTCCTCAAGGATTAGAAAATTTCTGCGTTTCTGGCTACCTGTTGTGATGTGGGCAGCTATAATTTTTGTTTTTTCAAGCCGGCCAACAGCAAGGACTTCAGAAATCCACTGGCAGGATTTTGTTGTCAAAAAAACTGCCCATATTATCTTATTTGGAGTACTTTGTCTTCTTTTATATCGTGCACTCAGACAGGAGGGAATTGAAAAGAAAAACTCTGGACTTTATGCAGTAGTTATTACTTTTATGTATGCAGTAAGTGATGAGCTGCATCAATCATTCACTCCGGGCAGGGAACCGACCTTTCGAGATATTATCTTTGATACAATAGGGGCATTGTCAGCTATTTATCTCATATGGAATACATTACCAAAACTGCCGCTGAGACTCAAAAAATTGGCGAAAGACTTTCAGCTTCTTTAAAGGGTGGCGAGATAATTGCCCTCAAGGGAGCTCTTGGAGCTGGCAAGACTACTTTTATCCAAGGAATTGCCAGGGGGCTTGGTATTAAAAAAAGAATAATTTCACCCACCTTTATTATTGTTAGAACCTACAGGGTAGGCAAAATTAATTTTTATCATGTTGATCTTTATCGTCTGGAAGGAAATTTAGAGCGAGAAATAGAAAACCTTGGTCTAAAAGATTTCTGGGGCAGGCCAGAAAATATAACAGTCATTGAATGGGCTGAAAAAATAAAAAGGCATCTACCCCCCGGGACTATTTGGATTAAATTTAAGTACTTAAGTCAAGACAAAAGACAGATAACTTGGTAATTCTGAAGTTATGAAACTTTATATAGACACGTCTGACAGAGAGAAAATAATAGTTGGTCTTGATGAAAAAAGAATTGTCGCCAAAGCCAAAAAGGAGAAGTCCCAGCTTTTATTAAAGCTAATTCAAAAAATCATAAAAGACAGTGGTAAAAAATTTTCAGATATTTCTGAGGTTGAAGTGGTTAGAGGTCCCGGGTCATTTACGGGTTTGCGTGTGGGAATTACCGTTGCAAACACAATCGCCTGGGTGCTCAAAATTCCAATCAACGGCCAAGATGTCCAAAAAAATGGGCCAATTGAACCGGTATACGAGTAAGTTTTTTTTGAAGATTGTAAAATTTTTAGGCAATTTTTTTATTTTTCTTTCTTTATTTTTGCTTTTTTTGATTTTTGGTCCTGTTTCAGTGCAAGAAGTAAATTACCAAACAAGGCAAATTTTAAATATAAACCCTCCTCTTGCTCCCACCAACACAGATTTTTCAATTTTGATACCCAAGATTACCGCTAGCGCGCCCATTATTGCTCAGACAGATCCATTTGATAAAGAAAAGTATACTTCTGCTCTCAAAAAAGGGGTTGCTCACGCACAAGGTTCTGCCCTGCCCGGCCAGCCGGGAAACGTCTATCTTTTTGCTCATTCTACAGATAGTTTTTATAACGTTGGTAAATACAATGCAGTTTTTTATTTAATTGGCAAATTGGAAAAAAAAGATAAAATATACATTTACTATAAGAGTATTAAATATACATATGAAGTAACCGATAAGGCAATAGTTAATCCAGAGGAAACTAAATACCTGAATCGATTAAGTGAAGAAAATACTTTAACTTTGCAGACTTGTTATCCACCCGGGACGACTTTTAAACGTTTGATTGTTATAGCAAAGGAAATTTACTAAAGGACTTGACTTAGTGGTCTTAATAAAATATAATCGGGCGAATTTATGAAGAAAATTCTTTCTTTGTTTTTGATTTTTATCCTTCTTGCCCAACTTTTTATTTCCCCCTTGAGAATATATGCTCAAGTGCAAGAAGAAATAATTTCTACTTTTTCTTCGGATGCTCCGGTAGCCAATGAAGGGGAAAAACAGTTTTCAACTAAGGAACTTACTCCCTTTGTCACAACCGACAAACCAGAATACTATCCTGATGAAACTGTAGTTATAAATGGTGCAAATTTTCCGGTTAACTTAGAACTTTCCCTTAAGGTTATTTGGCCGGATGGGGAATTTCGAGACTCCACTGGGGTTCAGGGCAGTACTAATCAGGTCAAAACTGATGCAAATGGAAATTTTATATTTTCTTATGATTTAAGAGGAGAGGGACAAGAAGGAGATTATAAAGTTCAGGTTTTGATGGGGACAGAAGTTTTGTCCGAGACTTCATTTAAAGATTGTAAAAGACCCCCCCAGCCGGTGGTTTGTCCTGACGGCAATGTTAAATATGAAGTGAGTGAAGCAAGATATGAATATACAGACGGTTCCGCCACTGTTACTATTTATCCCTCAAGCAGGGGGAGCAAGAACTCCGCTTCCTGGCAGGCGGCAGAGGGTTATGAGATTGTTGGTGTTTGTCTCAAAATCGGCGGCCCGGGTGGAGGAAGTTTAAAAAATGGTCTCACGGATGGCGGAGGACCCTTTGACTATGATATTTCTCATGTTGTGATAACAACACGTCCTATTGAACAAACTTACAATCCGGCAATTAATATTCAAAAATCCGGTCCAGTTTGGGCAGAAAAAGGTGAAATAATTACATTTTTTTATGAAGTCAGAAATATCGGTGATGTCGAGCTTTCAAATGTCAATATAGAAGATAATAAGTGCCAAACAGTGACTTATGAGTCAGGTGATGATGGGGATGGTCTTTTGGAACTTGGGGAAGTTTGGAATTTCATATGTAGCTCCAATATTTCCTGGACTTTCCCATACCCTTATACCAATGAGGCCACAGTAGAAGGCTCTTGGCAGCAAATAAAAGTTAGTGATTCTGATTCTTTCGCGCTTTACCCTTTTGTGCTTCGCAAAAACGTTCTTTTATACTGGGAAGGTTATAATATTGAGTACGACGATCCACAAACTCCCTTTGATATCCAACTTAAAAAGAATGGACAGGTTCTTGCAACGCTTGAAATTAGTGAAGAGGACAGCCAAAATCTTTGGTTAAGTGAAGGAGGTTACAAGTTTTGCGAAGTAGACCTTCCGGCTGGTTATCTTCCCGCCTATGAGTGTATAAGTTACCAAACTGGGGAGGGTTATCCAGATTGGACGTATTTAAATGTGGTCACATTTGATTTGGCGGTTGAAAAAAGTGCTCCCGCGAACGCTCGTGAGGGAGATATTATAATTTACACCTATAAATTGACAAACTCTGGGCCGGCTGCGGTTAGCCCACTTATTAGTGATGATAAATGCTCTCCTATAAATTATCTTTCCGGAGATGATGGAGATGGCAAGATTGAGCCGGGTGAAGAGTGGCTTTATAATTGTTCCTATCAGATTCCTGAGGGTACTGCCGGGACAAAGATTGAAAACAGGGTTGCTGTCAGGGATGAAGAAGGTGAAGGTAGGCCAAATTACTGGTGGCTTGGTGGAGATAGAGATTTATCCAATAATTCAGATACGGCCGAGGTTGAAATTTTAGCCAAAGAAGAGCCAGAAGTAAGACTTACTCTTTCAAAATCAAATAATCTAAGTGGGGAAATTGCGGTGCCCACAACAGTTACCTTTGAGATTAGGGTTACAAATGAGGGTGGAGTTAAACTTACCAATGTGATTGTCAAAGACGCCCAGCCGGGTGGTTTTTCTTATGTTCCCAACTCCTCAAAACTTGACGGGAATCCGATAACAGACCCAACCTTAAATAGTGGAGTTTTACAATGGACAATAGGGGATTTAGTGGCTGGGGAATCAAAGACTCTTTCCTATTCGGTCGAAATTTCGCAGGAAGTGGTGGTAGGAACACATAAAAATATTGCAGTGGCGATGGGGTATACCCAAGACAGATATTGTGATTTGGCTGACGAGTCATTTGTGGATGCGCTTATTGGTGTTCAGGCGGCATGTGATGTGGTTGAGAGTAGGCAGATAGAAAGCAATCTTGCTGAATCTAGTATAAACATCGTGCGATCCTTGACTTATGGCGGCAATATTCCGGCGCCCCAAGTCCTGGGAGCGGCAACCCAGTTGCCTGCAACTGGTGGTGATACAGGGTTTACTTTCTTGGCTATAAGCTTGGGTTTTTTGGGAATTGTTCTAAGAATAGGAGCTTATATCTATGAAAAAAGAAATCATCTCAAGCTAGTTAAAAAATTTGCGAAAAAGTTTGCATTTTCTTTCACGGTTTTACTATTCCTTCTTGTTTTTGGTGGGAGAGAAATTTTAGCAGTTTCTCCAAGAATAACAATTTCCTCTCTTCCCGAGTATCTTACAACTGATAGCTTTAAGATTTCATATTCGGCTCTTGCTGATGACCCATCAACTATTAGGGTTAGGTTTTATGTCAGGGGTGAGGGAGAAAGTTATCAGGAATTTGGCAGTGAGCTTACGGGAAGTTCTGGTTGGATTCAGGTAACGGGTAATGAGATTAGGCAGCAGAAAAAATACTATTTCAAAGCCGAGATGACAAGTTCAAATGGAAACGCTTCAGCGGAGACAAGCACTATATACGACGTATCGGGCCCCTCCCCTGTGCAGAATTACAAAAAAGAAAGAGTGGAGCCTTCGGTTTATAAAATCTCATGGAAAAATCCGGGAGATTCAGATTTCTCAAGAGTGTTTATCTACAGGGGTGACACGCCGGGCTTTGAGGCAGATGGTTCACATAAAATTGGCGAGCGAGGTGGTGCAGCCGATCAGGAAATGTTTTTTGAAGACATTGGCCTTGACGCAGGAAAAGAGTACTTTTATGCCTTAAGAGCAGTTGATAAAGCTGGGAATTCTTCGTCATTGGTTGGGGACGCCCCGGAGGCAATTTATATAACTGAAACCCCCTCTTATCAAAAAGAAGAAGGAACCGGCGGCCTAATTTTACCCAAAACAGGAGAGACCTTGGGTGAAGAAGATAAAGAAGATTCTCTTAAAGAACCTCAGGAAGAAGAAGTTAGTGAAGTTTCGGGCGGAGATTCTGATAAGGCAATGACTCCCTTGTCTAAATTAATTTTGGGTGTTGGGATTATTATAGTTGCCTACGCAGGGTACAAGCTTTTCCTCTCCGAAAAGCCAAAAACAAAAAAGAAGTAACTTGATAATATTTAAGCTTTTATTACTCCATTTGTGAAAAACAGGTACAAAAACCCATAAGTATAAAGAATTTTTATTAGACTAGTAAGAAAAAAATTACTCACTAATATAACATGCTGCAAATATATAAGACTTTCTAATTTACTTATTGACATCCCTATAATAATTTGTCTATAGTGAGTTTAGATTATTTTGACCCTAGCTAAATAAAATGATGGTTATACTAGGGATACACAAACTTAAGCCGCAGGATTACCGATAAAAAGGGTTGCGACTTTTTTTGTGTAGAAAAAAGGGAAAGGAGGTGAAGAGAATTATGGTTAAGAAATTATTAGCAGCGGCTGGAGCAGGAGCCATGCTTTTGAGCCTTGCAGTCCCAGCATTTGCTTGGACGACTTGGACAACCCAACCGAAAACAGAAGCAACTGTAAATAACAGTGCTTATGTCAAAAATTTTGTAGACACCTATGCTGGATCAGGAGGAAACTCCGTTTTCGGCTTGTTTACCAAGGGTGTTATTAAGACTGGTGATGCATTTGCCTATACTGATGTTGCAAACACCGTCAATATGAATATGCTTGATTGTGATTGTTACGACAAGCTCACCATCAACAACACCGCTACTGTCAAAAACTATGTTGATACAACTGCAAAAACTGGGAAAAACTCAGTAAGCGGCAGTTGGGTGCACGGTTTTATCAAAACAGGTGCGGCAGATGCATATTCGCTTGTTGATAACGTGGTTAATACCAATATGCTAGGTGTTGTAGCAGACGCAGAGTAATTTTTTTTGAAACTTGTCCTCGGGAGGGGGGACCATCACCCCCCTCCCAAAAGGGACAAGGCTAGTGAAAAGCTAGTGAATAGTAAAAAGTAATAACTAAATAAGTAAATGAAAAAAATAAGAAAAATAATTGCCATCTTTATAATTTCAATTTTTCTTTTTGAAAGAACTGCTTTTAGTGTGGTTTTGGCAGATGAAATTACCCAGCAGTCTGAACAGGAATCTTGGGAAGAAACTAACCCAACCGAAACCCCACCACATGAAGAAACTGACAACGTTGTAATTACAAATGAGGCAGAGTTAGAGGATAATATAGCCACCCAAACCCAAACAGGAGAAAACGAAATCTTGGAGGTTACTCCTACACCCACCCCGCCAGTGGATGACTTAAAAGAGAATCAAGGAATAACAGACAAGGTAGCTGAAAATGAGCAGGAAGGTGCTCAGGAAATTAACCCAGCACCGACTGGGGTGCCGGCTGTTCAAGGGTCAACGATTGAAACACAGGATGCCGTGAGCGTTGTGGCGGTATCAAACGACGTAAATACCACAATTGCCAATTCCGAGGTTCTTCAGCACACACTGAATATATTTTTTGAACATGAAGGGGATATTAACCTTTCTGACACTTCTTTTTTCCAAAAAGCCAGAGAAATTTTTGATTCTGCAAGCGAGAATACCGTTATTAATGTTAAAGTCTTGAAAGGTGGAAATTGGGCATTTATTGAAAATGATATAGTCTCAACGGCAGCAACCGGCGGAAACAAAGTAAGCTCAGAGAGTGCGAGCATCCAAACAGGAAACGCCTACTCAATTGCCTCGCTTTTTAACAAGGTTAATACAACAATTGTTGACTCAAAACTTTATGTTGTTACGATTAATATTTTTGGCGTGTCGGAAGGTAATATCATTTTACCCGAAGATTTGGGCCAAGGCAGCTCAGGCTGTTGCGGAGGCTCGGTGGAGGTTACAAGTGGCGCGGAAGTAACCAATAATGTCACAAGCACAGCTTTAAGTGGAGATAATGAGGTGGAGTTGGGTGAAAAAGATAAGGAAGGTCAGGCAGAAATAGTTACAGGAAGTTCAAAAAGCATAGTTAATATCTTAAATATCATTAACCAAAACATAATAGGAACGTTTTTTTATTTTCTAAACATCAACAATCTGGGTACTTGGCTCGGAAGCTTTTTGGGGATTGGAGGTTACACTGCGGAACCCGATGCTAGCGGCAATTACAGATTAAGCTTTTTAGGGTTCTCGCAAGAAGGTCAAGAGTGTAATGATTGTTTTGATGGAGTTGAAATTAACAATTCGGCCACAGTTATTAATAATATTGCCTCTACCGCCTCCACCGGGGAAAATAAGGCCTACTCCTCCCAAGCACAAATTTATACCGGTAACGCAACAAGTGTGGTTTCCCTGGTCAATATAATCAACACGACCATTATTGACTCTTTTGGCTTTATCGGCTTTATAAATATCTTTGGGGCTCTTAAGGGTGATATCGGAGGAGCAAGCGCTTTTGTTTCTTCATATAAGGAGAACTATGATCAGGATTCTGGGCAGCAAAACCAAGGTGGTCCAGGCATTATGGAGACGGGAGGTCAGCTTTCGGTAACCCAATACAACAATATAAACGATTATGTCTTTCCGGGAGATACGGTTACCTTTTTTGTAACTATTAAAAACAATGGTACAGGAAAAGTTTATGACGCGAAATTAAAATTGGGTCTGATTGATGCTGCAGGACAGGATTTGGGTGGAGCCATTTTCAATCTTGGGGACATTCAGGTTGGCAAGGGGGTAAAGCTGACAACGGGCCTTGTTCTTTCCAAAAATGCTCTCCCCGGCACTTATATCGCCCGAGCCATTGCCTACGCTAGCGTGGGGCCTTTTGGTGAGACAATCAGTGCTTTTGCGGACAGCAGTGTAGTAATCTCGGGGGTTTCAAAACTTGTCAGTAATATAAGCATTATTCCCAAGGCGGAAGCAGCGGTGCCGCTTGGAGATACCGAGGTTTTGGGAGCTGTTGAAGAAGGCGCGGCAACCAATTTACAAACCAAGATGCTCGCGATTTTTTTGGGGCTTTTATCCGTTTATCTGCCTCTTAAGGGTTATCAAAAAAGAAAAAGACTTCTTCTTTTTTACGAAAACGCAAAACCTCTTATTAATGGAGTTATTGCTCCAATAAAGACATTGCAGGCAAGAATTACCTCCCTTTTGTGATAGTATAAAAACAATTGACTATCTTGCTTCTTTGCCTCTTGCTGCTACAATTTAAATATGCAGATTTTGAAAGATTTTTTTTCAAGTTTTTTGGGAAAATTTATCTTCTTTTGGATTATCGCAGGATTGCTTCTGATTATTGGTATTATAATTTTCATAATCCAAGTCAGCCTTGCTTAGGGGGTTATTCTTAGGTTAAGATGTTTGAGTATGAAACTTGCCGTTTCTTTTTATCACTATTTTTTACCTCACGAGTCAAATAATTTTAAGGCAAGGGTTTTACAACCCTTTTTTTTAATTGTAATTCTTTCTTTTGTTATTTCTCTGCAGATAATTTTACGTCTTTTACCCGCCTCGGGTGTGAAAATTTTGGGTTATGCGGCTTACATTTCGCCGGAGGAAATTGTCAGACTGACAAACGAGGAGAGGGTTAAACACGGTCTTGAAGCACTGAAAATGAATACAGTTTTGTCGCAGGCCGCACTGGCCAAGGGCACGGATATGTTAAATAAAGATTACTGGGCGCACACTGCACCGGACGGTACGGAACCTTGGAAATTTTTTCTTGATTTTGGATACAGATATCGCTTTGCCGGAGAAAATCTGGCGCGGGATTTTTCAAATCCTGCCGACGTCGTCTCAGCATGGATGGCTTCTCCCACCCACAAAGAAAATATTCTTTCTGACAAATATCAAGAGATAGGTGTAGCAGTTGTAGAGGGTGATATGGGAGGAGTGGATACCACTCTTGTTGTCCAGTTATTTGGCACAAAACTATCTGAAGCTCCTCGTATTGCCCCTATTGCTGCAGCAAAGGGGGAGGAAAAGAGTTTATCAACACCGCTTGTGGTTGAGGAGCCAGAAACACAAGTCTCTTATCAGGCTCCAATTGAGGTTGTTCGTGTCTCGCCTTTTAATATTTCAAAGATAATTTCTCTTGGCTTAACCTTGTTTTTGGTCACCCTCCTTGTGGTTGATTTTGTTGTGGTGGCCAGACAAAAGGTCAGAAGAGTTGGAGGAAGGGTATTCGCCCATTTAGCTTTCTTGGGAATGATTTTGGCCATTCTTATTATTGCCAAAGAGGGTAATATTTTATAAAGAGATGTTTCAAAAAATTGCTAAAGATTTACCACATTTTTTAAGCCTTTTTGGGGTGCTTTTTGCAGGATTTTTAGTTTTTGTTTTGTTTTCCTATGATAGGAAATTTCAGATGTTTGCCCTGCTTGCGACTGCCAGCGGCTACTTTACTTGGGGCGTGGTACACCACATAATCCACAAAGACCTAAGCCTTTTTGTGATAATTGAATATGCAATTTTCGCGCTTTTGGGTATTGCTGCAGTTTTATCTGTTATTTTGACTTTTTGAATTACTTTATAGGGTGTTCAGTAAAAACCCTAATTGGAGTTTTAAATTCAAATCGTTCTCTTGGTTATTTATCTCCATTCTTCCTTTTAAATCTCTTTGGGTTGTTCTTAGTAAAATTAGTTCCTTAAAGAACATGTATCAAGAAATATCTATAAGGAAATCTGCATATCTCAAATTTCTTAAGATTCTATTAAGGAATTACGGCAATACCTCCTTCCATAGGGTTTTTTGTTTGGTAAGGGAGGGAGGATAAAGGGCAATAAGCTCAGGAGCAAATTCAAAAACTTCAGAAGGTGTGTTTTGATTGTCTGCTCCTAAGTCTCTACCAAGTCTTAATC
>CAZDKH010000013.1:0-15454 GCA_964506225.1 uncultured Gammaproteobacteria bacterium
CCTCATTTTCATGCAAAGATGAACACCTGATACCACTATCGCTAATCCTTGTGGTTGAAGCCTTTTATAAAATAAGTCAACCGCTTCTTGAGTGAAGTCCTCTTGGTTCATTGGTCTTTTTGCAATATGGCGTAGTATACGAACAATCTTGGAAAAACCGATTTGCTCTCCTTTCTTGGGAATATAAGCAAAAGCTATGTCGTAGATCACTGGTAACATGTGATGAGAGCACAAGGAATAAACTCTAATTGGGCTTTGCACTAACATCCCTTTGTATTCGACTCTTCTGCCATTATGCTTTGGAAATAAGGCACTAAAATGTTCTTCTAATTCTTTTTTTGATTCTTCTCGAAGCGAGGAAGTAAATTCAGCCAATACTTCCACCATCCTCCTAGGAGTGCCTTTATAGTTGGGATCTGCAAGATCCAAGCCAAGGTTCGCCAGAAGTTCTTTGGCTGCAGACTCCGCTTTAGTTAAATCTAATATTCTTTTCATTATCATTACTAAAAAAATTAAACCCTTGATATAACTGGGTTCTAAGGCTAAATTATATCGTCATTAATCGTATTTTTCAACTGTTATAGGTAATTTATACCAATTTCTTATCTTGGTAGCTTTGTTTACATAACAGCAAATAATTAGTGCAAGACATGAATTAAGTTTCAAGCAACGACTAAAAGTTGCTGGATAGACTTAAAGGTTGTTTCTTGAAATTCAAGTATGTCTAACCAGTCAGCTTTCCTAAAATCGTTCCATTTGTCCAGCCAGTGAGAGCGAGAGGGACGCTTGGAAGAGAATTGGCAAATCAAAGAGACAAAAATCTGTTCACTTCTTTGTTGGTAAATTCAGGGTATTCCAGTTTAGTTACCCAGTCTGTTCATCGAAAATCATACCATCGTTCGAGCCGGGCTTGGCGAGAGGCTAAATTGGTTATCTTGTCAAACGGATTTATCCAGTCAAATCGGACTTTTTTACCATCTAGTCTTAAGTTCTGAAGTGTTATTTGCAAATGAAGCTTGTTTTTTTCCTTAGTAATTTACCTATTGATTTTCTTTTGATATATTACCTTAAAAAAATTTTCTAAAGAGCGCAGAATGTGTGTAACTTATACAAGTATTTGACAGATTATAAAAAATGGGATTAAATCTTAAAAAGAAATTGGCGACACCAAGGTTGTTTTTAAGATCTTCAAAATAATTATGGATTATAAAGATAGAAATTTTTATTTGAAAGAAGAATTCTCAAAAAGAGACTCAACACAAAAAATTAATTCGCCTTTTTTTACCTCCAACTAGCTTTGCTCTTGAAAGAGCGTTTAGAGAAGCAAAGTATAGAGATGATTCACTTTTACAAAGGTATAAAGGTTGTCTTATTCAAGAAATAATTTATGGAGGAAATCCTTATGATCCAAGAATTCAAAGAGAATTGGATGTATCGGATTTAACTGTTAAAGAGATGGAGCAAATAAGAAATAAGGCTTTGGATTTTTGTCAACGTGTTTCTCCATCGGAGTTAAATTATCAAGTTGTAGCTGAAAATTTATCTCTTTTTTTGGAAGTATTAATTTAATTAATTTATTACCAAAAAAAGACGGCTTTTCTGTGTTTAGTTTTGGTTGCGGTAAAGCTCCTGAAGCCATGGCCTTGCTTGGTTATTTAGGAAGAAAAATGAAAAATTTTAGTGGATTTGATAAAAACGAAGAGTCAATAAGGGCAGCTGAATCTGAAATAAAAAGACGAGCACCATCATGCGAAGAACGTTTTTCTTTTGTAAAACAAGATCTATACCAACAACTTCCAGGTGGAAATCCTGACTTGATTATTATTCGTCATCCTAATACTTTTGATGTATCTGATGAAAAATGCAAAAGCCCTAGCGAAATATGGCGACATATTTTAACTCAAGCTCGTGAAAAATATCCTAAAGCGTTTTTTTTGATTACTACTTTAACTCAAAAAGAGGCTCAAGCTATTTGCCAGATTCTTAATTTAGATTATTCTTCAATTAAAGTTAATTCTTGTCCAACTCGTTTTGAAAGAAATTTTCCAAGATATGGAGTTTTTAAATTACCAGTAGCAGCCGATCAATACTATATTTTATTTTCTCAAAATTAAAATCTAGTTTAATAAGTAAAAGAAATATAAACTTTTCAGTTAGAAAGAAGGAATATATTCCCAAGAATTTTCAATTGATTTATAAAAATCCTTGTTTGTATAATATGAACATGGGTTCATATAGTTGCTGTAATTCAGACAAAGAGGAGTTTAAAAGAGTCGTTTCGATTTCATCTTTATTAAAACTTGTTTCCGAGGAAAGCAGACTCAAACTTTTATGTATTCTTCGTAACGGGAAGCATTGCGTTTGTGAGTTGATGGAGCATGTAAAAATGTCCCAAAGCCTTGTTTCTCATCATCTTAAAGACTTGAAGGATGCGGGTGTGGTAATGGATGAAAAACAGGGTTTGAGAGTATATTATTCACTTACTGATAAGGGTAGACATATTACCAATTTGCTATTTAGCATTCCTAAAAAGGAGGTGGCGAACTTATGAAGATTCAAGTTTTAGGTTCTGGTTGCCCTACCTGTAAAAAACTGTATGAGCTGACTCAACAGGCATTGAAAGAATTAGATCTTAATGAAGAGGTTGAGTATCTGACTGGACAAGAAGGCATTCAAAAAATTATGGAAATGGGGGTAATGAGCAGTCCTGTTTTGGCAGTTGACGGAAAACCAGTAATGACAGGTTTTATTCCCGATGTTGAACAAATTAAAAAGTTAATTCAAAAACCACAGGCAAAGTAATCTATGAACATTATCAAAATACTTAGAAAAAACTGGGTTTTAGGGCTTCTTGGAGGAGCTTATTTAATCATCTATTTGTGGCAAACTCCTATCGGCAATTTCTTAGCCCAGGAGCAAGTCCAAAACCTTATCGGTCAAGCAATTTATCAAGGCTGGTTAGGTTTAGTTGATTATCTTTCGGCCCATGTCCTCTTTTGCTTGGTGCCTGCTTTTTTTATCGCCGGAGCGATTAACAGTTTAGTTGACTCCCAATCAGTTCTTAAATATCTCTCGGGTAAAACTAAAAAATGGCTGGCGTATTTAATTGCCGTGACGGCTGGGTTTTTAATTGAGGTTTGTTCCTGTACCATTCTGCCTTTGTTTGCTGGTATCTGGAAGAAAGGAGCAGGTTTGGGAATTGCCGTCACTCTCTTGTATGCTGGACCCGCTTTTAATATTGTCGCCCTTATCCTCACGGGTCAAAGATTGGGTTGGGACTTGAGTATCATGAGGTTTGTCTTTTCAGTTACTTTTGCGGTTTTAGTTGGTTTAATCATGGAAGCAGTTTTTGGCAACGGCAAAGAAAATGGCAATCTCCAAGTAGTTACCCAGGATTTGGACAAACTCCAAGGTAAAAAAACATTGTGGTTCTGGGGAACAATGATTGCTATTTTAATCGTTGGCACCGCTCCAATCGGCAGTAATCTAAGATACGCCTTAATCCTGCCTTTGGTTTTAATTCAGCTAACAATGACTTTTTCCTGGCTTTCAAAGGCTCGAAGAGCTGCATGGTGGGAAGAAACAATTAAGTTTATCAGCCAGATAGTGCCTCTGCTTTTAGTCGGTGTCTTTTTGGCAGCTGCCATTACCCAGCTTATTCCCAGAGAGCAGTTCCAAGCTTTGGCAAGTAGAAACACTCTCCTTACCAACTTTATTGCGGTTATGTTTGGAGCACTGGCTTATTTCCCTGCTTTGGTGGAAGTGCCGATTGCCGAAAATTTTATGAAGCTGGGGATGAATAAAGGGCCTTTAATGGCTTATCTTTTGGCTGATCCTGTTTTATCTTTGCAAGGGCTTTTGGTAGTTAGAAAACTCATCGGCACTAAAAAAATGCTGGTTTATGCAGGTTCGATCGTGATTTTAACTACCTTAGCTGGTTATTTTTATGGCTCTATTTAATAAAACAGACCAAAAGGAAGGGGGTGGTAATTAATGAAAGTATTAAAATTCGGTGCAGTTTGGTGCTCGGGTTGTTTGGTTATGCGGCCACGCTGGTCGGAGATTGAAAAAGAGTATCCGTGGCTGAAAACAGAGTATTATGATTATGATAAGGACAAAGAAATGGTAGCAAAATACAGGATTGATAAAAACTTGCCAACATTTGTTTTTCTTGATAAAAATGGTCAAGAATTTTTAAGACTCTCAGGCGAGCCGTCAAAAGAGGAGTTGGTCAAAATAATCTTGGAAAACAAGGATAGATAAAAAGTATGCTTAAAAAATTAGTCGGATTTTTACTAGGTCTGTCGGTTTTGATGCTTATTGTTAAACCTGTATTTGCCCAAGAAAAAGAGGTTAACGTCTATTTTTTCTGGGGTGAGGGTTGCCCTCATTGCGCAGCTGAAAAAACATTCTTAGACCAGATAGAAAATAAATACCCGTCGATTAAAATTTACGCCTATGAAGTTTGGCAAAGCAGTAAAAACAGAGAGTATTTAATCAAGGTTGGGGAAAAGCTGAAAACTAATGTTTCGGGGGTACCCTTTTGCGTTATCGGTGATAAAGTATTTACTGGTTTTAATCCCTCGATAACTCCCAAACAAATTGAGGAAAGAGTTAACTACTGCCTGACAAATAAATGTCCTGATTCTGTCGCCAGTATTCTTGGAATTAGTCCTGACCATATTTCCCCGCCCCCAGCGACAGTCACACCTGAAACAGAAAATAAGAATTTAGATAACCTATCCTTGTCAGACAAAAAGAATGTAATTCCTGAAAAAATAGACATTCCCATTATTGGTGAAGTCAGAACCAAAAACCTCTCACTTCCTGTATTTACCATACTGCTTGGGGCACTGGATGGTTTTAACCCCTGTGCTATGTGGACTCTTCTTTTTTTGATTAGTCTGCTTTTGGGTATGGAAGATAAAAAAAGACGCTGGTTTTTGGGAACTGCTTTTATCGTTGCCTCTGCCTTTGTTTATTTCCTTTTTATGGCAGCTTGGCTGAATTTGCTTTTGTTTGTCGGTTTTATTGTTTGGGTGAGGATTATTATCGGCTTGGTTGCTTTGGGTGGCGGTGGTTACAACCTGAAAGAGTTTTTTACCAATAAAGATAGCGGTTGTAAAGTAACAGGAGATGAAAAAAGACAGGTTGTTTTTGAAAAATTAAAAAATATCACTCACAAAAAGCAGTTTCTTCTGGCTTTTATGGGGATAATTTTTTTGGCCTTTGCAGTTAATTTAGTGGAATTAATTTGTTCTGCTGGGCTTCCAGTAGTTTTTACCCAGCTTCTGGCTTTAAGTAATTTACCAAAATGGCAGTATTACCTTTATATGCTTTTGTATATTTTTATCTTTATGCTTGATGACCTTTTTGTTTTTTTTACGGCCATGATAACTCTTGAATTAACCGGTATAAGTACCAGATACACTCGAGTTTCCCATTTAGTTGGTGGTATTCTTATGCTTATAATCGGGATTCTTCTTATTTTCAAGCCCGAGTGGTTGATGTTCGGGTAATAAGTTTAAAAAACTATTGAGTATCTAGGGTTGCTTTGGTAATTTTGCTATCATTAGCTTATGTCCAATTCTTTTTGCGATAAAGTTTACAAAATTACCCGCCAAATTCCCAAAGGCAAAGTTGCCACCTATGGTCAGATTGCAAAACTGGCTGGTAATCCCAAGGCAGCAAGGGCTGTTGGAGTTTTGATGAGAAATAATCCCGACTTTCTCAATATTCCCTGCCATAGAATTGTTGGTAGAGATGGATGTCTTACAGGTTATTCCGGTGACAAGGGAGTAGCCGCCAAAAAAACGATTCTTGAAAAAGAAGGCGTAGTCTTTAAAGGCAATAAAGTTGACCTAGGGAAATCACTTTGGTAGAGTGATACTAAAGATATGTCCAATCTTTTGAATAGACTCCGCTTTAGATCACTTTCAGTAGGATTAGCTGTCACATTGTTGCTATTAGTTTTCTTTCCCACTCAAGCTCTAGCACAAGTAGTAATAAACGAGATAAGTCCCGCTTCCACACCCGAATGGGTTGAACTCTATAAAGCTGTAGAGGGAGAGTTTTCTCTGAATGGGTGCACTCTCTTTCTACATGATAACGAGTCAACTAATCAAAAAGTGGTTTTTACCTCCTCCGACCTCTTTGCTGCTGGCCAACAATTTAAGCAAATTTCTTGGACCTCGTCTTGGCTCAATAATACTGGTGATACGGTGATTTTAAAATGCGGTGATACACTACTAGATAAGGTTACCTATGGTCAAGGAATAACAAGCACCAAATCTTACGGCAGACTTCCGGACGGCACTGGGGATTTTTATGTTTTAGATAAAGCTACACCTGGCTCATCCAACTTTTTACCTACTTCCACCCCAACCCCCACCTCAACCCCTACACCTACCCCTGAATTAGAACCAACTCATACTCCCACACCAACACCAACTCCTACAGAAATACCAAGCCCGACCGAGTCGGTACCAACTAATACACCTGTTCCCACCGAAGCCCCGCCCGGAGGGAAAACAAGACCAATATTGCCGGCCCTGGTTTGTAAAATCGAGTATAAAATAATAAAAATATTTCACTACCAAATTCAAATTCCCTGGCTCAAATGCTCCTATCAACACCAGTCCTAACTTATAGTTATACAGATTATCCATCTAGACCAAAGGCTAAAGAGAATAACTAACAAGAACGCCTGCATTTGAAGGATAAGTTCTTAAAAGAATTACCAAAGCCCCTGAGACAGAGTTAATTGTTAAGTTTGGATGATATTAAGTTTTCCTCTTCAAAAAACGAACAAAACTAATCAAACTGTGGAAAAATTATGAAATATATCCCTTGGACATTTGAAGTGAAAGAGGTTGTCCTAAATATTAGTTTGAGATATGACAAGGTAGAAAACTTAGATTTTGTCTTTCTTGACACCTAAGAACACCTCATATATAATGAATATATATTCATAACTATTCGATTAAGGAGGTGAGATAATATGCCAAGGTTTGATGGTACTGGACCAATGGGAATGGGGCCGGCAACAGGCAGGGGTTTTGGCCTTTGCGGCTTGGGTCTGGGTTTAAGAAGGAGATTTGGGATGGGCAGGGGGCTTGGGAGGTATTTTAACTGGGGTTGGCCTAAGTCAAAAGAAGAACAAAAAAAGGCCGTTTTGGATTACAAAAAAGCCCTGCAAGAAGAGCTTGAAGATGTTGAAAAACAAGAAAAAGAGCTTTAAGCTTCTTGTCAGAGTATGCCAAGGCCCAGAAGACCGCGCTGCCTGCGTTTAAATCCCAATGTTTTGTACTTTAAGCCAAGAGGTGTCCCTTTAAGACATCTTAAGGAGGTGGTTTTGTTGCCCGATGAACTTGAGGCCCTTAAACTTTATGAAATTGACCATCTTGACCAAACCCAAGCTGCTCAAAAAATGGGTATTTCCCAGCCAACTTTTGCAAGGACACTCGATAGCGCCCACAAAAAACTAGCAAGTGCTATTGTTGAAGGCAAAGCAATCAAAATAGAAGCAAAATAAAAAAATTCCCTGAAAGCCTTACACACTAGTAGCTTATAAATATATGTTCATATAATTGTTGTAATCCGATATTTTTTAACTATGTCAATGTCATCTTTCTACTCTCACAATCGGTTTTCAATTTCGCTTTCTTGGAAAAACCCTTTTCTTTATGAACTTTTCCAAAAGCTTTGCATATTATTCTTGCCTCTATGGGTATTTTATCCAGGCATTATTCATAAATTATGATTGGTTGACACTAGACCAAAAGTATATAGGGCTTTACAAATGGGATACGCAAGCTCACGCCGAGGGTTACAAAAATTATTTGACTAAACTGCTCAAACCAACTTGGTTTTTCGCCTCACTTGGCATAAAAGTGTGTAAATCACAAGTAATTCAATATTCCAAATATACACAATCTGTTTAGAGCTGGCCAAAGGTATAAATTACCAATTGTAAAAGTTTAAAGAAGCCATTTCCTTTTGACAGGCGGAGAAAAAGAATAACGCTTTACCTCTGCTTTATTAAGACTATACCGTTTTCAACACAAGGGTTTGATGGGAAAACACACCTATAATGTCCCAGACCAAACTCTTTTGCAATTTGTGTAAAATGCTCGTCGTATCTTTTTGGAAACCCGGACACGTTAGGACGGATATCTTCCATGTAACGGTTTCTTGCTCGACACGCTCTATAAATAGTTGAAAATGGTATTTTAAACGACTCCTTTGTCTGGGCCAGAGCCGATACGCCTTTAAGACTAGCAACAGCAAAAATGAAAGCCTCTCTTCGATAAGTCAAAAGGCAAGCAAGATCTTCAGCACTAAAACAAATCGCATTTTCACTGTAGCCGGGATGTGTATGTATCCAAAAAACTGCAGGTTCACTTCTAAAGATTGGTCTTGTATTTTGGTTTAGATCAAAACCAGTCTCTCTGGTCCAACCCACCAGTTCATTTTTTTTTCAAATGTTTTAGATGATTGTCTAAAAATTGTTTGCCAAGATATTTCTATTCCATTCCTACTGAACCAATTTGGTCTACCACTAACCACAACACAATCCATTATCTGTATAGTAACCTCTCTAGGAAGAGTAATTCTTTGGGGAAGCTCTTCTACGTCTCTAGGGAGTCTCTCCAGTTCCAAAAGTTGAAGATATGCCTCTAGGTTGTTTCGTGGAAGATTTCTTGTTTCCACTTTCATTCCTGTTTCGACTGTTCTTTTCATGGTTTATTTTTTTCTACTAGTTTGTCTTTAGTTTTGTAGCAGCCTGTTCTTTTGAAGAAAGTTTCCTTTTACAAAGATACGTATATGCCTTCTTATCTTTATTGATAATTACTGGCATAAATGGAATTATTAAAGAATCTAAAAAGGCCCCTCCATAATGTTTTAAATTAGAATATAAGTATTTCTTTTCCTTCCTTGCTCTTTTGGGATCAGCATTTTCTCTTAAAAAACTTTGATAATCTTTGATAAATTTTTTGCTGTCCATGCTGCAAATTATATCAGGAAAAGAAGAAGCGCTGTATAATTATACAAACAATGCCCACAAAGACCCAAATGAAGCTTCCCCCAAGGAGGATTGACAAAAAAGTCTGGCCAGAGTATTTTCAGGCAATTGTCGATGGCAAGAAAAATTTTGAATTACGGTTGGCTGATTGGAATTGTAAAGAAGGTGATATTTTAGTTCTTCACGAATGGGATCCAAAAACCAAAGATTACACCGGCAGGGTGGTAGAGAAAAAAGTAATTTATGTTGCAAAATTCAGAATTGATGAGTTATTTTGGAGCAAAGAAGAAATCAAAAAGCATGGGATTCAAATAATCTCTCTCAAATGAAAGTCAAACTTGGAAAATACCAGCATTACAAAGGAAATCTTTATCAGTAATTAAACTTGTTCTTATTATCATAAAGTTATCAAGGTAACTGGGTTTATAGGTGGCAAAATACTCCATATCTTAAAGATGCCCTGAAAAAAAGTAGAAAGGGTAATCAAAGAAGTAAAGCAAGTTGCGCACCACACAAGTGTTATCAAAAAGGCTGGGATCAACTTCGACACAAGCAGACTAAGATCTAACATTGACAACATATCGTACAACATGTTACATTAACTTATGTTGAAAACATATCTTTATATACCCAAAGACCTAGCAGACGACATATCTTTTTTGGCTCAGAATTTAAGGGTTAGTAAAGCCAGCGTAATTAGAAATGCCTTAAAAGAGGGCATAAAAGTAGTCAAAAGAAAAAGGGGTGATTCTTTGGAAGCAATGACTAGAATAGCTGAAATAGGGAAGCGACATAAAGCAAAAGGGCCCAGGGATTTGTCCATAAACCTAGATAAATATCTTTGGGATAAGTATGAAAGCTAAAAAAGTCCCGGTTGTTGTTATAGATTCTGATGCAATTGTTGCCCAAGCCAATAAAGATGATTCTAATCATCAAAAAGCACTTAAGGTAACTCAAAGACTTGCGTCTCTCGGCTCGAAAGATATCTATCCCGTAACAGCAGTGTGCGAGGCTGTTACAGTACTTAGCAAAAAATTAAGTAGCAAAAAAGCCGCGTGGGGCATAGCATCGGTTTTTGCAGAACCCCAAATAGAAGTTGTTGAAGTAAACAAAGATATTTACGCGCGCGCCCTTAACAACTATTTTGATCCGAAAGCAAGTAAAAAAAATACAATATTCGATTGTATAGTTGCCACAGTTGCAGATGAATATGGGGCAGATGCAATTTTTAGCTTTGATAAATTCTATAAAAAGCGCGGCTTTAAATTAGCCTCCGAGTTGTATCCCAAGACAAACTCTTCATGAGTACCACAATGCAGGGAGCGTATTTCTATAACAAAGAAGGCATAAAATTTGACAGAAGCAGACTCAAGATATAATCCGGTGGTACAATAAGGCAAATGAAAAAAGTTAAAAAAGTCTATCTTCCCAAATGGCAGAGGTTTTTTGTTGTTCCTCTAATCTTCGGTATTTGGATTTTTATAACTTACATGGAATTTTTTAATCCGGGAAATGCAGAAAAGATGGGTCTAGTTGGTTATCTTATAATGTCTGGGGTTTTTGCAGGTGCAGGGGTTGTGGTTTGGCTTATGACTTCTGGTAAACTTCCCTCATACATTATTAAGGAGGAGGAAGAAGACAATTGACTATTTGCAAAATTATAGTATCTTAAATCTAAGATATGTTTTCAAATTTGAAGCATAAAATTTTTTCTTCCCTGCTTTTTGTTTTATTTTTTCTTTTTTTGGCCTTTCCTGTTAACGCTGCAGAGCCGAAAGATTATCTTGAAGGTAAAATCCTAGTACAGTTTAAGAGAAATACCCAGTTAAGCCGTATAAATGAGACTCTTCAGAGATTTAACCTGCGCTTATCAGATAGAATATCCCAGCTTGATACACTTGTTTTAAATGTACCCAAAGGAGCCGAGGAGGCATTTGCAAGATCGTTGTCGAGAAATCCACTGGTTGAGTATGCAGAACCGGACTATATTGCCCAGGCCTTTTGGGTTCCCAATGACCCGTATTTTTTTAAACAATGGGGGTTTAATAACACCGGTCAAGAAATTTTGGGAGTGGTTGGGCTTTTAGATGCTGACATAGACGCCCCAGAAGCTTGGGAATTGACACTTGGCGGAGTTAAAGTTGCAATTTTGGACACAGGTATTGACCAGAATCACGAAGATTTATCTACCCAAATTGTTTTAAATAAAGATTTTACTGGCTCCTCAACTGGGTATGATGATTTTTATGGCCATGGGACACATGTTGCAGGGATTGTTGCAGCTGTTACCAATAACTCTATTGGTGCTGCTGGAGGATGTCCTCACTGCCAGTTGATTAATGGCAAGGTCCTAGATGACACTGGTTCTGGTGCATATTCATGGATTGCAAATGGCATTATTTGGGCAGCCGATAATGGGGCCAAAGTAATAAACTTAAGTCTTGGGGGTTCTTCCAAATCCCGCACACTTGAAAATGCTATCAATTATGCTTGGAACAAAGGTGCTGTGGTTGTTGCAGCGGCTGGTAATTCTGGAAATCCCTCTAAGACTTATCCAGCTGCCTACAGTCGGGTCATTGCCGTTGCAGCGACCAACAATAAAGATCAAAAGTCCTCTTTCTCAAACTATGGTAGTCTATGGGTTGATGTTGCTGCGCCGGGAGAAAACATATTTTCTACCTTTCCAAATCACCCCTTTGTTATTCAGACCAAATATGGTCGCTCGCAAGATTATGACTTTGCTTCGGGAACCTCAATGGCAGCTCCAATGACGTCAGGGGTGGTAGCTTTGGTTTGGTCAACGCCCTATGGAACTTCGAACTCTTCGGTCAGAGCAAGGCTTGAGTTGACTGCCGATAAAATCCCAGGAACCGGATTTTATTGGTCAGCTGGCCGCATAAATGCGGGAAGGGCAGTTTCTTTTTAAAGAAGATTTACAATCAAGTTTCTTTCTCTTGGTCCAGAAAGCTCGACAAGAACCACTTTCTGCCAAGTTCCAAGCACAAGTTTACCGTTTTTAATAGGAATAATGACAGATGGCCCGATAATTGAGCTCATGATGTGTTCCCAAACATGACTTGGGTTATGGGGATGGCGATAATTTCCCTTGGGGAACATTTTCTCAACAGCTTCTAAGAAATCCTCATCGGTTCCGGGGTCTAAATCAGCGGTGGTCAGAGCACAGGTAGTGTGAAGAACAGTTATAATACAAATTTCTTTATTTGTATCTTTATCAATCAATTCATTAACTTTGTCAGTAATATCAATAATCTCCTTATGTTTGGTAGTTTTGACAATTAGTCTTTTCATTAATTAAATATTAACACGGTATATAATTATTTAAAAAAGGAGGTGAGGAAGGTATGATGGATAACCATTTATACAATCTTATGACGCAAATGGTTCAGGAACACAAAAGTCTTTGGAGAATCAAAAACCAGTATCTTCAAGACAGTGAGGGTTGTTCTGAGTGCAAGAATTTTTGGGAAAAGATGGCGAAGGACAAAGAAGCCCACATAGCTGTTCTTAAAAATTTGATAAGTTCACATCTGAAGAAAATGCAATCCTAAAGCTTTAAACCCTGGAGATATTTGCGAAATTCTCCATTTATCTTTGGGTGTTTAAGGGCAAATTCAACCACAGTTTTTAGGTAATCCATGACATTTCCTGTGTCGTAATATTTACCTCCTTTTACTTCAGCAGCCAAAATACGCTCTCCATCTTTGAGCATGAGCTTTAACATGTCGTTGTAGTAAAGTTCGTCTCCCTCTTTCAAATTTTTAAGAGCTTTGTCGATGTATTTAAAAATGGTTGGAGTAAGAATAAATGTAGATACATTTGCAAGATTGCTTGGGGCTTTTTCTTTGCCTGGTTTTTCAACTATTTTTTCTACATCGATTAACCCCTTCCTTATTTCTCGTCCGCCGGCAATACCATACTTGTCATAGTCCTCAGTTTTTGTGAGCCTAATACTTCCCAGCACACTACAGCCAAATTCATTATAAACTTCTATTAGTTGAGTATATTCGTTTGGTTTGGCAACAATCATGTCATCACTCCAAGTGTAGATAAAGGGTTCATCTCCAACAATATCGCGAACATTTAGAAGAGGAGTGCCATTGCCATAGGGTCCTTTTTGACGGACATAAATGAAGTTAGCCATGTTGGATATAGCCATTATTTCTTTTAAATAATGAGCCTTTTGTGGTCCTCCCATTTTCAAGTTTTTGACCAGTTCCGCGTAAGGAGAGTCAAAATGGTCCTCTATACTTCTTTCGTGATAGTTTGTGACAATGATAATATCTCTAATTCCCGCTTCAACCAGTGACTCTACGACATATTGAATTATGGGTTTGTCTACAATTGGCATCATCTGCTTGGGCATGGCCTTGGTTTGAGGTAAAAATCTTGTCCCGTAACCTGCAGCGGGAATGACGGCTTTTCTGATTGGTTGTGGATTGGCCATTGTGTTTTCGACTATGCTACTACAAGAGGGTCTTGCCGGTCAAATACTCTTTTAGTTGATTAAACTTTTTTAGAGAAGATATATTAAAATAATTGGAGTAAGCTTTCTTGCAAAAAGAAGATGGGGGGTGAAGAAGGTGAAACTTAAAAAAAAGGATTGGGAAATGGTTTCCCAAGTCTTGATGGGAGGGGCTGTTGTGGCTGTAATTTTAGCAGCCATAGGTTATACTGGTACTGATATTTGGTTGGCATCGACACAGTGGTTATTAGTAGCCGCTGTTTTGGCGCTTTTCGGACTTTATGCCAAAATAAATGCATAAAATTACGAGCCAACCTAGGCGTATGCAGAAATAATGCGGATAAAATGCGGAAAATATCTTTATCATTGGTTTTTTCATTAGTATTTTTGTTTTTGGTTAATCAACCAGCTGAGGCAAGTTTGGTTGTGATAGATTCGTCTGGACAAATCATTTGGAAAGTACTTTCTGCCGAAGAACAAAGAACTCCTGCTATTCCCAAGCCTTCTGCTCTTGAAGTAAAAAATGTTTTAAACACAAAGCTGGCGAAAAATCCAAAAGTTTCTATTTTCAGGAATGGAGATAGGATTCAATTGTCGGTAGTTTCTAAGGATGAAGAAAAAACAATTGATGTTACTGATTTTAAGGCTAAACTGGTCGAAGTAGAAGAAAGACCAAGTATTCAAAATTTTACGATTTCTCTAACAGAAGATAACAAATTTTCGATTGTACAGGATGGAATAACTGTTGTTACTGATTTCCCAATCACGATAAATGCCCAGAAAGGTGAAATTTCGGTTATGACTTCCTCTGGGTATAAGTTTTTGGCGATATTGCCAAAAGAGGCAGTTGAGACACTTCTTAGGACTAAGATTATCAGCAAAATAAATGACAATGAAGAACTCACCCTTTCTGAGGGTGAATACGGAGAGTTGGTTTATGAGGTGACTGGGGTGAAAGTTGTTGATTTTTTGAAAGTTTTAACCTTTGATGTTCCCGTCAAGGGAATGGTTTCGGTTGCCAGTGGTGCAATTTATTCAGTTGAACAACCTGTTTGGCTTAAAGTTTTTGGTTTTTTGTTTACATAAGGGGGTGAGGAAAGTGCGTGTGACTGTTTACTCGACAACTACTTGTCCATATTGCAAAATGCTAAAAGATTATCTAACCCAAAATGGGGTATTTTTTGAGGAGCGATTAGTGGATCAAGATGATCTTGCCAAGGAAGAGATGATTAAAGAGTCAGGAGGATTTCTTGGAGTTCCTTTTACTGTTATTACAAAGGATGGGGGAGCAAAAGAATCAGTGGTTGGTTTTGATAAAGGAAGACTGGGGGAGATTTTGGGAGTAGGACAATCATGATACTTGTCAATTTCAAAACTTACAAGCAAGGCTCGGGTGAGTCGGCAATGAATTTGGTGGGGCTAATAAGAGAAGCCTCTAAAAATTTCCCAAAGACTAAATTTGTGGCCTGTGTACAGGCCATTAATCTTTATGAGGCTGCCAAGATTTTTCCTTTGGGGGTTTGGGCTCAGCATGTTGACCCGGTTGATGCTGGTCAGACAACAGGTTGGTTTCCTGCGGAAAGCGCAAAACTTGGTGGAGCAAGGGGTACAATCCTTAACCATTCAGAACACAAGTTGGATTTTGATATTCTCGCAAAGACACTTGCTAAATGCCGTGAAGTTGGCCTTGAAACTCTTGTCTTTGCGGCAAGTTTAGAAGAGGCTAAACAAGTGGCTACTCTTTCTCCAAATTGGATTGGTTATGAGCCTCCAGAGCTTATTGCTTCAAAGGAAACATCTGTGGCAAAATCAAAACCAGAAGTTATTGAATCGGTAGTTAAAGCAATTCCCAATATTCCAATTTTGGTGGGCGCAGGAGTAAAGGATAGAAGTGATGTTGAAGTTAGTTTAAGATTGGGAGCAAAAGGAGTAGGTGTTTCCTCTGC
>CAZDKH010000014.1:0-7535 GCA_964506225.1 uncultured Gammaproteobacteria bacterium
GGAATTGGAAAGTCAGTTGAACAAGTAAAAGCTGCAAGGGAGGATGATGATATGAATATTTTGGTAATTGCGGCAGATTTTACTCGGGAGTTGGAAGCAAAAAGGATGGTTGAGACTTTTTTGCAAACAAAATTTGATAAAGAGGCACGCCACAAAAGAAGACTTTCTGATATTGAAAAAATTGAGGCAAACAACTAAATGTTTAATCTCCCCAAACTCCAAGACCTTGATTTAAAAGAAAAAAAAGTCCTTATTCGCATGGACCTTGACATCACGCCCGAAGAAATTTTCAGATTGGAATCAGCTCTTCCTACTCTTGAGTATCTCCGTGATCAAAACTCAAAAATAGTTCTTATTGGTCACAAAGGCCGCCCCGAAGGCAAAAAAGTACCGGAATTAAGCCTAAGACCTATAAGCCGGGCCCTAGAAAAATTATTGACCGAGAAATGGGGAAATAAAGCCATGCAAACGCTTGATATAAATATGATGGAAAACCTGCGCTTTGATTCTGGAGAAGAAGATAATGATTTGGATTATGCAAGACGTCTTGCCCAAAATGGCGAAGTTTATATCAACGAAGCCTTTGCCAGCTCCCATCGCAAGCACGCTTCAATTGTTAGTTTGCCCAAGCTTTTACCTCATGCAGCTGGTATTCGCTTTGTCAAGGAAGTGGAAAACCTTTCCCGGGTTTTTGAAAATCCAAAGCGCCCTTTAGTGGTTATTCTAAGTGGGGTTAAAAAAGACAAACTAGACTATCTTAATCCTTTCAGGAAGATAGCAGACAAAATCCTTGTTGCCGGACGGCTTCCTGAATACTTGGATGAGGATTTTCAGGACCCCAAGGTTATTGTTGCCAATCTTTTACCGGATAAAGAGGATATAACAATTCACTCTATTGAAGAATTTGAAAGTGAAATCACAAAAGCCAAGACTATTGTAGTTGGTGGTCTAATTGGAAGATTTGAAGACGAAGGTCACAGACTGGGAACCCAAAGAGTTTTTGAAGCTGTAGCAAAATCAGATGCTTTCAAGGTGGCAGGAGGAGGCGAAACAGAAAAGGCAATTGAAATGCTTAAGCTTAAGGAAAAGTTTGACTGGATATCCATAGGCGGCGGCGCAATGCTTGAGTTTTTGGCAAAAAAGACTCTTCCCGGGATAGAAGCTTTAGTTGGTTAAATCATTGACAATCTCTGTTTTTCCAAAAAACTTCATTTTCAAAAGTTTCTCATTATTTGTCAAAAAATAATTACACTCGGTTTCAGCCGCAGAGTGGAGTTGAATATTATCCTCAAAATCTGCGGTTGGCCCCGACAAGGCAAGTTTTGTCAGATCCTCCGTGAAATTTGTAAGATATATCTGGTCGACAAAATCATCAATTTTTTTGTCGGGTAGCTTTATTTTAAACGAATAACACATGACGTGTATTGTTAAGGGGGATACATAAACTTCATGGTCTTTTAGATTTTCGCTTTCTATTTCTGATCGTCTAAGACCAATTGTCTCGATAACGAAATTGGCATCAAGAAACACGCGGGCCATGTCGATACATCATATAGTGATCATAAATCTTCATTATTTGTTTATAAGTCATTTTCCTTTTCGGTTCGAGTTTTTTTAAGGTCATGGCAAAACGTTTAGGGTCAATTCGTTTACTTTGACTTACTTTTTTGGGTTTAATTACTGCCACTACCTTAGATCTGTGAATCAGTTCAACCTCTTCGCCCTTTAAAAGTTTTTCTACTAGATCAGAAGTTTTCGTTCTTAATTCAGTTGTTGTTATTAAATTCATAACTTAAATGTACATTTATTTATACATATTGTCAAGTTCTCTTGTTTTTAGTATGCTGAATTAATATGGTCAAAGTTGGCATCAACGGCTTTGGCAGAATCGGTAGAATCGCTTATAGAATTGGAATTCTCAAACACTCCAGCGAGATTGATTTTACTGCTATAAACACTTCGGGTTCTATGGACGTGTGGGGATGGGCGCATCTAGTGAATTTTGATACCATGTACAGAAAGTTTGAGAAAAATGTTGTTGCTGAGGAAGTTAAAAAAGCAGCCCAGGCGACCGACGAGGATCCTTTGATTGGCTATTTAAAAGTGGAGGGTAAAAAGTCAGCGGTTTTGGCACAGAAGGATCCTGCTAAAATTCCATGGAGAAAATACGCAGTAGATGTAGTTATTGAATCCACAGGTAAATTTACTACCGAAGAAGATGCCAAAAAACATGCTTTAGGTGGAGCGAAAAGGGTTGTAATTTCAGCGCCGGTAAAAGGTGGAAATGTGGGCACTTATGTACTTGGAGTCAACGAATACAAAGGAGAGGGGGAGGTTTTGTCCAATGCCTCGTGTACCACAAATTGCATCTCACCAGTCATGGCCGTTCTTCATTCGCGCTTTGGAGTTGAAAAAGCTTTAATGACCACGGTTCACGGCTATACCGATGATCAAAATCTTCAGGACAACTCTCATAAAGACTTGCGCCGTGCCCGAGCAGCAGCAGAAAACATTATTCCAACCACCACAGGTGCTGCAATAGCAACCACTGAAACTATTCCAGAGCTTAAAGGTATCTTTGATGGTATTGCTCTTCGTGTACCTGTTCTTAGCGGTTCAATTTCGGATATCACCGCGGTTTTGAAAAAAGACGTTACGGTCGCGGAGGTTAACAGGGTATTTGAGGAGGCTGCCTCGAATATTTTGTATAAGGGTATTTTGGCGGTGTCAAAAGAACCCTTGGTCTCCTCGGATATTATTGGTAGAAGCGAGTCTGCTATAGTTGACCTTTCTCTTACTCAGGTTGTGGGGGGGAACATGATTAAAGTCTTTGCTTGGTATGATAACGAATGGGGTTATGCAAATCGTTTAGTTGAACAGGTGATAAGGGTTGGAAAGGCTTTAGAATCCACAAAAGTACCAACCGATCCAATAACCCTATCTTTTAAAAATTTTCAATTAGAAAAGCTATAAATCTAGGCGTTGAGAAATTATGCTAATCATTCCCTCAATTCTCACGCAGGACCCAAATGAGGCCAGAGAGCTTTTGAAAAAAGCCGAAGAGGCTGGGGTCAAAAGAGTGCAGATTGACGTTGTCGATGGCAAATTTGCCAACAACAAAACAGTTGATCCGGTTGTTTTCCGCAATCTGGAGACTAATATCCTTCTTGATTATCATCTGATGGTGGATGAACCCATTAACTGGGTCGAAAAATGCTTATATGCAGGTGCAGACAGAATAATTGCTCAGATAGAAAAAATGACTAACCAGTTTGAATTTTTAGCTAAAGTTCAGTCTACCGGTAGTTTAGTGGGTCTTGCAATTGATATTACCACTCCTGTTAACGCTATTGAGGAGGAGATAATTAAAAATCTTGACGTGGTGCTTGTGATGAGTGTTCCCGCTGGCTTTGGTAGTCAAAAGTTTGATTTCAAAGCTTTGGATAAAATTAAAAAACTCAACAAAATCAGAAAAGATGACCAGTCGCCATTTAAAATCTGTGTTGATGGCGGAATTACAAAGGAGTTAACCTTTCGCTTAGAAAATGCCGGAGCAGACGAAGCCACTGTTGGAGGGAAGCGCTTTTTTGAACAATTTATGCCTTGATGGTAATATTGACTAATGAATCCGACTAAAACCTCTCGTAAAATCAAACAAATTTCTTATTTTGGTTTTGCTGATGCGGCACCCAACGATCCTTTGTATCAAGAAGCTTATGAGTGTGCAAAATTTCTTACCTCAAAGGGCTATGTTGCTATCAATGGTGGCGGTCCGGGAACAATGCGGGCAGTTTCAGAAGGTACTAAGGCTGCAGGAGGAACGGTAATTGGTGTAACCTTTTATCCCAAAGATATTACTAATTTCGAAGGTCGCGATCCAGAAAATCCTTTAGACCAAGAAGTGAGAGCCAGAAACTATCTTGAGCGGACCTTAAAGCTTTTGGAGTTGGGAGATGCTTACTTAGTCTTCCGCGGAGGAACGGGTACAATTTCAGAGTTTGGTATGGCATGGGGACTGGGGAGGCTTTACTTTGGTCACCACAAACCCTTGATTTTATATGGTGATTTTTGGAATGAGATAATCAAATGCTTTGTACGCCACATGCGCATACGTCCGGAAGATCTTAAGGTTTTTAAAGTGGTAAGTACTCCAGAGGATGCATATCAAGCAATCAATATGTTTGAAGATATTCTTAAAAAGCAAGAAAATGCTCATGAAGAAGAAAAGGCCTTTCAGTTATAGTTAGGCAAAAGATGGTGAAGTTAAACAATGAAAAAACTGACTGTCGAAGAATTACAACTTAAGGCCAATGAAATCCGTATGGATATCATTCGCATGCTTCTTGCTGCGGGAAGTGGTCATTCTGCTGGCGCCCTTGGTATGGCAGACATCTTTACAGCTTTGTATTTCGAAATAATGAATCACGACCCACAAAATCCCGGCTGGGAAGAGCGGGACAGACTTATTCTCTCAAATGGTCATATTTGCCCAGTTTATTATGCCACTCTGGCGCATGCAGGTTATTTTTCCTTGAGGGAGCTTAAAACTTTAAGAAGGCTGGGTTCGCGATTGCAAGGTCACCCGGAGAAAGAAAGACTTTTTGGGATAGAAACGACCTCGGGTCCTTTGGGGTGCGGACTTGCTCAGGCCGCAGGATATGCATTAGGAGCAAAAATGGACAATAAGCGTTTTCGTGTTTTTTGTATTTGTTCGGATGCTGAACACGATGAGGGAAACCACTGGGAAGCAGTGATGTTTGCTGCTAAATACAAACTTTCAAACTTAACTCTTTTTGTTGATAGAAACAACATCCAGATTGGTGGGTTTACAGAAGATGTTATGCCACTTGAGCCTCTTTCTGAAAAGTATAAAAGTTTTAACTGGCATTTACAAAAAATCAACGGGCACAACATTGAAGAAATAATAAACGCCGTAAACCAAGCCAAAACAGTTTATGAAAAACCAAGTGTGATTTTGGCCCATACGACTCCGGGAAAGGGAGTATCTTTTATGGAAAACGACCCTTCATGGCACGGGAAGCCACCAAATAAAAAGGAAGCAGAACTGGCACTAAAAGAGTTAAAATTAGTTGGAAGGAAGGTGAGAGAAAATGAGTGATATACGGCTTCGCTATGAACGAATCAATGCAGTCAAGGTGATTGTCGAAAATCCGAAAGGAAAAATTCTTCTTATTCAGGAGCCTGAGACCAATGAGTGGATGCCTGGGCGCTGGGGTTTGCCGGGAGGCAGGCCCTATGAGAAGGAATCATTAAGAGATGCACTTGATCGCAAGATGAAAGAAGAGGTAGGTTTTCTGGTAAAACCAAAAGGAATTTTCAAGATTGAGGAACTTTTGATTGAGGGAAGGACAGTTCTTATGTTTATTGTTGTTGCAAATGCTCCTTTGTCAGTAAAACCAAAACCCGGCGTTGTTTATAAATGGGCTGACAAGACAGATATTGAGAAGATGAGTATTTCTGATTTCACCGAATACTACAATCAAAGTCTTTTATCAAATTATTTCGAAAATAAAGACAGAATTGTTCCTTTTGATCTTATTGAAACAAGAAACTATTACATTTTTTCCGGTACTTCTGAATACATGAAATGGTGGGAGACAAGAAAGAAATAAAGAAAAATTGGAGAAACATTCTGACAATTTTAATGTTTCTGACTTTGGTTTGGCCAATGGCAATTGCTTTTACTTGGTTTTTGGCTACCTGGAAAGTAAGGACTAAAATTGTTATTACGGCTTTAATTTTTGTTTTATTTGTACTTTTAATTTTTCTTTTGGCGTATGTTAAATCCTGATTTAAAGCTTTCTAAAAAAATTTTCAAAAAGGATATCGAACAAATTCCCACACGCGATGGTTATGGTGAGGGACTTGTAATAGTGGGTGAGAAAAACGAAAATATTGTCGTTCTTACGGCTGACTTAAAAGAATCAACAAGGACTAATTTATTTGCCGATAAGTTTCCCCAGCGTTTCATCGAGGTGGGTGTTGCCGAGCAGGCTTTGGCAACAGTTGCTTCGGGTATGGCCAATTACGGCAAAATCCCTTTTATCTCCTCCTTCGCTGTCTTTTCTCCGGGCAGAAATTGGGAACAAATCAGAACCACAATTTGTATAAACAACGTTCCTGTAAAAATTGTAGGTTCTCATGCGGGAGTTAATGTTGGTCCCGATGGAGCTACTCACCAGATGCTTGAGGACATTGCTTTGATGCGTGTTCTTCCTAATATGATTGTTATTGCCCCATGTGACTCAGTTGAAACAAAAAAAGCAACCATTGAGGCAGCTGGCAACGGCAAACCAACTTATCTCCGCTTTGCCCGCGAAAAGTCTCCTGTAATGACAACTGATGATACACCCTTCAAAATCGGCCGAGCTGAAATTTTCTGGGAAGATAAAGATCCTCTTGTGGCAATTATTGCTTGTGGCCCCTTAGTTTATGAAGCTTTAAGAGCCGCAAAAGAATTAAACAAATCCAAAATTGGCTGTCTTGTAATCAACTCTCATACAATAAAACCTTTTGATGAGCAAACTATTATCAAAGCCGCAAAGTTAACCGGAGCAATCGTTGTAGTTGAAGAACACCAAGTTAACGGGGGACTGGGTGGAGCCGTTGCCGAAGTTTTAGCCAAAAACTTCCCGGTTCCGATGGAGTTTATCGGCATGCCAGATTGCTTCGGCGAATCCGGCAAACCAAAAGAGCTTTTGGAAAAATACGGCATGACAGCAAAAGATATCGTTTCAGCAGCAAAAAGAGTTATCAAAAGAAAAAACCCCTAGGGGATCGAGCCTTAATCGCCGGCAACTTCACTAATGTGCTTAACCCAGCGTGTCTTTAATTTTTTGACAAAATTCTCATCAGCTGTATAAAGAGTGCATTTATTTGCCCTTGCCACAACCGCATAAAGCATGTCGTAAACTGAGGTTTTGAGCTTTTTGGCAAGTCTTGATGAGTTGATAATATCCCTTTCGCCTATAGTCAATTGTTTGAATTTGAATTCAAATAGCTTAGTGAGGTTTCTGGTTACCTGATCTGTGGTGGTATCTGTTTTAGTCACCAAGGCGTTGGCGATTTCTAAAAATAGCAAGTACGGTACTGCTATCTGTTCTTTACCGTCAAGATGGTTCCCGAGTAATCTTAATGCCTCGTTAATGTACTTCTCATCTTTTCTTCTAACCAATTTGAGAGCAACTGAAGCATCAATAACAATCATTGCTCGTATCTCATTTCTATTAACTTCTCGCTGAAACTAATTCCGGGATTTTGTCTGTCGTTTTCTTTAGCCAGCTCATCCAACTCTTTCATGATTTGCTCGGCGGACTTTTTTCTCGTAACTTTTTTCTTTTTAAGCTTCTCTCTCACAATTTCGGCCACAGAAGTACGCTTTTTGGCAGCCTCCATCTTGAGCTCCATGTACATGTCTTCAGGAAATCTGATGTTTGTGGTAATCCATTTCATGATATAATAATACAATTGTATAATTGTATTGTCAATCCTCGATGAAGTAGTTAGAATCTTTT
>CAZDKH010000015.1:0-14616 GCA_964506225.1 uncultured Gammaproteobacteria bacterium
GACTTGACTATTTCAACAACCTGGCCACTACGAAGTTTATATTTTAAAGGAACCACTTTTCCATTAACCTTTGCAGCTTTTATATAGTGTAAAAGTTTTGTGTGCACTGCGCAGGCAAAATCAACTGGGGTAGCATTGGAAGGCAAATCATAAACATCCCCTTTTGGAGAAAAAATAAAGTTTCTGTGATTCAATGCGTCAAACTTAACTGCTCTTAAAAATTCTTTACTATCAATAACCTCCTTTTGCCAAGAAAGAAGCTCTGTTACCCAGCGGAGTTTATCCTTATCTGCCTTAAACCCTCTCTCCACCTTCTCATCGCTTACTTTTTCACTTTTCCTTTCTGAATATGCCCAATGAGCCGCGACTCCATGTTCTGCCTGCTCATGCATTTCCTCGGTTCTTATTTGGACTTCCACTATCGTTCCGCCCGGTCCAAAAACCTTTGTGTGAATTGATTGATAACCGTTAGGTTTAGGTTGAGCAATGAAATCGGAAACACCAATATTGGGAACTGGTTTATAAAGCCCGTGAACAATCCCCAAAGCCAAATAGCAATGAGGAATATTTTTAGTAATTATTCTTAGGGCAACAATATCATAGATTTTTGTGAAATCTCCATTAATTTCCGGACGAGAAAGCTTTTTCCAAAGAGAATAAAGATGCTTTTTTCTGGAATGAACCTGTGCAGTAACTTTCTCTGAAGCAAGTCTGAGTAAAATTTTTCTTCTTATTGTTTTTATTATTTTGTCAGCGTTTTTGTAATAAGGCAAAGACTTCTGGACTAGATTTTTATACTCATCGGGAAATGCGTACTTAAAGGCCAAATCCTCCAAGGCAGACTTCACCTCGCCTATCCCCAACCTTTCAGCTATGGGAGCATAGATTTCAAGTGTTTCCTGAGCTTTAATTAACTGCCGCTTTTTAGATAATGCCCAAAGAGTCTGCATGTTATGAAGTCTATCTGCAAGTTTGATAAGTACCACCCGCAGATCTTTGCTCATAACCAAAAGCATTTTTCTTAGATTCTCAACAAAGATTTCTTCTTTGCTTCCTCTCAACTCTATGGTTCTAATTTTTGTGACTCCATCGACAAGAAGGGTCACATCTTCTCCAAAATTATTTCTTATATCCTCCAGAGTGGCCCCTCCGTCCTCGACGCTATCATGCAAAAGCCCAGCAACAATCGCAGTCTCATCAAGTCCCCATGAAGCAAGATATATTGCAACCTGTAAGGGGTGATAAACAAAATCTTCTCCACTTTTTCTTTTTTGTCCATGATGAGCAATTTTCGCAAATTCCCACGCCTTCTTAATTCTTTCTTCATCGAAATTTGAACTATAAGACCTACACTTAGCCAAAAGTTCTTCAAAGTGTTTTTGATACTTATCAGTCTCCATAATTAGGATATTTTAAAATCCTTGAGCCTTAACTGCAAATTTTGACTGCCATTCCACGAGTCTTGTTCAATAGAATATGCAATATCTATAGGTCTATCGGTAGATAACTCTGAATAACGCTCGCCCATACCAAAACCAATTGCGTCAAAATAAGTCTGATTTTTTTCTAAAGTAAGTTTTAAGTGAGAATTGTCTTTTCCAACAACCCTGGCTTCTTTGACACTAACTTTTCTGGTTAGAAAAATTGGGGTAGGATTACCAATTCCTGTGGGCTCAAACTTAACAAGCTTTTCGAAAAGCTTTTTTGTAATCAGCTCAAAACTAATCTCCAAATCAATTTTTAATTTTCTTACAAGAACGTCCTTATTAAGCATTTCTTTTGAAACCTGAGAAAATTTTTCCGCAAATTCGGGCAATCTTTCGGTTTTTACTGAAAAACCGGCTGCCATAGGATGTCCTCCTCCCTCCAAAAGAAAATTATCAAGCCGTCGAATAGCCTCAATAATATTAAATCCCGGAATTGAACGGGCTGAGGCCTTGGATACCTTTTTTCCTTTTGAAAAAACAATTGCCGGCCGCCAGAATTCTTCAACTAATTTTGAAGCAGCAAGCCCAATAACACCTTCATGATAAGATTCATGAGCAGCTATTATCACATGCTCAGACTCTGAAAGGGTAACAGTTTCCTTAAGATGTAAGTAAACTTTATCCAACACCTTTTGTCTTTCAAGATTCGCATTATTCAACAAGATTGCCAGAGGTATGGCATTTTCTTTCTTTTTGACACAGAGAAGTCTTAAAGACTCAAGGCCGTGCTCAAGTCTTCCAAGGGCATTAATCCTTGGACCAATTAAAAAATTAATCGCATAAACACCTATTGATTGGGGATTAATTTGGGCTTTCTCAAACAAAGATAAAAGTCCGACTCTTTTGGTCTTTCTTAGCGTCTCAATCCCGTGTTTAACAAAAGAGCGATTTGGACCTATAAGAGGAATTTGGTCGGTCACGCTACCAATAGCAGCAAGATCTAGTCCATTGTCAATTTTTAATCTCCGAGTTTGATTTTTTAATCCTTTTCTAACCTCCCTTGCGAAAATCCAGGCAAGGGCTGAACCGGAGATTTTTGTTGTTTGGATAATTGCGCAAGCTTCGGGATTTTTCCTCTCTGGAATGTGGTGGTCTGTAACTATCACATCAATACCCAATTTGTTTATATTTTTGACAGCGTCAAAAGCAGTAATCCCATTGTCAACAGTAATAACCAATTTAAGCTTTGAGTTTTGAACTTTAAGCTTCTCAACACTTTTGGTGTTGAGACCATATCCTTCCTCAAACCTACTTGGAATATATGGCAAAACATCAAAGCCAAGGTTATACAAACACTCCCACAAGATAGCTGTTGCACAAATACCATCCGCATCATAATCTCCATAGATAATTACATGCTCTTTATTTTCTTTAGCCTTTTTTAATCGCTTGATAGCCTTTTTAATTTCTTTTTTACTAATCCCCAGCTCCTCCAAAGATAAGTCTTTGGGATGGGGCGGATTTAAAAACTCCTCTTGTTTTTCTTTAGTATCAAGCCCCCGATTTTTAAGAATTATCTTTACTATATCGTCTGTTTTAAATTTTGTACTTGTTACTTCAAGCTTACTCAAAATCTCCCATTTTAAGTGCTTCATATCGTATAATTTAAACCAATGTTAGTTAACTTACCAGATGAGGTTGGAGAAATTTTACAAAAAGTTGAAAAGGCAGGCTTTAAGATTTACATTGTTGGAGGCGCTGTCCGAGATATTCTAATGGGGAAAATTGTTTATGATTGGGATTTCACAAGCAATGCTACTCCCCAAGATTTACTAAAAATTTTTCCCAATGCATTTTATGACAATAAATACGGCACAGTAGGAATCCCAGCCAAAAAAGAAGGTGAAAGGCCATATGAAATTACAACTTTTCGCAGAGAATACAGTTATTCAGATGCAAGAAGACCGGATAAAGTTCATTGGGGAAAATCTCTTGAAGAAGATTTAAAAAGACGCGATTTTACCATAAACGCGATGGCTTTAAAAAAAGAGGGTTTACGGATTAAAAAACAATCTCTTGGTCGGTTGGAAATAGAATTTCAGCTTATTGACCTTTACAACGGTCAAAAAGATTTACAGAAAAAACTTATTCGAGCTGTTGGCAACCCGCTTGAACGCTTTTCTGAAGACGCCCTAAGAATGATGCGAGCAGTGCGTATTGGAGCTGAGTTGGGTTTTAAAATAGAAGAAAAAACTCTCAATGCTATAAAACAAAATGTTAGTTTGATTAACAAAATCTCAAGGGAAAGAATCAGAGACGAACTTCTGAAAATCCTCAAGTCCCCTGCTCCCTATGAGGGTATGCTTCTTTTTAGAGAATCAGGACTTATGCAAGAAATCATACCTGAAATGGAAAAAACCTTTGGTGTTGACCAAAAATCTCCCGGCAGACACCATATTTATGATGTTGGCACTCATAGTCTTTTATCACTTAAAGCCTGTCCATCTACCGATCCAATTGTCAGGTTTGCAACACTTATCCATGACATTGGCAAACCTCAAACATACAAAAAACACAAAAATAAAGTTATAACCTTTTATAATCATGAAATTGTTTCAGCAAGAATAGCAAAGCAAATAGCCGACAGATTAAGATTTTCCAATAAACAAAAGGAAAAATTGGTTACCTTGGTGCGCTGGCATCAGTTCAGCGTGGATGAAAAACAAACCGACTCGGCAATTAGAAGATTTATAAGAAGAGTTGGGTTAGAAAACATAGAGGATATTCTGGCCCTGAGAATTGGCGATAGATTAGGAGGCGGAGCTTCAGAAACTTCTTGGAGACTAGAGGAATTCAAAAAGCGTTTGATTGAAGTGCAAAAACAGCCATTCACGGTTCATGACCTGAAGATAACCGGTCACGATGTTATGAGAGAGCTGGATATCAAACCCAGCCCCAGGGTGGGTGAAGTTTTACAAAAGCTTTTTGAGGAGGTATTAGAACAAAAACTTCCAAATGAAAAAGAAGCACTTCTAAAACGTTTACAAGAACTCAAAGAATTATCTTAACTCCAATTTGGTTTATCTTCCTAATTTAGAGAATACTATTAAATTTAGGAAACTAAGTCATCCTCATCCCCAATAATCATTACTCTTGATCCGGAAAGAATTCCTAAAAGAAATGGATCGCGGCGTTTCTTGCGAAACTCAAGCTCGTCTCTGCTCATCACGGTGTAGTTTATCTCTTTACCTCTTTTTGATTCTTCAGCTCTTATCAAACTTGCCAGTTCCGGCAAAATCACGTTACCAACAACCAGAATATCTACATCATCTTCCCTCTTGCGATCTTTAAACCTCGCAAATCGTCCTGAAAACATAACAAAACTGGGGTTACCTATTTTTGATCTATTCACAATAATTTCATTTCCCAGTCCTGTTGTTTTGGAAACTAAAGACAGTAAATCGCCAAACATTGGGTAATCTTTTCTCGTCCAGTAGTAAATTCTGTTTCCGCGGGACTCTTTTTTTAGAATTCCTGCTTTTTCAAGCCTTTCTAATTCCCTCCTTACTGCATTTATTTCTTCTCTTATTTCCCTTACAATTCCTCGAATATGGTACATTTCATTGGGGTTTGAAAAGAATAACTCCAAAATTTTAATTCTTACTTTTGAAGTAATAAAATCTTCTAAACTTGCCATTTTTATGGGGCAGGTAGGGCAGGAAGATAGTTTTAATTATAGACTATTTCGTTCCCTTCTGGTAGTGCCTCAATCCAGATACTCCCTCTAACAAAACTAATCTCTTTACCATTATCATCATAAAATCTTGTTCTTGAAGTTTGCGACGCCTTCTCCCAAGTACCCTCAATCACTTCACCGTTCTTGAAAAAGATTGCTTTTCCCCGACCGATCGTTTGGTAAAACATATGAAGCTCCTGATCAACCGGACCTTTTTCTTTTACAAAGATGACCACAACGTTTTTGGCTGAAAGTTGTGGTTTGTCAAATTCCCAATCCTTATGTTCCTTTCCACCATTAAAACGCAGGTAACTGTTGGAATTAGCATCATATTTCCATTCCACATTGTAATCTGGCTTATTACTCCAAAACTCAAAAGAAATTTTAGAGGCGGTGGGGGTAGTTGCGGCTTTTTCGTCTTCAAATCTCCAGGAAATGAAATCCTCATACCACATTCTCCCATCCGCAGTTTTGCCGTTAAAACCGCGCTCAATTCCAAGGTTAAACAAAAGATCAGATGATCCAACTGCTGAATGCTCCCATGCAGCCGGATTATCTCCTAAACGATATTGATCTCTTTTAATTGCAGGATAACTAACGTTAGCTCCTCCATCTAAAGCATTTCCCTTTGCATGGCGCCAGCCCATACTTATCAATTTTTCAAGGGCCATCACCTCTTTGGCAACTGTTCCCTTGGGTTTAACTCCCCCTGGGCAATTTCCACATATATTATTTGCACCTCCAAAATGAACAAACAATGGATACTCTCCATACTCAGCCGCCCAATCTATGAGATAGACTCTGGCGCTTCTAATGGGCGCCAAAGTCACATCCTCCTTAGCAGCTGCGCAGTAAAAAATGCCCAAGAAACGCGTTATCCCCCCCTCGGCCACCACTTCATAGACAATATCCGCCCGTGAAATACCCGATTGCGGCCGGGCATCAACATGATTCTCTATAACAACAGCCATTGGGGATCTTTTATCCCAAATCTCCCGTTCAATTTTAGTGTATTTAGCTCCATTAAGAGGACACTCTTCAGTTTTGGGAAGAGCTGCAATCCTTGCCCTCTCTGCTTCAAGCCCAGTCAATTCTTTTGGTGTTGCAGTTGTTTCACTGGCCAGAGAAGAAAAAACAAGCCAAGAAATTCCTGTGGCCATAAGATAAAGTCCAAAAAAACCAATTAGTGTTAAAAATTTTTTGGAATTTAATATTTTATTCATTTTGTTTTCTTAAATGCCTCGCCTATGGCTTTTTTCTCCTCTGCCGACAATTCAAGGGTACTTCTTCCTTTTTTTATTGGCTTTACATATAATCTGGTCCTTTGCCTTGCATGAAGGACTGTGACAACAAGTCCTGTATTATATCCATTCAAAAGGGCGATTGAAAAGCTCTGATCTCCACCCGTCTCTTCAAAGGGATTAAATCTTACCACCCCAACCTTTTGAACATGAGTTAATCCTTCTTCCTCTAATTTTGCCACCTCCTTAGTTAATTGCCCTATATCCTTTTTATTGTCCACCTCAAGTTTTAAAATCCTATCCAAGATTACCTTTAAATTTTCTCCCTTTGTATTTCGGACCAACCTTTTGTAATGGTAAATTAGCCAATAAAAAGCCAGACTTAAAAAAAGTAGCCACAAACCCCAGACTATTATAACAATAGATAGAATTACTTCCGAATTCACAGGCTACTTTTATCTCAACAGACTGTTGAGTAATGTTTTGACTCAAATATTTTGGCATTTACAAAATACTGTGTCAAGAAGACTGTAGACCTGACACATCATCAATAATCCTGTAAAATTCATAAAAAGGCAAGTCTAAACCTTGCTTTTTCAAAGATATCCCCCATATTAGGTTTATCCCACACAAATTCAGTAAACCAATATGAGAGATTGCTTTTCAAGGAGTAATTCCAGAATTATTTAGTCTTCCTTTATCTTTTCTCCACTCTGAGATAGCTTGTTAGAGGAATGTCAGCGATGTTTCTCATTTTCTCCAGAAGGAAATCCTGAAACAATTTGCAAGCTGTCAAGGGGTAATTTTGAGAAGAGATTTTTTCTAAAGGAAAAAGTAGTCAACATTCAAAAAGTCCTATATTCAGGCTCAAAAAGCTAAGTATCATCAAAAGACAAGTGCTCCCAAAGTACAAAAAAACCAATATTACGCACACGCCATGCCTAGATAAAGTGCTATACTATGCGCATCTAGAGCATCGAGAGGGGGTGAGGGTAAAACATGATGTATTGTGTAAAGTGCCGAGCAAAAAGAGAGGGTAAGGATAAAACTCCTTACACCATGGCAAATGGCAAAAAAGCCACCAAAGCTGTCTGTGAAGTCTGCGGCACAACAATGTTTAAGATTGGAGCCGCCTAAGCCCAACCTTAAAAAATCAATACAAGGAGCCTCTCTGAAAAGAGGTTTCCTTGTATTTAGGAAAAACTACAAACCCATCCCCCTAGAAGCTTTTGGAAAAAATCCTTATAAAACTTTAGTTTCAACTATTTTATCTTCGCGAACAAAGGATGAAGTAACTTTTGAAGCATCCCAGAGACTTTTCAGAGTTGCACCAAACATCAAAAAATTAGAAAAATTAACTCAATCAGAAATCAGAGATTTAATATATCCGGTGGGTTTTTATAAGACAAAAGCAAAATATTTAAAGCAAGTTTCAAAGTTAATTGTTTCAGAGTTTCACGGTAAAATACCGCTTACGCGGAAAGAACTTATGAGCTTACCTGGGGTGGGCAGAAAAACAGCCAATCTTGTACTTAACCGTGCTTTTGGTATTCCAGCAATAGCAGTTGATACACACGTTCACAAAATCAGCAATTTATTGGGTTGGGTAAAAACAAAAACTCCCGAACAAACGGAAAAAGAATTAACGAGGCTTCTTCCCCGGAAATACTGGAAAGACGTCAACCGCCTGATGGTTTCCATCGGCAGACAATATTCTTCAAGAAAAAAATTAGTCAAGTTTTTTAAAAAAGAGAAGTTACTAATACGCAGCAATTGCCACGCCGATTCCTGATTGAGCATAGACACACCCCCAAACATACTCTCCACCTGATAAAAGCTGTTTGTGCCCCAGAGTATTTTCCCAAAGAGAGACGGCTTCTTTGGCACTTTTGGCTCCGGCTACCAAAAACTCGCTGATTGTATATTTCTCAAAAATCCATTTTAGGTCGGGGCGTCTTTCTGGTAAATTACTAAAGCCTTCATGACCATCAAGTGTCCCAAGTAGCAAAAGTTCATTAAGTCTAATCGAGGCAATTGTACAAAGCTCATTTCTCGTTGAAAGAGGATTAACTCCAAGCTCTACTCTTCTTTTGTTTACCTCCTCCCAAAGTTCAGGTCCTCCCCAGCTGGGAGTGGTTAATTTTCTTGGGGCAGGAGTTATCTGCTTTGGAGTTGTTATCGTAGGCGTTGGCTGAAAAGAAGAGGCCTTTGGCTTTTCGCTAGAAAGTCTTTCTGAAATTTGCCTTACTGCCTCATTAAACCCATAACTTATACCAAATAAATAACCAAAATAAAAGCTTCCAATTATAAAAGATGGTAAAACAACGACCACTATAGCCGCTGCAAACACCCTGAAAACAAATTTTAGAGCTTTTAAAAACATTTATTCCTCCAAAATAATAGTAACCGGACCATCAAGCTGTAGTTTAATCTGCATATAATCTCCAAAAATACCAGTTTTTACTTTAACACTGCGCACACCAGAAAGGCGAGTTTTATCTTTTAATCTTTCTACAAAATAGTCATATAACTTTTTTGCTTTTTTAGAATCTTCAGCATTTATAAAAGATGGTCTATTTCCGGCAGATGTATCTGCATACAAAGTAAATTGCGATACCACCAAAAATGAGCCCTCTACATCTGCTACAGATAGATTCATTTTGCCCCTTTTGTCACTCATAATTCGAAGCTTAAATAATTTCTCAACCAGAATGTCAACCTCTTTTTGTGTGTCTCCCTTTTTAACTCCCAAAAGCACAAAAAGTCCTTTATCAATTCTCCCTACCACTTTGTCGGTTACCAACGATCTAACCAATGCACTTTTAACTCTCTGTACAACCAGTTTCATCACCTATATTTTAGCAAACAAAAATCCCGAGTTTGGCTCGGGATTTTTGCACCTTGGAGGCTAGTAAGCCAGGTTCTGTTTTTAGGTAATCATCTATCTAAGCCCTCAATCTTCAATGCTCGGCAAAGACACCTCAAACGCATTTGTCGGAGGTTGCAGCGAGTAGGATTGCCCGTTTCACCCCCGAGAAAGTTATTAACTCTCTTCGGGACTCGTCTCTGTTGCTCTCCAATCCTGTCAATTCAGGATCAGTCCCGATTTAATCGGGAACTAGCTGTTACCAGTCGGAGTTTGCACTCCGTCCTCTGTCTTTGTGCTGCCTGGACTTTCCTCCCCGGTTAAACCGGGGCGATTACCCTTCCTCCAAGGCAGGTTTATTATATTAAATTTTACGCGGAATTACAAGCTCTTTGGTAATAACCTGAAAAGTAATAACTGTCGGTATAGAAAGAATGATACCAGCTACCCCTGCTATCTTAAAACCAATCAAAAGTGATAAAAGCGTGACAATGGGACTTAGTCCAACAGATTTTTTCATGATATTGGGTACAAAAACATAGTTTTCTATCTGTTGAATAAGAAATGCCAAAGCGGTCACGGCAAGACCAGTTACCGGTGAAATTCCAAAACCAACTATCACGGATGGTATGGCACCTAAAAAAGGACCTATGTTTGGTATTATCTCCAAAAGTCCGTGAAGTAAAGCTAAAGGAACAGCAAAGGGTACTCCTAAAATGGTTAAACCAACATAATTTGCCAAACCCACCATAATCATCAAAATAAGCTGCCCCCTTGCCCAACTGCTAAGTCTGGTCTCTACCTCAGTTAATATCTTTTCAATTTTTTTTGACTTTGATTCCTCAAAAATTTCTCCAATTTTCTCATAAATTTTATCGCGGCTCAAAAGAAGATAAAATGCAAACATCAAAACCGCCAAAACATTCAAGGCATTGGAAAAAACTGACACACCTATTCTTAATACATGAGAGGGTAAAATTCCTAAAGCTGAGGTTATCTCTCTTGCTACACCCTCAGAAATAAATTCAGGTATATTAAGCTCATCAAGATATTTGGGTAAACTATTAGCAAAGTTGGTTGACTGTTCTATCAAAGCAGGTATAACCGAGGCTAAAGCAAAAATCAAAAGACCTATAAAAAAGATATAGACAATAGCAACTGCCAGCGCGCGTGGAATTTTATATCGCGCCATTTTAACTACAGTCGGATTAAAAATAAACACCAAAAGGGTCGCGACTAAAAGCTGTAAAATAATTTCCCTTATCAAAAAGGTAAACCACAAAACTCCGACAAGAAGCAATAAAAAGAAAATTGTTCGCCTTGATATCTCAATTGTGATTTTTTGATCTTTTGTCTTAATCATCTGGTAGTATGGTACCACTTTTTGACCTCATTTTCTACGTTTTCTCGCCAAGTCTTATCTGAAATATCAAACCACTTTATTCTTTTATCTCTTTTAAACCACTTAATTTGCCTTTTAGCATAGCTTTTTTCTTGAGCCAACCACTCCTTAATTATTTCCTTTTTATTTTTCTTGCCCCAAAAAAAGTCTTTCCAAATTTTATAACCAAGAGCACTCATTGATTGAGAATTCCAAGAAACACCACTTTTTATCAGCTCTTTTACTTCTTTCTCCATTTTTTCTCCTGCCCTTTTAAGAATTCTTTTTTGGATTATCTTATTAAGAAGCAATTTTCGGGTTGTGAGGCCTATAAAAAGAGTGTCGTATTTTGGTGGTTTAGTTAAAATTTTATAAAGTTGCCGATGTTCAAGCATCCACTGTGCCACTTCAATTGCTCGAATTAATCTTCTTGGATTTTTTCTATCTGATTGATTAAGACTTGCCGCTTTTAGGGGATCAAGGCTTGATAGAATTTCAAAAAGCTCTTCTTTATTCTTTTTTTCAAGCCTTAGTCTTAAACTTTTATTCTGCGGTATAAAAGCGGTTTCCAAACCATCAACCACCGCCTTGATATAAAGACCTGTTCCTCCAACAAGTATAGGAAGCTTTTTTTCTAAATAAATCCTTTTGATGATTTTGTTAAAAAATCTAAGGTAGTCACCAACACTAAATTGGTCCTTGGGGTCTACCATGTCATATCCCCAGACTTTTATTTCACCAAACTTATAAAATCCATATTTTATGTGTTTTAAAAATCCGCAACTTTGAAGTTTTTTACCGGGTGGTAAATCTTTGCCGGTTCCAATATCCATTTTCTTATAAACTTGTCTTGAATCCGCGGAAATTATCTCGCCGTTAAAAATTTTAGCCAAATGAAGCGCTAACTTTGTCTTTCCTGTGGCCGTCGGGCCACAAATAACAAGAAGCTTTCTCATATCAACTTGAGGCGCTTGTGTACTTTTTCAATGCAAAATTCCAAAGTCTTACTGAGACAAAAAAAGATATACTCCCAATCAAAAAAGCAACCAATATTCCCTTCAAACTTGCAAGGCCAATCAAGGCTTTTGCCGGAAGTGTAATCATAATAGCAATCGGGACAAGATAGGTAAGAATACCCCTTAGAGGTTCCCTATAAATATCAATCGGAAACCTCCCCAAATTCAGTAAGTCCCTGTAAATCATAACCGTGTGATCAACCTCAAGTGTTATTATTCCCAAAGATAAAACTGCGATATGGAAAGCTGTTGCTATCAAAAGTCCATTTAAAACAAGTGCAACAAAACTAACAATCAGAAGAAAGTTTGGGCTTATTTTTATTCCCAGAAAGCAAATTGCCGCAATTAAAGGAGGAATCATTAAAAGGTCAATAACATCTGCTCCACCAGCTAGCGAGCGGAATAGGGCATTGACCGGCTTTGTTAGAACCAAGTCAAAATTACCAGAAACGATAAGTGGACGGAATCTATAAACCTCCCGGTAAAGAAATTGAGATATTGTATCAACGAGATTGAAAGTCAAAAAGAAGAAGATTGTTTGTTCGGTATTGTAGCCAGCAAGGGTTTTGCTGCCACTGAGCAAAAAATACAAAAAACTTATGAAAAATCCAAAGCGCAAAATCTTGCCAAACAAAAATATTGCAAAAGCTTCCTTTTGAACAAGAAACATCAAAAACGAGTTTTTACTCATCAGCCACCAGATTTTAAGATAATATAAAATTCTTCTTGTGGTCATCTTCCTTCTGCTCGATAAACCTTTAACCCTCTAAACCAAATCGATTTCATCAAAATCCAAAGTACCAATGACCAAAGTAAAGAAATTATAATACCCCTTACGATCCTTAGACCTGCTATTTTCCCTAAGTAAATTTCAAGAGGAAAAAACAAAAGATAGGGAAAAGGAGTCAGGTACAAAGCTTCATGGAAGGCCTTGGGAAGAATATCAAGGGGAAAAAGAGCTCCGGATAAAAATTCCGAGATTATCACTATAACTATAAACTGAGCGCCCCAGGCAAGCTCCGGCGCCCAAAAAGGAATAAAGGAAGTAATAAAAAGGATTAAAAAAAACAAAAAAATTGCAATAGCTAAAGAGATAAAAAAAGCCAATAGGACCAAAAAATCTGTTTGCAAAAAGAAGGAAGGCTTAAGGATAATAAAAAGAATCCCAAACTCGATAACCGCAAATCCCAAATTTAGTAACTTACTTGAAAGATCTCTGGTTAACCAATAGTAAAAATAATTGACAGGTTTAAGAAGATAATTGGTTAGCGCCCCAGAAGAAATTTCACCGGAAACATCAACTGTCCGGCTGGAAAAGACAATAGCTTTTATAACTAGAATTCCCAAAACATAAGTTAATATTTTTGCCCTGTCATAGCCAAAAAGAACCCTGTTAGGAGCTGAAAAGATGCTATCCCATAGAAAAAAAATTAAAAAAATCTGAATCACATTTCTCACTCTCCACATGATGAAATTTAGTCTATAGACAAATTCCTGTTGCAAAGAAATCTTAAAAATAGTGAAATATCTTTTCATCTAACCCCCTTGAAAACTTTTCTGATAATCGTCTCAATTGGCTCTTCCTCAATTGTTAAATCTTCAACAGGAAAATTTTGCAATAATTCAGAAGCAGCCAGTGCTGCGCCCTCTCTTGGGACTGAAAGCGTAATTTGGGGTATTTTTATTTCTTTTACCTCCCCCACTTTTTGCAAGTTCTTGTAATCAATCTTTTTGGAAATATATACTCTAATGATTTTTTCTTTTGCAAAACTTTTGACCAGTTCCTGTAAATTCCCATCAAAAATTATTCCTCCTTCGTTAATGACAATAACCCTTTTGGTAAGATTGACAAGGTCATCCATGTTGTGTGAGGTTAAAAGGATGGTTGCCTTGTGACGTCTATTGTAATCAACGACAAAATCCCGTATAACCTGCTGAGCAACTAAATCCAACCCAATAGTTGGTTCATCCATAAAAACTATTTCAGGCTGATGCAAAAGGGAAGCAATAAGTTCAAGTCTCATTCTCTGGCCCAGCGAAAGCCTGCGAACAGGGATAGTAAGAAGTTTTCTTACATCCAAAAGTGTAACCAGCTCTTCTAAGCTTTCTTTATAAACTTTTTTGGGAATTTCATAAATTGCGCGGTTTAGCTCAAAAGTTTCACTGGCTGGCAAATCCCACCAGAGTTGATTTTTTTGTCCCATGACAAGAGAGATTTTTTTCAAGAAATCCGGTTTTCTATTCCAAGGAGTATACTCGGTAACCTGCACAAAGCCTGAGGTTGGAAACAAAATTCCAGATAAAATTTTAAGAGTTGTGGTCTTTCCTGCACCGTTTGGTCCAATAAAACCAACCAGCTCTCCTTGCGAGATTGTAAAAGAAATTCCTTTTAAGGCCTTTACGATTTTCTTTTTAGGAAATACAAATGAATGTATTACTCCCACAAGTCCAGATTTCTTTTCCGTAACCTCAAAATTTTTTACCAACCGCTCAACAACAATCACTCTTGACATTTCCTATGAAAGTATACATTAAAAATAAAGCTTTACCTTAGAACTTGCCTTTTGAGTTTTTTTCCTGCAGAGAATTTGGGGGTACGATGGGCTTTAATCGTAACAAATTTTTGGGTATTGGGGATTTTAACGGTTTTCCCTTTCATCGAAGTAACCCTAAAAGTTCCAAAGCCAGAAAGCACTACTCTTTCACCTTTTGATAGTATTCTACCAATTTCATTCAAAAAAACTTCAATCGCCTCGGCAGCCGCTCTTTTGGGAAGATGGGCCTTTCTAGCTACTAAATCGATAATCTGACGCTTGGTCATTCTGAAAACGAGAATACGTCAACTAAACTAAATTGTCAAGAAGCAAGGTCTATTTGGCGCTGGTTGTATCGCTGGCTCTAGTTTCTCTAATCACTGTCACGCGTATTTGTCCTGTGTATTCTGCATGC